>JBKJKU010000228.1:0-4830 GCA_046597355.1 Aquabacterium sp.
GGCGCGGTTCTGCGGGTCGCCAGCCTGTTGGCCGAAGCCGCCGAGATGCAACTCGACCCGCTGATCGCCCTGCAGCAACACCAGCCGCGGCTGGTGCGTTGCCTGGGCTTGGACCTGGTCGCCCTGGCGCCTCAACTGCCCGGTTTCAACAGCCTTACCGCGCCGGTGGCGGATCTCCTGCACTGACGTTGATGCGCCCAGCGCCGGGCTGGGTTTTCAAGCCAAAGCAGGCGGCAACGGTGGCGGCGGCCAAGGGTGTTGGGTGACCGGCGCAGTGGAAAAAAGGGAGGAATTTCGACCGGCCGGCATGGAGGACTGAGCCCGGACTCAAAGTGTCCTGAGGACACTTTGTGCCTGGCGAAGGCCCGGGCCTCTGGCCCGGGCATGAACGGAGGCGGTTGCCCGACGGCCTTGGTTGCCTTGGCGCCGCACTCTGCACGTCAAACGTCGAACGCCCAACCTCGAACGCCGCACGCCGCACGTCGAACGACTGCATCGCCACCAGGGGAAAGACAGCGCAGAGCCGCAAACCGTCTGCCGCCCCCACCCACCCGCAGGCCGATCAACTCAGCGTGCGGGTGTCGATCCATTCCACACGCCCGGTGCGGCGGCGCGCTTCATTCATCATGTGCTTGGTGCCACCGGGGCCATCGCCGCCAGCGCCGTTCCACAGGCCGATGAAGCGCAACCGTTCAGGGCCGGACACCAGTGCGGTGTTGAGCAACCACCGGTTGCAACGCTCGAACAAATTCTGTCCCTTCGGCCCGGTGCCCAATTCGTCCGGCATGATGAGCGGCGAATCGCTCAAGTTGGACTTGAGGGCAAACCAGCGGTCACGCCAGCCGGCACCGTTGGCGCTGGGCAGGATCGACTCCTCGATGAACGCTGGCTCGTCCATGGGCAGCATCACCTGGCACCGGACGCCGCGGGCGGCACAGGCTTCGAGAAACAGGATGTCGCCACCCGCTGCTGCCTGGCACAGCGCCAGATCGGTGGGGCCTGCATCCAGCGCTGCCAAGGCTGCCGCGATGCGTGCTGCGGCTGCCGGCTCCATGGACGGCGGAAACCGCGGCGTGTTGCTGTCGGGCGAGTCCATCCGGTGGCCCGAGAACAGCAGCACATGGCGGGGGTCGAACGGCGCGGTCAGACGGACGATCTCACGCTCGACGATCGCCAGCGCATCGGCTGTTTCCACCGGACGGAACCCCAGGTCGCCCAGCAACAGCAAGGTCTGGCGTGACGAGTCGAGCGCAAACCAGTCGCCCTGCGCCGCGGCCACTGCCACCCGCCAAGACCGCTGAATGGTCCTGCCGTCCTCGCTGAGCAGGCTCCACTCGGCCAACGTGGCGCGCGCCCAATAGTCCCTCGGGTCGCGTGCCAGCGCCGCTGCAACCGACCAGCGCACGCCACCCCGCAGTGCCTCGGTATCTGCGGCGTTATCGACATAGCCGGACATCTCAGCCAAATGGGCGCGCAACACGGTCAGCGTCAGGGCGTTGATGCCGGCGTAGAAATGGCGTGGGTCGGCCTCGAAGCCCTGGCGGTAGGGCGCAATCGCCTCGGCCAGCAGCGCGTCCTCGCCGGCAGCAGCGGCTTGCAGCACCGCAGGCTCGACCACGCTGCCCACACCGCCGCGGGGCCGCCAGCGCGCGGTCCAGGCGTCCTTTTCAACCCGGCCTGCCAGCGCACGCAACTCAGCGTCCTGTGCGGCGTCGCGCACCAGCGCCTGCACGCCGGTGCGGGCCTCGGCAAAACGGTTCAGGCGACCCAGGCAAACCGTCTGCTTCTGGCGGCTGGCAATGTCCTCCGGGTCGATCACCAGCGCCTTGTTGAACTGCTCCAGTGCCAACGCTGGCTGCCGCAACTTGAGCAGGCTGTTGCCGGCCATGCGCCGCGCCTCCAGCGCCAGTGCACGGGTCGGCGTCTCGTCGGCCAGCGTCAGGATGTCGCCCGGCCGGTTGCTTTGGCGCGCCACCTCCATGCGGTCCGACCAGGTTTCGTAGGCGCCGCGAAACTCGTTGTCGCCAGCCAGCAACAAGCGCTTCCACTGCGGCTGCTCCAGGTACGGCAGCAGTTGGTAGACAGGGCTGACCCGACGCCGGGTCGATGCCGCCAGGGTTTCAAGGGCCATCGCCGCCAGCGCCGCGACCGTGGAAGACAGGCTGGCGGGATCGGGCACACCGTCGGCGGTCAGCGCGTAATGCAGTTTGCGGTCGGTGTAGAGGTCAAACACCGGCGGCGGGTTGAACCCTGGCAACACCCCGACCACCAGCACCACGCCGCGCGACCGCAGTGCATGGCGCACGCCCAGTTCGTACCAGACATTGGGGTTGGCCGAGGTCAGGTCGGCCAGCACCAGATCAGCCGCCAGCAGTTCCTGGAACATGTCGACCCGGATGTCACCGGCGCGTTGCTCTTCATCGGCCCGGAACACCTCGAAGCCGGCGTGCAGCAAGGCCGGCCGCAGCAGGTCGGACAACACCCGGTCGAAGCGGATCGTGCTCTTGCCGTCCGGTCCGGGTTTGGCACCGAACGGCATCGCGATGAAAGCATGAGGTTGCATGGCGTGGCGTCCGTCGGGTCTCAAGGCGTTTGCTGCGCAATGTACGGCGGACAGCCTGCGGTGTCTAAAAACCTGGCGCTCCGGTGCGCGTCGAACCGCCACGGCCTGGCAGGGTCCGTCCCGGCGTCGGGACTGGGCCCTGCGGCACAATCCGCTGCACCATGAGCCTGGTCTTCCCGCACACCTTCGTCCCATGGTTTCGCGCCGTGGCGCCCTATATCCACGCCTACCACGGCAAGACCTTCGTGATCGGCATGGCCGGCGAGCTGGTCGCCGCCGGCAAGCTCAACGTCTTTGTCCAGGACCTGGCGATCCTGCATGCCATGGGCATCAAGCTGGTGCTGGTGCATGGCTTCAGGCCGCAAGTCGACGAGCAACTCAAAGCCAAGGGCCACAGTTCGCGCTACAGCCATGGCACCCGCATCACCGACGCCGTCACCCTGGACTGCGCACAAGAGGCCGCCGGCCAATTGCGCTTCGAGATTGAGGCCGCGTTCTCTCAAGGTTTGCCCAATACCCCGATGGCCAATGCCACGGTGCGGGTGGTTTCTGGTAACTTTCTGACGGCACGGCCGGTGGGTATCGTCGACGGCGTGGATTTCATGCATTCTGGGCTGGTGCGCCGGGTCGATGCCGCGACGATCCGGCGGGCCATCGATATCGGCGCGCTGGTGCTGCTCAGCCCGTTCGGTTTTTCGCCCACCGGCGAGGCCTTCAATTTGCGCATGGAAGAAGTAGCGACCGCCACCGCAATTGCCCTGCAGGCCGACAAGCTGTTGTTCATGTCCGAGATTCCCGGCATCCTGGAAGACCTGAACAATCCCGACAGCGCGATCGACACTGAAATGGCGCTGGCCGATGCCCGCCGCCTGCTCGATACCCTGCCCGCACCGACGCAGCCAACCGACCTTGCGTTTTACCTGCAGCATTGCGTCAAAGCCTGCGAGGCGGGCGTCGAGCGGTCACACATCCTGCCCTTTGCAGTCGATGGCGCGATATTGCAGGAGGTATTTACCCACGACGGCATCGGCACCATGGTGGTCGATGAAAAGCTCGAAAGCCTGCACGAAGCCACCGCCGACGACGTGGGCGGCATTCTGCAATTGATCGAGCCCTTTGAGCGCGACGGCACACTGGTGCGGCGCGAGCGCAACGAGATTGAGCGCGACATTGCCAATTACACCGTGATCGCGCACGACGGCGTGATTTTTGGCTGCGCTGCGCTGTACCCGTACCCGGAAGCCCGCACCGGCGAGATGGCGGCGCTGACCATATCGCCGCAGGTGCAAGGGCAGGGCGACGGCGAGCGCATCCTCAAACGGGTCGAGCAGCGCGCCCGCGCGCAGGGGCTGGACAGCATTTTCGTGCTGACCACGCGCACCATGCACTGGTTCATCAAACGCGGCTTTGCAGCGGTCGATCCCGACTGGCTGCCAGAAGCCCGCAAACGCAAGTACAACTGGGACCGGCGCTCGCAGGTTCTGGTTAAAAAACTGGCCTGACCGGCCTGACCGAACTGATACAAACCCGCCAAGGAGAATCCACATGGCCCGCACCGTGCAATGCGTCTATCTGAAAAAAGAGGCCGAAGGCCTGGATTTTGTGCCGTACCCGGGTGATTTGGGCAAACGGATCTATCTGAATGTCAGCAAAGAGGCCTGGGCGGCCTGGCTGAAGCACCAAACGATGCTCGTCAATGAGAACCGGCTGAATTTGGCGGACCAGCGGGCCCGTCAATATTTGGCGCGGCAGATGGAGCGCTACTTTTTTGGCGAGGGTGCCGACCAACCTGCGGGTTACGTGCCGCCGGCGCCTTGATACCGCTGCGCCAACAATAATCAACTGCGGGAAACTGAGTAGGTTCGGCAATTTAAAATCTGGACTACACTAGCCCTACCATCGTTTCTCCTGGAGCCCGAATATGTCCTCACTGCAAGACCTGCTGGCGCAACGCGCCGAACTCGAAAAGAAGATCGCCGACGTTCAGCGTGAATCACGCGCCGACGCCATTGGCAAATGCCGTGCCCTGATGGCTGAGTTTGGCCTGACCGCTGCCGATATTGCCGGCAAAGTGGCCAGCGTGCGCGCCGCCGGGGTTGTCAAACCCACCGGCAAAGTAGCTGCAAAGTACCGCAACGCTGCCACCGGCGACAGCTGGACTGGCCGTGGCCTGCAACCCAAGTGGCTCAAAGCCGCGCTGGCTGCTGGCGCCAAGATCGAAGAATTCACGATCTGATTGCGCTTTGAGGGTGTGCTACCGGCACGCC
>JBKJKU010000237.1:0-4177 GCA_046597355.1 Aquabacterium sp.
CAGCAGCAGGCCGGCCACTTCGGCGCGGTCGGTATCCACGGACAGCTGACCCGCCAGCCAACGGGCGTAACCGGCGGTGGCCAGGTTCAGGCGCCAGAACCGCAGGCGGTCGAAGCCAAAGTCGCGCGCCGCGGGAAGTTGGGGGTTTTCCGTTGCAGGATCAACACCTCGCCTGCCCCGGCATTGCTCGCACCGTAATTCCACCCAGTTGTTGCCCGGTATCAGCCGGCTTTTGCGGGCGGGGCGCGGCGTCGTTCAGGCGCGCTCCGACGCCGCCAAAGTCATCTTTCATGGCCACCAGGTTAGCCAATGGCTGGCTGGCTGAAGGCGCAGGCGTAAAGCGCCAGGAAGGTGTCGAACGTTCACACCGGCAACATCTGTTCGCAACTTCTCAGCTGGGTGATGATTTTGTGCAACACCGTCTGCAGCGTCTCGTCGGTCGGGGGGGGCTTCACGAAGTCAGGTTCGCCTTCGGTGACGCGCCGGTACACGTCGTCCAGCGCCAGGCAGTGAAGGAGATGTCGAAATTTTTGACACTTCACGCGGTGAGCGCGGCTAACTTGTTGATTTGTATACGAGGCACGGTATTTGCTCCATACTCATAATTAATGGTAAACCACTAGGAGTAACAAAATGTTGAACAAATTTAACTCGAGCCTCGGCAAGCTGAGCGCGCTCAGCGCAGCGATCGGTACCTGCTTGGTATTGGCCGCGGGCTCCGCGCAAGCTGACCTTATCTTCGCGCCAGCTGTTCAGGTTCAAGGAAGCGGGCTCGGGGCGGTCAATACCCTCGTTACCGCAGGCGACGGCAGCACGCCGGGTAACCCCACGATCGAATCAGGATGCGTTTCGTCCACCGGGGGTGCGAGCTCCAACTTTTCGTGCCTGAACGGACTGTTGGGTGGCGACAACCAGGCGATCAACACGACTCGCTTGCTCAGCACCGTGTCGTCGACGGATGCCAGCGACCTTGCCCTGGTTGTGAACATCGCTGAAACCGGGCGAGACGTAACCGTCACCTTGACCGACCTCTACCTTTCCCTGTATTCGCTGGGCGGCACGTTGCTTGGAAATTTCCAGTACACCGGTCCGGACATCGACTTGACCCAAGGAACGGGTACCGGCATCGGCGGCTCGGGCTTCGTCTTCGTGCTCGACGCGGCGCAAGGGGCGCTGGCCGACGCGGCCTGTCCGGTGTTGTCCCAATGCTATGCCGGTGGCGGCTTTCAGTTTGGTCTAGGCTCGACGAACAATGGCCCCGAGACGCTGTACATCACCAGCGTGGCGGGTGGTGGACAGCCTCCTCAGCAGATCCCCGAGCCGGGCATTCTGGGTCTGCTGGGCGTCGGTCTGCTGGGTGCCTACGCTGCGAGGCGCCGTACCCTGTCTTGAGACGACCGGTCCGCCGCCTGATCGCCACTTTCTTCCAGCGCATCAGCTTCTGGCGCATTCAACAAAGCGCGGCTATGGCCGCGTTTTTTTATGACGTCGGGTTGGACTGGCCGCCCGGCGTGCTGACGTCTTTCTACTTGCTGACTTGGGCCGTCTGACTCGCGGTATTGCCGGCAGCGTCGGCTGCCACCGCGGTAATGACATGCATCCCGGCCGCGGCCGTGCGGGTATTCCATCTGTAGGTCAACGATCCACCGTTGGCCGAGGCGACGCGCTGACCGTCGATGAATAGCGTCTGACGAATTGCGGCCGCCCCAGCGTTATCGGTCGCTTCGACGCTGATGGTCACGTTGCCGTTGACCTTCGCGCCGTTCGTGGGCTGCGTCAGACGCACGGTCGGCGGCGTGGTGTCGGCGCCGACCACCGTGACGTTGGCGACGTTGACTTCCACAACCGCCGACGCACCGGCATTGCCCGCGGAATCGTAGGCCGTTGCCACCAGGTTCGTCATGCCGTTGGCGACGGCCGTCGAATCCCAGCTGAAGGCATAGGGCGCCGCGGTATCCGTTGCCACCAGCGTTCCGTTGCTGCGCAGTTCGACTTTGGTCACGCCGACGTTGTCGGACGCACTGACGTTGACCGCCACCCAGCCAGCCACGCTGCTGGCGCGCAGCGGCGCCTCGATCGAGGCGATGGGCGCGGTGGCGTCGATCCCGACCACGGCGTCGCGTGCCGCGCTGACTGCGCCCGCGGCGTTGACGCGACCGTAGCCGTAGTAAGGATCGCGGCCAGCAGCGCCGAGGTCGACTGCCGTGCTGTACAGGATAGATTCCACGCTGCTGGATGAGAGCGCCGGATTCGCCGACATCACCAACGCTGCCACACCGGCCGTGACCGGGCTCGAGAACGATGTGCCCGAAACGGCGCCGTAGCCGCCGCCGCTGGTGGTCGTGTAAATGCCGGCGCCGGGAGCGGACAGCTGGACGTAGTTGCCGAAATTCGACCAGCTGGTGCGCGAGTCCGACGCGTCGGTCGCGGCCACCGCGATCAACGCCGTCGTCGGCGTGATCCCCGGATCCGTTCCGGCATTGCCGGCCGCCGTGACCACCAGCCCGCCCTTGTTCTTCATGTAGTTGGCAGCACTGATGACCGAGGCGCTGGCGGCTGCGATGTAGCTGATGTTCGCGACACGCGCACCGTGGTCAGCCGCCCAGGTCACCCCCTGCGCCATCGCGCTGTAAGTTGCCGATCCGTCAGCGGCGGAGATGCGGATCGGCATGATCCGTGCATTCCCTGCCACGCCCGCCACGCCAGTGCCGTTGGCGAGGATGGCGGCGGCGGTCCCGGCGACCTTGGTGCCGTGGCCGTAGACGTCGGCGGTGTCGGCGTTGTTGGAATAGACGTTCCAGCCCGCGACCATGCGTGCGCTCAGGTCCGGGTGTGTACCGTCGACGCCTGTGTCGAGAATCGCGATGGTGACGCCGTCGCCGCGGGCCGCATCCCAGGCGACGTTCGCACCGATGACGGGCAGGTGCCACTGGCTGCCAAAGTACGGATCGTTGGTCGCGAACGAGGGCGAGATACGGCGGTCTAGTTCGGCGAACTTGATGTGCGGGTGACGCGATAGCCGCTCAACCGCCGCCGCCTCGTTGCCCGCCGGCAGGTCGACGATGTGCAGTTGGCTGGCACCGATGCGGCGTCCCTTGCCGCCGCCATGCTGGCTGAGGATGGCCGCCAAGCCGGCATCGCTCAGGCCAGCCCGTGGCATGACCAGAATGCGACCGGGAACGAGTGGGTCGGCGGGCGCTGCGGCGAAGCCGGACGTGCCGAGCGTAGCCAATGCCAGCAGCGACGCATGCGCGAGGCGATGAAGTGCCAGCGTTGCGACGGCGGATTGCGGGGAGCGGAAGTGATGCATGAATGCCTGCGTGTTTTGGGACGCGCACCACGCCGGCGGGCTGCTTGCGGGCGCGGATGCGCCAAGTCGTACCGACCCTTGCCTGGCAGTCCTGCCGTCATGGGGCTCGCGCCCGGTAGACCGATGACTTTGCGTCTCCCGCTTTCGCGAGATTTGCCCTTTTTCAATGACATCTGGTTATCGACCGGGCTGCGCCAGCCTGTAGGGGCTGGCGACGTTTCGCATCACTTGTTGCAAACGACCAGGCGAGGGCACGGCCGCGCGCCGTCACGGTTGCCGCGCATCAATGGCTTGAGGGCCGAGGGCGTGCACAGTGCACGACCAACGGCGGCAATACAGCATGTCGCTGCTTACATGCGCGGTCGCGGCTCAAGCAAGAAAGGGGTGCCGGGTGCGCGCAAGCACTGCGTCGGGTCCGACCTGCGCGGCCGCTCGCACCCTAAATCGTCTCGCCGGTTAGCCCTCGGCCGATCAGCATGCGGCGGATCTCGCTGGTGCCGGACCCGATCTCGCAAAGCTTGGCGTCGCGCCACAGGCGGCCGAGGGGTATTCGTTGATGTAGCCGTTGCCGCCGAAGGGCATGTCAACAAGCTGCCGCTCGCAATGGCCGCTACGCGCCCCAAGCTGACGCATTGCCAGGCACCTGGGCACTTTGCCCGCGCAGGCGCCAGCTGTGCTCGCTCAGTGCAGCAGTTCGGTCACCGCCGCGGTAAAGCTGCTGAAACCGGGAAGCTGAGGTGCAATGGCGATCAGGTCCAAGCCCAGGCAACGCACCAGCCGCGGCTGGTGTTGCTGCAGGGCGATCAGCGGGTCGAGTTGCATCTCGGCGGCTTCGGCCAACAGGCTGGCGACCCGCAGAACCGCGCC
>JBKJKU010000253.1:0-8538 GCA_046597355.1 Aquabacterium sp.
GGTGCGCCTGCTCAACCACGGCCCGCGCCCCCTGCAGTTGCGGCTGACCGCGATGGCCGAGTGGATGATGGGCGGCCAGCGCAGCGACCGCAACAGCGTGTTGACCGCCGCCTACCACCAGCGCCTGTCCGGGTCGGGCAGCGTGGGCCACGAGGGCAGCCGTTTCGGGCCCCGGATGCTGGCCTTGCTGGCCACGCAGCTCGACCACTCGGCCGGTTTTGGCGACGGCACGGCCTTTCTGGCCCTGGCCAGCGCGGGCGGCAGCACCGAGCCGGCCGATGACTGGACCTGCGACCGCCGCGAATGCTTTGATGCCCGCGGCCGCCTGGTGCTGCCCGACCACTTTGGCCAGCGCAGCGGCCCCGGCAGCGACCCCGTCGCCGCGCTGTCAACCCGGCTGCAGCTGGCGCCGGGCGAGTCGGTCGAGCGGGTGTTCCTGCTGGGCTATGCGGCCAGCCCGGATGCCGCGAGACAGCTCGCCGCCGAGGCCGCCACGGTGCCCGCCGCGCAACGGCTGGGCCAGGTGCAAGCCCGCTGGGACGCGCTGCTGGGCGCCACAACCGTCCGGACGCCCGACCCGCTGTTCGATGTGATGGTCAACCGCTGGCTGCTGTACCAGACCGTGTCGTGCCGGCTGTGGGCCAAGGCCGCGTTCTACCAGGCGGGCGGCGCCACCGGCTTTCGCGACCAGTTACAGGACAGCATGGCGCTGGCCTGGGCCGCGCCGCAGATGTTGCGCGAGCAGATCGTGCTGTGCGCGTCGCGCCAGTTCCCCGAGGGCGATGTGCAGCACTGGTGGCACAACCCGCAGGGCAACGGCGTGCGCACGCACTTCTCGGACGACCTGCTGTGGCTGGCCCATGCCTGCGTGCACCACCTGCGCAGCACCGGAGACACCAGCCTGCTCGATGAGGTGGTGCCTTTCATCGATGCCGGCCCGATCCCGGAGGGCGCCGAAGACGCCTACACCACACCCACCGTCAGCGCCCAGAGCGCCAGCGTCTACGAGCATGCGGCCCGCGCCATCGACCACAGCCTGCGGGTCGGCGTGCACGGCCTGCCGCTGATGGGCACCGGCGACTGGAACGACGGCATGAACCGGGTCGGCCATGGCGGGCGCGGTGAGTCGGTCTGGCTGGCCTGGTTCCTGTGCCGGCTGGTGGCCGACTTTGCGCCACTGGCCCAAGCCCGCGGCGACGGCCCCCGAGCGCAGCGCTGGCAGGCCGCCGCCGTCGGCTGGCAGGCCGCGCTGATGGGCCCGGCCTGGGACGGCCAGTGGTTCAAGCGGGCGTTTTTCGACGACGGCCAGGCGCTGGGGTCGCACACCAGCAGCGAGGCCCGCATCGACCTGATCGCCCAGGCCTGGTCGGTGCTGTCCGGGGTGGCGCCGCCGGCGCTGCAACGCATGGCGATGGCCGCGGTCGAGACCCAGCTGGTGGACGCCGACGCCGGCCTGATCCGCCTGCTGGACCCGCCGCTGGTGCATGCCGAGCCGAGCGCCGGCTACATCCAGGCCTACCCGCCGGGTGTGCGTGAAAACGGCGGCCAGTACTCCCATGCGGCGGTCTGGACGCTGATGGCGCAGGCGCAAATGCATGTGCAGGCGCAAGCGCGGTGGCATGGCCCGTCGGCCGAGGTTGAAGCAACCGTCGATCCCGCCGGCGCCGACGCCGCCTACCGGTCGTTCACCTGGCTCAGCCCGGCCCACCGTGCCAGCCACCCGACCCAGGGTGCGGCCTATGGCATCGAGCCTTACGCGGTGGCAGGGGATATCTACAGCCAGCCGCCGTATGTGGGGCGGGGCGGCTGGAGCTGGTACACCGGCGCGGCAGCCTGGTTGCACCGGGCGGCGGTGGAGTCCATCTTCGGCTTGCAGTTGCAGGCGCAGTCACTGCAGTTCAACCCCTGTCTGCCGTCGCACTGGCCGCATGCCGAACTGAGCTTGCGGCGCGATGGCCTGCACCTGCGGTTCATCCTGGCACGCGGTGCCAGCCTGGCCGCCATCCGCGCCATGGCGCCGGCCGACGCGGTAACGCTGGCGCCCGGCCAGCCCCTGGACTGGCGCGCGCTGGGCAGTGGCAGCCACTGCTTCTTGCTGCCGCTGCTCGACGCTGCGCCGACCCGCCAGTCGGCCAGCGCCCTGACTGCGCCGGACTGAGCCGCCGACGCAGCGCTGCGGCGCTGTCCTACAAAGCGTCGCGCCTGCCGACTATGGCTGCAAGTGGCGGCGGTTTCTACAGTGCAGTCATCGGCTTCACGCAACCCATACCGGATGCGAACAGGCCGGGCCCACCTCCCAACCGCCCAGGAACACCCCATGGTCATCGTCCACGAACAAGCCCACGGCAGCAACGCAGCAGCCAAGCCCGAGCGCATGGTGCTCGATCTGAAGGCGATCGAGGCGGCGCGTACCAGCCTGGACCAAGGTGCGGTGACACCCAGTTACGGCCCCTGGCGCAACGACATCGTCAAGTTGCTCAACGACTGCCTGGCCACTGAACTGGTTTGTGTGCTGCGCTACCGCCGCCACCACTTCACGGCGGTCGGTCTGGCGTCGCCCAAGATTGCCGAAGAGTTTCTGGTGCATGCCAACGAGGAATCGGCCCACGCCGACCGCCTGGCCCAGCGCATCGTGCAACTGGGCGGCGAACCGGATTTTTCACCCGACACCCTGAGCACACGCAGCCATGCGGCGTATGACGACTCGACAGGCCTGAAATCGATGATCCGCGCCAACCTGATCGCCGAACGGGTGGCTATCGAGACCTACAGCCAGATCATCGCGATGATCGGCGACAAGGACACCACCACCCGCCGCTTGCTCGAAGACATCCTGAGCGACGAGCAAGAACATGCCGAAGAGTTGAAGGACTGGTTGAGCGACTAGTCCGCCCAGACATGGGCGGCCGGGCCCATCTCAACCCCGGTCAGACCAAAGTCATATATCCACATCCCAGGAGCCTCACCATGATCATTCGCCACACCCTCAGCGCCGCCTTCATCGCCATCGCCCTGCTCAGCGCCACCGGCTGTGCCGTGACCCGCGGCCAGGAAAGCATTGGCGCCTACGTCGATGACGCCGCCATCACCACCGCCGTCAAGGGCCGCTATGTCGACAACCCTGATGTCGATGCGTCCAGCATCCGCGTCGAGACCATGAAGGGCACCGTCATGCTGTCCGGCTTTGCCAAGAGCTACAAAGAGAAGATGACGGCCGAAAGCATCGCCACCAAGGTCGGCGGCGTGGTCGCTGTCAAGAACGAAATCGCCGTTCGTCAAGGCAACTGAAGAGTCCCCACCTGGACACCGGCCTCGAGCGGCCGGGCGGAGGGACACACGGGTTCGGCAACTCACTGTGTGTCATCTGCAGCATCCAGGTGTTTTCCAGCCCGGTCGACCCTGTGTCGCCCGGGCTTTTTTGCGTTCGCGCGGTCTGTAACTGGCGACTGGCATCATGCGGGCACTGCTGCCCCTGATCAACGCCATGCCCGCCAACCCCGCACCGCCGACCGACTTTGCCCGCCAGGTCGAGGCGTTGCGCCCGCAGCTGATGCGTTTTGCCCGGGCCCAGCTGCGCAACGATGCCTGGGCCGAGGACGCGGTGTCCGACACGGTGCTGGCGGCGCTGGAAAAGCCTGAAGGCTTTGGCGGCCAGTCGCAGCTCAAGACCTGGCTGGTGGGGGTGCTCAAGCACAAGGTGGTGGACCAATTGCGCCGCCACACCCGCGAGGCCACGGTGCTGAGCGTCGAGGACAACGAGGACCTGGACGAATCGCTGTTCGACCGCACCGGCCACTGGACCGACAAGCCGAAGGACTGGGGCAGCCCCGAAGCGGCCTGCGGACAGCGCCAGTTCTTTGACGTGCTGCAGGTCTGCTGCGACCAGCTGCCACCGGCCCAGGGCCGGGTGTTCATGATGCGCGAGTGGCTGGAGCTGGAGACTGACGAAATCTGCAAGGAACTGCAGATCTCATCGACCAACCTGTGGGTGCTGCTGCACCGCGCCCGCTTGAGGTTGCGGGACTGCCTGCAGCTGCGCTGGTTCTCTGCACGCACTGGCCCAACCTGAATCTCCGCGAACCCCACTCGACAAAGTCTGCCCGATGCCACTGATGCGAAGCTGCAAAGACGTGACCCGCCTGGTGCTGCAAAGCCAGGACCGGCCGCTGCGTCCCCTGGAGTCGGTGTCGCTGCACCTGCACTGGCTGGCCTGCAGCAGTTGCAAACATTTCCGTGACCAGCAGCGGTTGATGCGCACCGCGCTGGACCGCTGGAAACGGTACCGCGAGGATCAATAGTCACGCGGGCGACGCCCGCAGTGCGCTGTGTCAGTCGACCCGGCCACCCACGCTGTGCACTTCCGGCGTGCCGGCGGCCACCAGCCCGATCACCTGCCGCAGCGCTGCCACCTGGTCCGGCAACGCCATCGGCCGCGACAGTGCATGGCGCGCCGCCTGCTCGGGCAGCGGCGGCAGGTGAATGAAGCCGCCCACCACGCCGGGCTGACCTGCCAGCGCATGCATCAGACCGTAAAACACCTGGTTGCAGACAAAACTGCCGGCCGAATGCGACAACTCGGCCGGCCAGCCGGCCAGCTGCAGCGCAGCCACGATCGCCTTGGCCGGCAAGCCGGTGAAATACGCCGCCGGCCCGCCGGCCACCACCGGCTCGTCGACCGGCTGGGCTCCGGCGTTGTCCGGGATGCGTGCGTCGGCCAGGTTGATCGCTACCCGCTCTACGCTGATGGCCGACCGGCTGCCGGCCAGCCCCAGCGCCAGCACCCAGGCGGGGCGCTGCCGGTCCAGCGCCGCCTGCAGCGCCGGCAGCGCCTGGGCAAACACGCAAGGCAGTTGCACAGCGGCGACGCGGGCGCCGGCAATCACCTGGCCTTGCAGCGCCTGTGCCACCGCCCATGAGGGGTTGACGGCCTCGCCGTCAAACGGCTCGAAACCGGTGATCAGCAGCGTTTTGATGCCCGCGGTGTTCATGCCTTCGGTGTTCATGCCAGCGGTGTTCATGCCCTCGGTGTTCATGCCGGCTCGCCCCAACCGCCACCGCCGGGCGTCTCGATCACAAACACATCGTCTGGCTGCATCGCCACCTCGCCGATGTAGGCCAGGGGCTCGGTGCGGCCGTCGGCCCGCTCGACCCGGTTGATGCCGGGCGCACCGGCCTGGCCACCGGCGGCACCAAACGCACCGTGCTGCCGGCCGTTGCTCAGGATCGCGGCCGTCATCGGCTGCAGGAAGCGCACCCGTCGCACGCCGCCATCGCCACCGTGCCAGCGCCCGGCGCCGCCCGAGCCGGTGCGGATCGCGTAACTGTCGAGCCGCACCGGGAAGCGGAACTCCAGCACCTCGGGGTCGGTCATGCGTGAGTTGGTCATGTGGGTCTGCACGACAGGCGTGCCGTCAAAGTCCGGCCCCGCGCCGGAGCCGCCCGAGATCGTCTCGTAGTACTGGTAGGTCTCGTTGCCGAAGGTGAAGTTGTTCATCGTGCACTGGCTGGCTGCCATGACGCCCAGCGCGCCGTACAACGCGTTGGTGACGCAGGACGAGGTCTCGACGTTGCCCGCCACCACCGCTGCCGGCGGGTTCGGGTTGAGCATGCAGCCCGGCGGCACGATGACCTGCAGCGGCTTGAGGCAACCGGCGTTGAGCGGGATGTCGTCGTCCACCAGCGTGCGGAAGACATACAGCACCGCGGCCATGGTCACTGCCTTGGGCGCGTTGAAGTTGTCGGGCAACTGCGCGCTGGTGCCGGTGAAGTCGATGGTGGCCTCGCGGCGGCCGGTATCGACCGTCAGCTTGACGACGATCTGCGCACCGTTGTCCATCGGCAGCGTGAAGTGGCCGTCCTTGAGCGCCGTGATGACACGCCGCACCGACTCTTCGGCGTTGTCTTGCACATGGCGCATGTAGCCCACCACCGTGGCCAGGCCCCACTGCGCCACCATCGCATGCAGCTCTTGCACGCCTTTCTCGTTGGCCGCGATCTGGGCGCGCAGGTCGGCCATGGTCTGGTCGGGGTTGCGCGCCGGCCAGCGGCCCGCGCCCAGCCGGGCACGCAGGTCGGCCTCGCGCAACTGGCCGTCGCGCACCAGCAGCAGGTTGTCCAGCAGCACGCCTTCTTCGTCGATGCTGCGTGAAAACGGCGGCACCGACCCCGGCGTGATGCCGCCGATGTCGGCATGGTGGCCGCGGCTGGCGACATAAAACCCCGGCTGCGCGCTGCCGGCCAGGTAGACAGGCGTCACCACCGTCACGTCGGGCAGGTGGGTGCCGCCGTGGTAGGGGTCGTTGAGCACATAGACATCGCCCGCCTGCATGGCCGGGTTGCGTGCGATCACGGTCTTGATCGACTCGCTCATCGAGCCCAGGTGCACCGGCATGTGCGGCGCGTTGGCGATCAGCGCGCCCTGGGCGTCGAACAGTGCGCACGAAAAATCCAGCCGCTCCTTGATGTTGACCGAGTGCGCGGTGTTCTGCAGCCGCAGCCCCATCTGCTCGGCGATGTTCATGAACAGGTTGTTGAACACCTCCAGCATCACCGGGTCGGCCGCCGTGCCGATGGCCTGCGCCGCAGCGCGGGGCCGCACCCGGCGCAGCGTGAGCGACCGGTCATCGCCCACGCGGGCCAGCCAGCCGGGCTCGATCACCGTGGTGGCGTTGTGCTCGGCGATCACCGCCGGGCCGTGCACCGCGGCACCGGCGGGCAGCTGATCGCGCTGGTGCAGCGCCGCATCGCGCCAGACATCGGCGCTGCCGTCGTCCGGCGCGCAGTGCATCTGCACCTGAAGTGGCACCTGCAGTGGCGCCGGCACCGGTTCCAGCGCCTGCACCGGCACTGGCGCCTGCACCGGTTCCCGGGCCAGCGGCGAAGGCCGCCCATTGCCCGCGCGCGGCTGCGGCGTGGCGGCGCTGCCAGCGCCCACCCGCTGCGACACCCCGATTGCCTCCACCGACGCGGCCTCGATCACCAGCCCCCGGTCCGGCAGGCCAAAGGCAAAGCGCTGGCGGTAGGCGGCCTCAAAGGCCTCGCGCATTGCGGCGGGGCTGGCCGGCGCCACCGGCAGCGCGGTGTCGGTGCCCTGGTAGCGCAGCAGCAGTCGCTCGACCCGCCGGATGTTGTCCGCGGGCACACCTTGCGCGGCCACCTCGGCTTGCGCCGCATCACCCAGCGAGGCCAGGCGCTGGTGTGCAGCGGCCAGGCCGGCAGCGTCCAGGGGCAGCTCGATCGAGGCCTCGCGCATCGCCGTCTGGTCGGCCAGGCCCATGCCGTAGGCCGACAACACACCCGCCAGCGGGTGGATCAGCACGGTGGTCATGCCCAGTGCGTCAGCCACGGCGCAGGCATGCTGGCCACCGGCGCCGCCAAAACACTGCAGCGTGTAAGCGGTGACGTCATAGCCCCGCGCCACCGAGATGCGCTTGATCGCATTGGCCATGCTGGCCACCGCAATCTGCAGCGCACCGGCGGCCACGGCCTCGGGCGTGGTGGGCCGGCCGGTGGCCTGGCTGATGCGCCCGGCCAGCTCGGCAAACCGCTGTTGCACCACCTCGCCGTCCAGCCGCTGGTCGGCCGCAGGGCCGAACACCGCCGGAAAGTGCGCCGGCTGGATGCGGCCCAGCATCACATTGGCATCGGTCACCGCCAGCGGGCCGCCGCGCCGGTAGGCCGCCGGGCCCGGATTGGCGCCGGCCGACTCGGGCCCGACCCGCAGCCGGGCACCATCGAAGCTGATGACCGACCCGCCGCCCGCGGCCACGGTGTGGATGCTCATCATCGGCGCGCGCATGCGCACCCCCGCCACCTGGGTGTCGAAGGCGCGCTCAAATTCACCCGCCGAACCATCGGCGGCCACGGTGTAGTGCGACACATCGGTGGACGTGCCGCCCATGTCGAAGCCGATCAGCTTGCCGTGGCCGGCCGCCAGTGCCGTGCGCACCATGCCGACGATGCCGCCGGCCGGGCCGGACAGGATCGCGTCCTTGCCCTGGAAGCGCAGCGCCGACGTCAGCCCGCCCGAGCTTTGCATGAAGTACAGCGGCACCCCCGGCATCTGCGCCGCCACCTGGGCCACGTAGCGCGCCAGGATGGGCGAGAGGTAGGCGTCGACCACGGTGGTGTCGCCGCGCGGCACCAGCTTGATCAGCGGGCTGACCTGGTGCGACACGCTGACCTGGGTAAAGCCGATCTCGCGGGCGATGGCGGCGGCAGCCAGCTCATGCGCGGGCGAGCGCCAGCCGTGCATGAACACCACCGCGCAAGCCCGGATGCCGGCATCAAAGGGCGGCTGCAGGTCGCGCCGCAAGGCCGCCGCGTCCAGCGGCAGCAGCACGCCGCCCTGGGCGTCGCAGCGCTCAGAGGCCTCGACCACCTGCTCGTACAGCAGCTCGGGCAGCACGATGCGGCGGTCAAACAGCCGGGGCCGGGCCTGGGTGGCGATGCGCAGCGCGTCGCCAAAGCCGCGCGTGATCACCAGCACGGTGCGGTGGCCAGCATGGCCAATGCGATCAAGCGCATCTCGGTGGCGCG
>JBKJKU010000202.1:0-29781 GCA_046597355.1 Aquabacterium sp.
GGCATCAGCCACAACCCGCTGGAATCCATCACCAACGACGACACCGACCTGTGCGTGCGCGCCTTCCAGAACTTGCTTGACCAACTTGCCAAGGATCTCTCATGACCGCCCCCACGGCTTACGACGCGTTGGACGCCTGGGTCGATGCCCATTTCGACGAGGAGGTGCGCTTCCTTCAAGAACTGGTGCGTGTCCCCACCGACACGCCGCCCGGTAACAACGCCCCGCATGCCGAGCGCACGGCCGAGTTGCTGGCTTCGATGGGCTTGATCGCCGAAAAACACGCGGTGCCGGCGGCCGAAGTGCAGGCCGCAGGCCTGCAGAGCATCACCAACCTGATCGTGCGGCGGCGCTATGGCGCCGGCAAGACGATTGCCTTGAACGCCCACGGTGACGTGGTGCCGCCCGGCGAGGGCTGGACCCACGACCCCTACGGTGGCGAAGTCGTGGACGGCAAGATCTACGGCCGTGCCACTGCGGTGAGCAAGTGCGACATGGCCAGCTTCACTTTTGCGGTGCGCGCGCTTGAATCATTGGGCGCCAAACTCACCGGCAGCGTGGAGCTGCACTTCACCTACGACGAGGAGTACGGCGGAGAGCTCGGTCCGGGCTGGCTGCTCCGGCATGGCCTTACCCAGCCCGACCTGATGGTGGCGGCCGGGTTCAGCTACCAGGTCGTGGTGGCGCACAACGGCTGCCTGCAACTGGAGGTGACGGTGCATGGCGACATGGCCCATGCGGCCATTCCCGACAGCGGCACCGACGCAATGCAAGGTGCGGTGCAGATCCTCAACGCACTCTATGCCTTGAACCACGACTACCTGAAGGTGACGTCCCAGGTCGAGGGCATCACCCATCCCTACCTCAACGTCGGCCAGGTCAACGGCGGCACCAACACCAATGTGATCCCTGGCAAGGTGGTGATCAAGTTGGACCGGCGAATGATCCCTGAAGAAGACCCGGCCGAAGTGGAAGCCGCTTTGCGCCGCACCATCGCGCAGGCCGCTGCCGCGTTCAAGCCGCCGCGCGGCGGCCATGAACTGCGGGTTGACGTGAAGCGCTTGCTGCTGTCGCGCGCGATGAACCCCTTGCCGGGCAACCAACCGCTGGTGCAGGCAATCCAGAAGCATGGTCAGGCCGTTTTTGGCGAGCCGATTCCCGCGCTGGGCACGCCGCTCTACACCGACGTGCGGCTGTACGTCGAGCGCGGCATTCCCGGCGTGATCTATGGGGCGGGGCCACGCACAGTGCTTGAATCAAATGCCAAGCGCGCCGATGAACACCTGGTCTTGGCCGATCTGCGGCGCGCCACCAAGGTGGTAGCACGCACACTGCTTGATCTGCTGCAGTAAGGGCTGAGCGATGCTGGCTTTGAGCGCCTGAAAATTCAGGCGCTCAAAACCGCCGCCCTGCCGACAGGCGCCAAGCGTCCTGGGCCGAGAAGTTCTGCTTGGGGTCGCGCGCCAGCCTGGCAAACCAGACCTTGCCGTCCAGGCCCAAAGTCCAGCCCCAGGCATTGACCTGTCCGGTGTCGCCCAGACCCTGCTTGTGCAGCAGGTCGGCTGTCAGCCGCAATGGGGCAGACCCGCCGACAGGCAGCGGCCAGCGCAGTGCCAGGTGGTGGTGTTGCTGGCCCGTGCCGAGTCGGTCGTCGGCGATCACCAGCACCTGCAGCTGCCGACCGCCCTCGCCCTGCCAGCCCAGTGCAGCACTGACCGCATCATTGGGGTCGAAATTGAGGTTGGCGTAAGGCCGCAGGTTGGTGCGGCCAATACCGACTTGGGCGTAGAACGGCGAGCCCACTTGCAGGGCCAGGCTGCCGCCCACAAAACCGCCGCTGGCCAGTTGCAGCGAAGGCTGCAGTTGCAGCGGCAGCACCGGGTCGTCGCGCAAGACCCACTGCCCGTCGTAGCCGGCCCGCACCTGGTGCCCGAATTCGCGGTCCTGGTAGACGCCCAGCCACAGGTTGCGACCCTCGCGGCGCCAACGCAGGTTCAGGTCGGTGCCGACAAAACCGGTGCTGTCGCCCGACATGCGGTAGCGGCCGAGTGTGAGCTTGAACTCGCCGGGATCGGTGGCCGTGCCCTGCGCAAGCTCGGCCACCGCACCTGCGGCCGGCGCCTCGGCCCAGGCCGCACCGGGCAAAGCCGCACCGACCCAAGCCGCACCGGCCAACGCCAGCTCGAGGCTGATGGCCCCACCGGCCCGACGCGGGCCCGGCCTCATGCGCTGGCGCCCGCAGGCTCGTCGGCGGGCGCCAGGTCGCCAACCGGCTTGGCCGGCGGGTCCTTGCGCGCCGCCCAGGCGTACAGCGTGGGCAGCACCAGCAGCGTCAGCAAGGTGGCCGACACCAGGCCGCCAATCACCACCACCGCCAGCGGGCGCTGGGTCTCGGCGCCGATGGCATGGCTCAGCGCCATCGGCAGCAGGCCCAGCATCGCCAGCATCGCCGTCATCAACACCGTGCGCAGCCGCGTCAGGCTGCCCTCCATCACCGCATCTTTCACCGCCATGCCGCCCTCACGCAGTTGGTTGTAGTAGGTGACCATCACCACGCCGTTGAGCACCGCCTGGCCAAACAGCGCGATAAAGCCGATCGCCGCCGACACCGACAGCGGGATACCGGTCAGCGCCAGCGCGACGATGCCGCCGATCATCGCAAACGGGATGTTGG
The DNA here is from genome assembly GCA_046597355.1 of Aquabacterium sp. Lineage (GTDB taxonomy): Bacteria > Pseudomonadota > Gammaproteobacteria > Burkholderiales > Burkholderiaceae_C > Pseudaquabacterium. Next base: position 2,675 of record JBKJKU010000202.1, read on the forward strand.
CGATGATCAAGAGTGCGCTGCGAAAGCTCTTGAAGGCATCGAACAGCAGCAAGAAGATGACCAAAATCGACAGTGGCACGACCCAGGACAAACGCTTCATCGCGCGCTGCTGGTTCTCGAACTCGCCCGACCAGATCACCTCGTAGCCGGCCGGCAGCTTGAGCTCGCGGCCTGCAGCGGCTTGCAGGTCGGCCACCACCGAGCCCATGTCGCGGTCGCGGATGAAGATGCCCACCGCCGCCACCCGCTGGCCGTTTTCTCGGGCAATGTTCATCGCGCCGCTGGTCTGGCTGATCTGCGCCAGCTGGCCCAGCGGCACCTGGGCGCCCGACGCTGTGCCTATCAGCAGCTTGGGCAGCGCGTCCAGCGTGCGCAGCTTGGCGGCCAGCCGCACCACCACCGAGAAATGGCGCTCGCCCTCCCACAGCTCACTGGTGGTCTTGCCAGCCACCGCCGTCTCGATCGCGTCCTGGATGTCGCCGATGTTCAGGCCGAACCGGGCTGCAGCGTCGCGGTCGATGTCGATGCGCAGCTGCGGCAGCTGGCCGTCGCGGTCGATGAAGGCGCGGCTCACGCCCGGTGTGGCGCGCGCCAGCGTCACCACCTTGTTGGCCAGCTTGCCCAGCTCGGTCAGGTCGTCGCCCTTGACCTTGACGACGATCTGGCCGTCGATCTGCGAGATCGACTCCAGCACGTTGTCGCGGATCGGCTGCGAAAACGACACATCGATGCCGGGCAGTTTGGAGCAGGCGGCGTCCATCGCATCGATGATCTGGCGCTTGGTGATGCCGGGCCGCCATTGCTCCTCGGGCTTGAGCTCCACAAAAGCCTCGAAGCCGTTGAAGATCTTGGGGTCGGTGCCGTCGTCCGGACGGCCGACCTTGCTGACCACCGTCACCACCTCGGGCACCGTGCGCAGCTGGGTGCGCAGCTTGGATGCGGTCTGCTTGGCCTCGTCGGGCGAGACTGACGGCGGCAGCGTCGCGTTGACCCAGACCGTGCCCTCGTCGAGCTCGGGCAAGAACTCCGAGCCCAGGGTGCTGGCCAGCGCAAAAGCCGCCGCCAGTGTCAGCCCGGCCACCGCCATCACGAGTTTGGGCGCGCCAATGGCCCAGGCCAGAACAGGCTCATAGACCTGCTTGCAGGCGCGCACCAGCCGGTTGTCCTCATGCGGCACCTTGCTGCGCAGCAGCAGCACACACAGCAGCGGTACCAACGACAAGGCCAGCACCAGTGAGCCGACCAGAGCCGACGTGACGCTCCAGGCCATCGGCGAGAAGATGCGGCCCTCATGGCGCTGCAGCGTGAAGATCGGCAGGTGTGCGGCGATGATGATGATCATCGAAAACAGCGTAGGCCGGCCCACCTCCACCGTGGCGCGCAACACCGCCTTCAGCCGGTTCTCGGTGCTCTTGACCTGCTCGTCGCTCAACTCGCCCAGGCGGCGGAAGATGTTCTCCACCACGATCACCGCACCGTCCACGATGATGCCGAAGTCCATCGCGCCCAGGCTGAGCAAGTTGGCCGGGATGCCAACAAAGGTCAGGCCCAAGAAGGTGGCCAGCAAGGACAGCGGAATCACCACCGCCACGATGGCTGCGGCGCGCAGGTTCTGCAAGAACACGAACAGCACGAACATCACCAGCAGCGCACCCTCGGTGAGGTTGGCAAACACCGTGTGCAGCGTTTTCTTGATCAGCCAGGACCGGTCGTAGTACGGGATGATCGTCATGCCGGGCGGCAGGCCGCCGTGGTTGAGCTTGTCGATCTTGGCCTGCACGCCGGCCAACACCTTGGACGGGTTTTCGCCTTTGCGCATCACCACGATGCCGTTGACGATGTCGTCGGCACCGTCCTGCCCCACCAGGCCTTGCGGCGGAAACTGACCCACCACCACCTGCGCCACATCCCGCACCAGCACCGGCGTGCCGGCCACCTCGGCCACCACCACCCGCTCGATGTCGGCCGACGTGCGGAAGCTGCCCAGCGAGCGGATCAAGAACTGCTGCCGGCCCTGCGTCATCGCGCCGCCGCCGGCATTGCCGTTGGCCCGCTGCAGGGCGGTGAACAACTGGCCCAGCGACAACTTGTGGTCACGCAGCCGGGCCAGGTCAGGGTTGACCTCGTACTGCTTGATCGAGCCGCCCATGGTCACCAGGTCGGCCACGCCGCCGGCCTGGCGGATGGCCTTTTCGACCACCCAGTCCTGGGTTTCGCGCAGCTCGCGTGGGCTGTATCCGTCACCGCGCAGGCGGAACCGCATGATCTCTCCGATCGCCGTGGACGGCGGCGGCACATCGGTCTCGACCCCTGCCGGCAGGTCGATGCCACGCAACCGTTCCAGGATCTGCTGGCGCGCCAGCTGGTCAGTCGGCTTGTCGTCGAAGGTGACCATCGCAAACATCAGGCCGTACTGGGTGTGGGTGAACAGCCGCACCGTGTTGGGCAGGCCGGACAGCGCAATCTCGACCGGAATCGTGACCTGCTTTTCCACCTCCTCGGCGGCCCGGCCGGGGTAGAGCGCGATGATGTTGACCTGGGTGTCCGAGACATCCGGAAAAGCCTCAACCGGCAGGTTCTGGAAGGCGATCACGCCGCCGCCGACAAACAGCGCCAGCGCCAGCCAGATGAACAGCGGCTGACGCAGCGCAAACTCGACGAACCGATTCATTTGGCGGTGTCCAGCAACTGGTCGAGGTACAGCCCGCCCCCCACAACCACCAGGTCACCCACGCCCACGCCTTGCAGCACCGACCAGAACTGCGGCCCGGCAGCACGCAGCAAGACGGCCCGGCGCTCAAACTGCCCAGGCGCCTTGCGCACAAACAGCACCGATTTGTCGCCGCGCAAAAACACCGCATCGGCAGGCACCAGCGGCAGGCTGCTGGGCTGCGCCACCGCCGCCTTGACGAACATCTCGGCCTTGAGCTGGCGCGTGGGGTTGGGCACACGCGCCCGCACCTTGACCGTGCGGGAGTTGGGATCGACCGACTCACCCACCGTCAGCACGGTGGCGCCAAACTCCCGGTCGGGCCAGGCGGCCACGCTCAGCAGCAGTTTCTGACCGGGCTGCACCACAGCCAGCTGGGTTTCGTCCACATCGATGGTGGCCCACAGCGCGCCGGGGTCGCTGATGACAAACAGCGGCACGCCCTGCACATCGGTACGTACCTCGGCACCCGGGTTGCTGCTGCGCTCGACCACCACGCCGGCCACCGGCGCGCGCAACAAGAAGGCCTGGTTGATCGCCGCCGGGCTGGCGCTGGCGCTGGCCGTTGCACCCGACAAACCATATTGCGCCAGGCGGGCCCGGGCCCGGCTGGCCTCGGCGCTGGACCGCGACAGGTCGGTTTCGGCCTGCTCCAGGTCCTTGCGGGCGATCACACCGCCCTCCACCAGATCGCGTGCGCGCGCCACATTGTTGCGGCCCTGCGCCTGGTCGGCCTCGGCCTTGTGCAGGTCGGCCTGGGCTTGGCCGACGTCGGCCGAGCTCAGCGCCGCCAGCGGATCACCCCGCTTGACCGGCTGACCCACGGCGGCCAGCAGCTTGTCTATGCGCCCGGCGTAGGGCGCAAATACCCGGCTGGTGTGGTCCTCGTCCCAGACCAGGCGGCCGGTCAGTACCACCTGGTGGTCGGTGGGGCTGGCCACCGCCACCAGACGCAGGCCGGGCGGGTCGATGCCGCCGGGAAAGCTGACCAGTGCACCCGCCACCGTGGGCTCAACCGCCGGCGCGACCGGCTCGGGTTTGCTGCAGCCCGACACCAGGCCAGCCAACGCACCGGCCAAAGCCGCCTGCAGCAGCGCGGAGCGCAGCAGATTCATCGGCAGCAGCGGCGTGACACAAGCAGTCTTGGCCATCATGGGCGTTTGATTCCAGGGTTCAACAACAGGTCGACAGGGGTGGACGCCACTTGCCAGTCGGCCAACGCCTTGGCCAGTTCGGCATCCGCCGCAAAACGTTCAACTTGCACCGCGCGCAGGCTGCGGCGGGCATCCAGCAGCTCGAGCGCACTGCTGGCGCCGCGCCGGTAGGCCAGCTCGGCACCGGCGGCCACCTTGTCGGCGGCCGGCTGCAGCTGGTCCACCACCAGGCGGCGCCGGTCGGCAGCGGCACGCGTCAGCGCCGCCGCGCGTCCGATCTCGGCGCCGGCGGTCTCGCGCGCCCGCCGCAACCCGTCCTGGGCCATCACCAGGTCGGCCTCGGCCCGCGCCAACTCGCCCTCGTTGTTGTGCTGCAGAAACAACGGCACGCTCAGGCTCAGGCTGATGGTGTTGCCGGTGCCGCTCGTGTTGGCCGGGTTGGTGGGCCAGTGGTCGAGCTGCACCCCGACGGTGACGTCTCGACTGCGGGCGGCAGCAGCCAGGTCACGCAGCAGTGCTGCGGCGTTGACGCGGGACAACGCGGCGGACACGTCAGGCCGGCGCTCGGCCAGCTCGGTGGACAACGTGGCCAGCGACGGTGCATCCGTTGGCGGCGATGCCAGCGCGGCCAGGTCCACGGCCTGCGGCTGCAGGTCGCCAGCGACCGTGGCAGCGCCGATCAGCAAGGCCAGCTGGCGCTGCTGCTCTTGGGCATCGGCATCGGCCTGGCGCAGGTCGGCCTGCAGGCGGGCATCGTCGAGGCGGAACCGGCTGGCATCGAGCGCCGGCGCATCACCGGCGCGCACCCGCAGATCCAGCAGGCGAAGCGATTCAGCGCTCAGCACCACGGCGGCCTGAAGCTGGCTGCGCCGGCCCTGCGTGGCCCACAGGTCCTGGTGCGCCCGGGCCACTGCCGACGCCGCGCGGCGTGCGCTGTCGGCCAGATCGGCCAGCGCCGCTTGGCGTGCAGCATTGGCGGCGGCGCGCCGCAATCCCGGCTTGTTCCCGCGTTCGATCAGTTGTTCGATCCGCGCCGACTGGTCAAAGGCCTTGCGCCACAGCGGTCCGGCTCCCAGCGACCGGCCGATCGAGCCGGCCCCCAGCGTCAGCTGCGGATTGGGCGTCTGGCCCGCCACCTGCAGATCGGCCGCCGCGCCGCCCAGCGCAGCGCGGGCGGCGCGCACGTCGGGATGGCAGTCGGCGACCCGCGCCAGGGCATCCGCCAGCGCAAGCGCAGCTGCATCGGTGGCGGCCAGCGCGGCACACGACGGCATTGCACCGGCTGGCACAGCTTGCGCGGCATGCACCGCCTGCGCGGCCAGGCACAGCACGGCCACCCTAAAAACAGATCTCAGCATGGGGGAACAGGACCCGGCAGTGGCCCCGCAGGGCCGGATGGACAACGGCCCGCAAGGCCGATCGGACCGACTAGGCTAGGCTCGCCACCTTGCAGGCACCTATCCCTGCCCAGGTAAGCCCGATGAAGATGCTGCTGGTCGAAGACGATCCCACGATTGCGCACGAGCTGCTCCTGCGCTGGCAGCAGCGTGGCTGGCAGCTGCGTTGGGTGGCGACGCTGGCTGACGCGCGCACGGCACTGGCGCAGCCCGGCCTGTTCGATCTGGTGCTGCTGGACCGGGGCTTGCCCGACGGCGACGGCCTGGACCTGCTGGCCGTCCTGCGCCGCAGCGACGGCCGCACCCCGGTGCTGGTGCTGACCGCCCGCGACGCCGTGGCCGACCGGGTGCAGGGCCTGCGCCAGGGCGCCGATGACTACCTGGTCAAACCTTTTGCGCCCGAGGAACTGGACGCCCGAATCGACGGCCTGCTGCGCCGCACAGGCACAACCTCCGGCCGCCGGCTGAGCTTTGGCGATCTGCATTGGTTTGGCGACGAGGGCCGGGCGTGCCTGGGTGAGTCGCCGCTGGAGCTGTCGCCGCGCGAGTTCGAGGTGCTGGGCCTGCTGGTGCGCCGGGCGCCACACCTGTTGCCCAAGCGCGCGCTGATCGAGGCCCTGGCCGAACGCAACCTGGAGATCAACGACAGCGCGGCCGAGGTCTACATCTCGCGGCTGCGCCAGCGGCTGGCCGGCACCCAAGTGGTGATCCGCACGGTGCGGGGCTTTGGCTACCAGCTGGCGCTGGACGGCGTCAGCCCGGCATGAGCGGCAACGACGAGGCTGCAGCACCCCAGGCCGCAACGGCACGGACAACAGCGCAGGAAACAGCGCCGGCACTCTGGCGCGACCTGCTGCGACGCCTGCTGCTGCCGCTGCTGCTGATCGTGGCCGCCACCGGTGCGCTGGGCCTGTATGTCGCGCAGACCCTGACCGACCGCACCTTCGACCACTGGCTGATCGACGCCGCCCGCTCGCTGGCGCACCAGGTGCACTTTGTCGAGGGTCGGGCCCAGGTTGACCTGGACAGCAACGCCGAGGCCATCCTGGCCTATGACATGGTGGACAGCACCTTCTACAGCGTGCGGCAGGACCAGCGGCACGTGGCCGGCCACCGCGACATCCCCGGCTGGGGCCGTGGCACGACGCGGTACGGTGATGCCCAGGTCTTTGATGCCGGCTTTGCCGGCCGGCAGGTGCGGGTGGCCCAAGTCACGGTGCAGGGCGATGGCACCACAGCCCAGGTGCTGGTGGCAGAAACCCTGTCCAAACGCCACGGCGCGCGCGCCGACCTGCAGTTGATGCTGTTGCCGCTGGGCGCCCTGCTGCTGGCGGCGGCTGCCGCCATCGTGTTGGCCTTGCGCCGGACCTTGCGGCCCTTGGCGCAGATCGCCGCACGCTGGAACGCGCAGTCGCACCGCTCGCTGCAGACCATCGATAAACGCGATGTGCCGCGCGAGCTGCTGCCGTTTGCCAGCGCGCTCAACAGCCTGCTGACCCGCATCCACGAGCTGCTGCTGCGCGAACGGCGCTTTGCGGCGAACGCAGCGCACCAGATCCGCACGCCGCTGGCCGGCCTGCAGCTGGGACTGTCGCGCGCGGCCGAGGCGCCCGACCTGGCCAGTGCCCGTCAGGTGATTGCCGAGCTGCAGCACAGCACCCAGCGCACCGCCCGGCTGCTGCAACAGTTGCTGGCGCTGGGCCGGCTCGACCCCGAAACCGCGTTCGATTTCGGCGACCAACCGGTCGACCTGGGCGCGCTGGCCCACGACGTGGGTGCGCTGTACCTGGATACCGCGCTGGCGCGCGAGATCAGCCTGGAGCTGGTGATGCCCGAGGCACCGGTCTGGGCCAGGGTGCAGGCCGAACTGGTCAGCGAAGGCTTGAGCAACCTGGTGGACAACGCGCTGCGCTACTGCCCTATTGGCAGCCGGGTCGAGATCAGCGTGAGCGACAACCCACCCACCCTGACCGTGTCCGACAGCGGGCCGGGCCTGGCGACCGACGAGCTCAGCACGGTGCTGGAGCGCTTTGTGCGCGGCCGCGCTGCAGCGGTGAACGCCACTTCCGGCAGCGGACTCGGGCTGGCCATCGTGCGCGAGATCGCCGACCTGCACCAGGCAAGCTTGCAATTGCAGCGCAGCACGCTGGGCGGGCTGGCAGTGCAGCTGCGCTTTGCGGCAACCCGGGCGGCACCAGCCGACAGTTGACTGTCCGCCGGCACGGCAGCTGCAGGGCAATGGTCACGGGGGCGCAACCCCTTTGCCAGGACCATGACTGCACGGCGCTGCGCTGACCGGTCGGCGCTGGGCCCCCAGCGCGGGGTCTGGCGAGTCCGCACTGATAGGTATCCGACAGCTTGCAGGCGCAGCATCTTGTCCGACTGGCTTTTTCCCTACTGAAGTTCCAGCGCAGGGTCGCCTCCGGTCGACCGGCCGCAGGTCCGACCTCGCAAAGCCTGCGGGCCGCCGGTGCAACAGGACACACGGGCCAACCTGTCCTTGAGACCCCAAATGACGAAGCTGACAGGCGCGGTCGCGCTGCCACCGATCGAAGATTTGCTGGCGTTCGTGCGCCAATCGATGCCTCAGCGCCTGTTGGGCCGCGCCGTGGTCTGCGGCCTGGTTTTTGCAGCCCTGTGGTTGAGCCTGCTTGGCGCCACCAGCTTGACACCACCAATCGACAACATTGAGCAGCTGACGTGGGTTCGGTCGCTGGAATGGGGGTATTACAAACACCCGCCCCTGCCGACCTGGTTGCTGTGGCCGGTTGTGCAACTGCTGGGCCTGCGCCCGCTCGCAACGTACTTGCTCGGTGCGACCGTCACGCTGGGCGCCCTGGGCCTGGCAGCGCACCTGCTGCTGCTGATGCGGGGCCCGCGCTTTGCGGCAACGGCCGTGCTGGCCATGCTGTGCATCACCTTCTACAACGGCCGCCTGTACTACTACAACCACAACACCCTGCTGTGTCTGTTTGTGGTCGGCAGTGCCTGGGCCACCTGGCTGGCGTTCAGCCGGCGCAGCCTGGGCTGGTGGGTGGTGGTGGGGCTGATGCTGGGCCTGGGCAGTCTGAGCAAATACCAGATCGTCGTGGCTGCGGCGAGCGTGGCGGTTGTGTGGGTTCAACAGCGGGCCTGGCGCGACCCGGTTCACCTCGTCGGCGCGGCCCTGGCGACGGTGGTGGGTTTGCTCATCCTGTTGCCGCATGCCGTGTGGCTGGTGCAAAACGACTTTGCACCGATCCACTACGCGGTCAACTCGTCGCTGGGCGCCCATGTTCCGCAGCAACAGCGCCTGGCCCTGGTGTCGAACTGGCTGGTCGACCTGCTGTTCAACCGGCTGCTGCCGGCGTGGTTTTTGCTGCTGTTTGCATTGCTCGGACGGCGCACGCCGGTGGCTGTCCGGACCGATTCGCGGCCCGACATCCTGCGTGAAACGCGTCCGCTTGAGCACGCGCAGCTGTCCCGCGCCCTGCTGCTGTCATTCGGCGGGGTGCCGCTGGTGAGCCTGGCCGCACTGGGCCTGCTGGGCGGTGTTCAGCTGCAACTCCAGTGGGGCACGGCATTCGCCGCCTTGCTGGTACCTGCGGTGATGGAACTGCTGGCATGGCGCGGCCTTGTGTTTTCACAGCGGGTACTGTGGCGCGCGGCCAAGGCCTTCCTGGTGCTGCAGTTGCTGCTGCTGGGGCTGAACGCACTGACGTCGCCTCTAGGCCCCCAGCAGTGGCAAAGCAGCCACTGGGGGCGCTTCAAGGCGGCCGATCTGGCGCAGGCCATTGCCGGGCCCGCGCGCCAGAAAGCGGGCACGCCGATCCTGGTCATCGAAGGGCCCGCCAACTACGCCGGCGCACTGGCACTGGAGCTGTCCGAGCGACCCAAGGTCCTGATCGACGGCAATCTGGCCATCAGCCCCTGGCTCAGCCGGGATTCGCTGCTGCGCTGCAGCCGGCTTCAACTCGATCGGTCGATCGGCCCCCGCGACGCCAGCTGGCATGCTGCCGGGCCGAACTTTCCAGACATCTACTGGCGGATGCTCAAGCCCACCCGTGCGGACGAGACCTGTAGCGCCTGACCCCGATCAGGGCGCCGACAACGCTCAGCGCGACTCGATCACATCCGACCCCTTGGGCGGCACAAAGCGGAAGGTGTCGTCCGCAAGCTTGGGGTTGATCTCGACCGCGCTGAACTGCAGCAGTGAGCGCTGGCCGAACGCGTCGACGATCTCCAGCGCAGCCAGGGTCTTGCCGCGAAAGCCGATGCGCAGCGTCTGCACCGTCGCGCCCTCTTTGACCCGGGGTGTGGCCTGCACCCAGTCCAGGCCGTCCTTGGGCGGGGCGTCCTTGGTGGGCGCGTCCTTGGGGGGCGCGTCCTTGGGGGGTGCATTCACCAACTCAAAATCCTTGTCCATCGCGCCGCCCGCCAGCAGCGACGCCGGCGTGGCGCCGAGCGCCTGCGACATCGCGCGCACCGTGACCTGGTTCAAGTCCTGGTCGTAAAGCCAGACCTTGCGGCCATCGGCCACGATCAACTGCTCAAACGGCTTGGCATAGCTGAAACGGAAACGGTCAGGCCGGGCAAACTCGAAGCTGCCGCTGGAGGTTTTTTTCTTCAGCCCGTCGGGCGCACTCACCGTCTGGGTGAAGTTGGCGCGGCCGGTCTTGGCGTCGCGGGTGAACTCGCGCAGTGTCTCCAGCGGATCGGCCTGTGCGGCACCGGCCCACAAACACGTTGAGACCGACAGCGACATCATCAGCCCGGTCAGGGCCCTTCGGAACAGCGTCATGGCACGGGGCTCACTCATCACGTTTGGGCACCAGCAGATCGCGGTTGCCACTGGTCGACAGGGCCGACACCAGGCCCGACTTTTCCATCTGTTCAAGCAGCCGCGCGGCGCGGTTGTAGCCGATACGCAAATGGCGCTGCACCAGCGAGATCGAGGCCTTCTTGTTCTGCAGCACGATCGCCACGGCCTGGTCGTACAGCGGGTCGGCCTCGCCATCGCCACTGCCATTGCCCCCACCGCCGCCAGGTCCGCCATCGCCGTCGCCGTCCAGCGTGCCGCCCTCCAGGATGCCCTCGATGTAATTGGGCGCGCCCTGGCTCTTGAGGTACTCGACCACCCGGTGCACCTCATCGTCGGACACAAACGCGCCGTGCACCCTCACCGGCACACCGCCGCCCGGCTGCAAGAACAGCATGTCGCCCTGGCCCAGCAGCGCCTCGGCGCCCATCTGGTCCAGGATGGTGCGGCTGTCGATCTTGCTGCTGACCTGGAACGACAGCCGGGTCGGGATGTTGGCCTTGATCAGGCCGGTGATCACGTCCACGCTGGGGCGCTGGGTGGCCAGGATCAAGTGGATGCCGGCAGCGCGGGCCTTTTGAGCCAGCCGGGCGATCAGCTCCTCGATCTTCTTGCCGATCACCATCATCAGGTCGGCCAGCTCGTCGATCACGATCACCACAAACGGCAGCCGGTCCAGCGGCTCTGGGGCTTCGGGGGTCAGGCTGAAGGGGTTGGGGATCAGTTCCTCGCGCGCACGGGCGTCGTCAATGCGCTTGTTGTAGCCGGCCAGGTTGCGCACGCCCAGCTTGCTCATCAGCTTGTAGCGACGCTCCATCTCGCCGACGCACCAGTTCAGCGCGTTGGCGGCCTGCTTCATGTCGGTGACCACCGGGCACAGCAGGTGCGGTATGCCCTCGTAGACGCTCATCTCCAGCATCTTGGGGTCGATCAGGATCAGCCGCACATCGCGTGCCTCGGCCTTGTAGAGCAGGCTCAGGATCATCGCGTTGATGCCGACCGATTTGCCCGAACCCGTGGTGCCGGCCACCAGGCAGTGCGGCATCTTGGCCAGATCGGCCACCATCGGCGCGCCGATGATGTCCTTGCCCAGGCCCATCGTCAGCTGCGACGACGCATCGTGGTAGATCTGCGAGCCCAGGATCTCGGCGAGCCGGATCATCTGGCGCTTGGCATTGGGCAGCTCCAGCGCCATCGTTGTCTTGCCCGGAATGATCTCGACCACCCGGATACTGACCAGCGACAGCGAGCGCGCCAGGTCCTTGGCCAGGTTCATCACCTGCGCGCCCTTGACGCCGGTGGCCGGCTCGATCTCGTAGCGCGTGATCACCGGGCCAGGCGAGGCGGCCACCACCCGCACCTCGACGCCAAAGTCGCGCAGCTTCTTCTCGATCAGGCGGGACGTCATCTCGACCGACTCGGGCGTGACCGAATCGACCCGCTGGGTCGGCGCGGCGTCCAGCAGGTCCACCTGCGGCAGCTTGGTGTCGTGCAACTCCTGGAACAACGGCTTTTGCCGCTCCTTGGCCACGCGCGTGCTCTTGGGCACCTCGACCATGGCCTCCTCGATGAAGATCGGCGCATGGTCCTGGACCTCGGCGCGCTCGTCCTCGACCCCCTGCTCGCGCTCGCGGGTCAGCACCTCGGCAATGCGCCGGTCCTCCTTGACCTCGCGCGCCACGGCCTGGCGCTGCCACAGGCCCTCGATGCGTTGGCCCAGGCCGTCGGCCACCCGCGCCCATGAAAATCGCATCGCCAGCGACAAGCCCAGCACCCCGGCAGCGATCCACAGCACGCCCGAGCCGGCAAAGCCCAGCCATTTCATCGACAGCCCGCCCGCCACCGCGCCCAGCACGCCACCGGCCTGGCCGCCCGGCAAAGCGCCGTCCAGCCGGTAGAGCCGGGTCCATTCCAGCCCGCAACTGGCGGTCATCAGCAAGGCCAGACCGGCCCAGAAGATCCAGCGCGGCATGGGCGCGGGCTCGTCCGCGGCGGTGTCCTGCGCCGGGCCCCGCAACCACAGTGCCAAGGTGGCCAGCCAGTCGCGCAGCGCCACCAGCATCAACAGCCAGGCCGAATAGCCAAAGAGAAACAGCGCCAAATCGGACACCCAGGCGCCCACCAGACCGGCTTTGTTGCCGACGGGGCCGCCCTGGCCCGAGGTGGAGAAACCGGGGTCGGTGGCCTGGTGTGTGACCAACGCCAGCAGCATCAGCAGCCAGACCAGCCCGCCACCCAGCAGCAGGGCCTGCTGGCGCCAGCGCCTCAACTCAGCCGACGGTGCGGTGCGGCGTACGGGCGCGGTGGTTGTGCCATCGGCACCCAGGGATCCCAACGGAAATGTCATGCCCGGGATTGTGGCCCATCAGGGCCGGCGACCCGCGCGTGGGCGGGCAGCGCCAAAGCGCCAGAGCGGCTGAGACGGCTGAAGCGCTGGCACGCCGGCAAAGCGCCGGCCCAGGCCGCCGGCCCGTCGCTCAAACCTTATTCAGGCTGCGGCGCACGTTCCTTGATCAGTACCGAGCCGTTTTCCTGGGTCTCGATCACGCCGCGCTCCTCCAGGTCCTTCATCACCCGGCTGACCATCTCGCGCGAGGCGCCCACCACCTTGGCCATGTCCTGACGCGACACCTTGTTGCGGATGGTCTTGACGCCGTCGATCTCCTCGGACATCTCCAGCAGCGTCCGGGCAACGCGGCCATAGACATCGAGCAAGGCCAGCGACTCGATCTGCCGATCGGCGTGGCGCAAGCGCCGCACCAGCCCGCGCAGGATGGCGTAGGACAGCGACGAGTTTTCGGGCAGGCAGCGCGCAAAGTCGGCCCGGCCCAGGATCAGCATGTCGGTCTGGATCTCGCAGCGCACCGTGGCCGAATGGGCCTCGTTGTCGATCAGGCTCATCTCGCCGACATAGTCACCCGACTCCAGCACCGCCAGGATCACCTCGCGGCCGCGGGTGTCTGCGGTCAGCACCCGGGCCCGGCCGTTGAGCAGGATGAACAGCGCGTTGCTCTTGCGGCCCTGCTCCACCACCAGTTCGCCGCGGCGAAACCGCCGCTTGACCACGCTGTCGGCAATTGCCTGCGCCTGGTCATTGGTGAGCATTGAGAACAGCGGTACGCGCCGGATCAAATCGAGATTGGTCAACATGGACATGGTGGATTCCCTTCCTGCGGAGAGTGTGTTCTTGTCGCCTGCCTGCCCAACGCACGAGTAGACGGGGCAAATTGCCGTATTTCCGTGAGGAATGCCTATTGTGCCGATTGACAGGCTTGCCGCTGTGGGTGCGCACCCCATGGGACAATTCTGGGATTGGCCACGCTGCGGTGATTTTCTGCGGCCGGCTTCACCATTTGACGGGTCCACCATGAGCTCTGCCCCCCTCCACGCAAAAGTGATGATCCTGGGATCCGGCCCCGCCGGCTACACCGCCGCGGTCTATGCCGCCCGCGCCAACCTGAAGCCGGTGCTGATCACCGGCATGGCCCAGGGTGGTCAGCTGATGACCACCACCGACGTCGACAACTGGCCGGCCGACGTGATGGGCGTGCAGGGGCCCGAGTTGATGGAGCGGTTTCTCAAGCACGCCGAGCGCTTCAACACCCAGATCGTCTTCGACCAGGTGCACACCGTCGATCTGACGCAACGGCCGTTCAAGATGCAGGGCGACAGCGGCGACTACACCTGCGACGCACTGGTGATCGCCACCGGCGCCAGCGCCAAGTACCTGGGGCTGCCGTCCGAAGAAGCGTTCATGGGCCGGGGCGTCAGCGGCTGTGCCACCTGCGACGGGTTTTTCTACAAAGGCGACACGGTGGCGGTGATCGGTGGCGGCAACACCGCCGTCGAAGAAGCGCTGTACCTGTCCAACATCGCCAGCACGGTGCACCTGGTGCACCGGCGCGACAAGTTCCGCGCCGAGCCGATCCTGATCGACAAGGTGCACGAGAAAGTCGCCACCGGCAAGATCGTGCTGCACCTGTTCAACACCCTGGACGAGGTGCTGGGTGACGCCAGCGGCGTCACCGGCGTACGGCTCAAGAACGTCAGCACCGGCGTAACCCTTGACCTGCCGCTCAAGGGCTGCTTCATCGCCATCGGCCACCAGCCCAACACCGACATCTTCAAGGGCCAGCTCGAGATGAAGGACGGCTATATCGTCACCCGCACCGGGCTGAATGGTTTTGCCACCATGACCAGTGTGCCCGGGGTGTTTGCCGCCGGTGACGTGCAGGACCATGTCTACCGCCAGGCCATCACCTCGGCCGGTACCGGCTGCATGGCTGCGCTCGATGCGCAGCGCTTTCTGGAACAGCAAAGCTGATCTGCCAAGCCAGATACGTTTCTGGCTATAATCATGGTCTTTGCCGAGAGCGGCCGTTCGACCTATCCTGACCGTAGAGGCTTCAGGGCTGAGACAACGAGAGCGCTCGAGGCCGTGCGGATTGCAGTACAGGGTCACACGTAAAAGCCTCAAACAGGCAGCTATTCAAGGCGGCTCAAGCCCGGATGTACGCCCAAACGTACGCCCAGATTTGCGGTTCCCCTGCGCTGGTTGCCGTGCCTGCAACAGTCAAGATTTTCGGAGAAGCGTCATGGCACGCGTCTGTCAAGTCACGGGCAAGCGCCCGATGGTGGGAAACAACGTTTCTCACGCCAACAACAAGACCAAGCGTCGCTGGTTGCCGAACCTGCAATACCGCCGCTTCTGGGTCGAAAGCGAGAACCGTTGGGTGCGTCTGCGCATCACCAACGCGGCACTGCGCCTGATCGACAAGGTCGGCATCGACCAGATCGTGGCTGATCTGCGCGCCAAGCACGCGCTCTGATCAAACTCCCCAGACACCCGAATATCCGGAGCACACCATGGCATCCAAAGGCGGACGTGAAAAGATCAAGCTGGAATCCTCTGCAGGAACCGGCCATTTCTACACCACCAGCAAGAACAAGAAAACCACGCCGGGCAAGCTCGAATTCATGAAATTCGATCCCAAGGCCCGCAAGCACGTGCTGTACAAAGAAATCAAGCTGCGCTGATCGCTGGCGGGGCCTGCCCCGGTTGAGATCTCGGCTTCTGAAAGCCCGCCCTCACCCGGCGGGCTTTTTGCTGGGCGCTGCTTTTTTGCTGACGCCAGGCGGCGCAACCGCGTGTCAGTGCCGCGGTCACGCTGGGCTGCGCGGACCACATCGGCAT
Source organism: Aquabacterium sp. (assembly GCA_046597355.1). GTDB lineage: Bacteria > Pseudomonadota > Gammaproteobacteria > Burkholderiales > Burkholderiaceae_C > Pseudaquabacterium. The sequence goes on from JBKJKU010000202.1 coordinate 17,928, forward strand.
CGACGCCATTGTCGACTGGCGCCTGGTGTCAGGTACCGCCCAGGATCCAGGCGTGAAAAAGGGCTCCTGGGAGCCCTTTTCGGATTGCCCATCCGCCAGCGGATGGGCATTTGGGGTGCGGATCAACTCAGGCGTGAGCTGCCCGCAGCTTGATCGAGAACTGCTCCAGCGCCTCGATTCCGCTGCTCTCGGCCTTTTTGCACCACGCTTGCAGGTCGCTCAGCAGTTGGTCGGCCGACACGTTGGTGCGGGTCCAGAGCTGGCGCAGTTCTTCGCGCATGGCCACCAGTTTGGCCAGCTTGGGGCTGCCCTGCACAGCGCTGGCCAATTGCGGCAACACCTCGGCAGGAATCTTCTCGGCATCGCGGTGCAACCACCGTTTGGCCAACTGCAGTTCACCCAGCTTGACGCTGCCCTGCGCCTTGGCCAGCTCGGCCGAGCAGGCCGCGCGCAACTCGTTGGCGTACTTGGCCATCAGCTCGTAGCGGTTGGCGATGATCGCCTCCAGCGTCTTGGCGTCGGCCTGCGACTTCACCTGCCCCAGTTTGAGCTGCGGCGCGGTCTTGCGAACCTTGGCCAGACCCACGAGTTCCATGGCGCGGATATAACCCCAGCCGATGTCAAATTCGAAGGGCTTGACCGAAAACTTGGCCGAAGTCGGGTAGGTGTGGTGGTTGTTGTGCAACTCTTCGCCGCCGATCAGGATGCCCCAGGGCGATACGTTGGTCGAGGCATCTGCGGCCTCGAAGTTGCGGTAGCCCCAGTAGTGCCCGATGCCGTTGATGATGCCGGTGGCCATCACCGGAATCCACAACATCTGCACCGCCCACACCGTCAGACCGATGGCGCCAAACAAGGCCAGGTCGATGATCAGCATGACGCCTACGCCCTGCCAGCTGAAGCGGGTGTAGAGGTTGCGCTCGATCCAGTCGTCGGGCGTGCCGCGGCCATATTTTTCAATGGTTTCCTGGACCTTGGACTCGGTGCGGTACAGCTCGACACCGGTCAGCAGCAAGGCCTTGATACCGCGGGTTTGAGGGCTGTGCGGATCTTCATCGGTCTCGCATTTGGCGTGGTGCTTGCGGTGCACCGCGACAAACTCCTTGGTGACCATGCCCGTCGTCAGCCACAACCAGAAGCGGAAGAAATGCGACGGAATGGCGTGCAGGTCCAGCGCCCGGTGTGCTTGCGCACGGTGCAGGAAGATCGTCACGCCGTTGATGGTGATGTGGGTCATGACGAGCGTCACGACCAGCACCTGCCACCAAGTCGCGCTTGACCACAGGCCGTGCGCCAACCAGTCTAGCAGTGAGTTCCCCAGCGTAGCCATCACACTCATCTTGACCCTTGACCGCCCCAAGAAAGGGCGAAAACCGAATTGTAGGTGACGAGGCTCAATGCGAACGCGTGGAAATTGCGTACGGAAGCCGGGTCAAACCAGCAGATGCGGGCGCTTTGTGCGGGCGCAAGCGCCGCCGCCCGGGTTTTCAGCGCCGTTGCCACACCGCCGCAAAAAAACCGTCGGTGGCATGGCGGTGCGGCCAGAGGCGCAGGTAGCCGTTCTGGGTCAGCTCAGCGGCGCGGTCGACATGGGCCGCCTCCAGCGCCTCTTGTGCAGAGACCGGGATGAAATCCGGATGTGCGGCACCAAATGCCTCGGCCACCGCCTCGTTTTCGTCGCGCAGCAGGCTGCAGGTGGCGTAAACCAGCCGGCCACCGGACTTGAGCAGGCGCGCAGCGCTGTCGAGGATGGCGGTCTGCTTGACCTGCAACTCGGCCACCGCCTGTGGCGACTGGCGCCATTTCATGTCCGGGTTGCGCCGCAGCGTGCCCAGTCCGGAGCAAGGCGCATCGACCAGCACCCGGTCGATCTTGCCCGACAGGCGCTTGACGCGCTCGTCGCGCTCGTGCGCGATCTGCGCCGGGTGCACATTGGACAGGCCGCTGCGCGCCATCCGCGGCTTGAGTGCATCGAGCCGGTGACCCGAGGTGTCAAACGCATAAAGGCGCCCGGTCGAGCGCATCGACGCGCCCAGCGCCAGCGTCTTGCCACCGGCACCGGCACAGAAATCGACCACCATCTCACCGCGCTTGGCGTCCAGCAGCACCGCCAGCAGCTGGCTGCCCTCGTCCTGCACCTCGATGTCGCCACGCACAAAAGCGTCGATCTTTTGCAACGCGGGCTTGCCCGGCACCCGGATGCCCCAGGGCGAAAACGGCGTGGGCGCGACCCGCAGGCCGGCCTGGTTCAGGATCGACAGCATGTCCTCGCGCTTGGCTTTGAGCACGTTGACCCGCAAATCCAGCGAAGCCGGCTCGTTCAGCGCGGCCACCAAGGGCCAGAACTCAGCGTCACCCAACTGCGAGCGCAAGGCGGACGCCAACCAGTCCGGCAGGTTGTGGCGCAGCTTTTCGGAAAAACCGGCGGGATCGACCGCCTGCACCTGCGACCGCCATTGCTGCTCGTTGGGGCCGACGGCGCCCTTGAGCAGGTTGGCGTCGCCCGACCAGGCCAGGATGGCAAGGCGGCGCTCTAGCGCGCCGGTGCCACTTTGGGCCTGGTGCTGGAGCAGCGAGCGCCGGCGCAGCACGGCATAAGCTGTTTCGGCCAGGGCGTGACGCTCGCGCGGACCCAGCGTGCGGTGCTTGCGAAAAAAGCCCGAGACGATGCTGTCGGCGGGGGCGTCGAGCTTGAGCACGGCGCGCACCAGTTCGGTGGCCAGGTCAAGCAGAGCGGTAGGATGCATCCATTGATTATCGCCGCCCGGGCTTTTTTGCCAGGTTTTACCAGTTCGAGCCCGCCGCCATGACCGATCTACCCCCCTTGCCGCCCGCCCCACCCGGCCGCTACCGGCACTACAAGGGCAATCACTACGAACTCGTCGGCGTGGTGCGGCACAGCGAGACGCTGGAGCCGCTGGTGCTGTACCGGCCGTTGTACGGCGAAGGCGCGCTGTGGGTGCGGCCCTACACCATGTTCTTCGAGACCGTCAATATCGACGGCGTGGTGCAGCCGCGTTTTGCCCAGCTGGAATTGCCGCCTGCTTGAGCGGTCAGCCGCAAAAAAGCTGCGCCGCGCCGCGCTTGTGAAGCACCAGACCGTCGTGGGTGACCAGCAAGTTGCCTTCGACAAACCAGCGCACGGCCATCGGGTAGATCTGGTGCTCAACGGCCAGCACGCGGGCTGACAAACGCGCCGGCGTGTCGTCGGCCAGCACCGGCACCGTGGCCTGCAGCACGATCGGGCCGTGGTCAAGCTCGGGCGTGACAAAGTGCACCGTGCTGCCAGCCACCTTGCAACCCGCCTCGATCGCGCGACGATGGGTATGCAGCCCGGCGAAAGCCGGCAGCAACGACGGATGGATATTGAGCAGGCGACCAGCGTAGTGCGCCACAAAACCGTCGGTCAGGATGCGCATGAAGCCGGCCAGCACCACCAGGTCGGGCGCAAAACCATCGATCAGGCGTGCCAGTTCGGCGTCGAAGGTCTGGCGGTCGGCAAACTGCCGGTGGTCGAGCACGGCGGTGGCAATGCCGTGCTGCGCCGCAAAGTCCAGCCCCTCGGCGTCGGGCCGGTTGCTGACCACGGCGACCACGCTGGCCGGCCAGGCCTCGTCGGCACAGCGCTGCACGATGGCCTGCAAGTTGCTGCCGCGGCCGGAGATCAGGATCAGGATGCGTTTCATGGAGCGCGCGCAGTGTAGGCGCAGGGGCGGCAGCACCGCGCTGCCCGGGCAGGCCTGGGCGGTGCAGGGCTGGCCAACACGGTCTGCGAGAATCGACAGCCTCTCTCGAAGGATGCTTCCATGCGACCCCGCGTACTCTCCGGCATGCGCCCGACCGGCGCCCTGCACCTCGGCCACTACCACGGCGCGCTCAAGAACTGGGTGCGGCTGCAGCACGAGTACGACTGCTTTTATTTTGTCGCCGACTGGCACGCGCTGACCACGCACTACGAGGAGCGCGGGGTCATCGAAAAGTCGGTCTACGACATGGTGGTCGACTGGCTGGCGGCCGGCATCGACCCCGAAAAAGCCACCCTCTTCATCCAGAGCCGCCTGCCCGAGCATGCCGAGCTGTTCACGCTGCTGGCGATGGGCACGCCGCTGTCGTGGCTGGAGCGCATGCCGACCTACAAGGACCAGATTGAAAAACTCAAGGACCGGGATCTCGCGACCTACGGTTTTCTGGGCTACCCGCTGCTGCAGGCCGCCGACATCCTGATCTACAAGGCGTCATTTGTACCGGTGGGCGAGGACCAGGCGCCACACGTCGAAATCACCCGCGAGGTGGCGCGCCGCTTCAACCATCTGTATGGCCGCGCCACCAACCATGACCAGCAGGTGGCCGCCGCACTGGCCAAGCTGAGCAAGGACGACTCGCGCTACGTCGACAAACAACGCAAGGCCTACGGCCAGGATGGCTCGGCCGAGGCACTGGGCCGGGGTGAAGCCGTGGTGCGCAAGGCCCGAGAGGCAGCCACGTTGGACAACGGCGATGCCGAGTTGCTGCTGGGCCACCTGAAGGGCAGCGGCAAGAGTGTGCTGACCGAGCCGGCCGTGCTGCTGACCGAGACCAGCAAGCTGCCCGGCCTGGACGGCGACAAGATGAGCAAGAGCCGCGGCAACACGATCGCGATGCGCGACGAACCCGCGGTGGTCACGACCAAGGTGCGGCGCATGCCCACCGACCCGCAGCGGGTACGCCGCACCGACCCCGGCGACCCGTCGCGCTGCCCGGTATGGCAGTTCCACCTGGTCTACTCGGACGCGCCGACCCAGGACTGGGTCAAACAAGGCTGCACCTCCGCCGGCATTGGCTGCCTGGACTGCAAGCAGCCGGTGATCGACGCCATCCTGCGTGAGCAGCTGCCCTGGCGCGAGCGCGCCGAGACCTACCTCACCAACCCCAAGCAGATCCACTGGATCGTCGAGATGGGTACCGAGCGCGCTCGCACCGTGGCGCGCCAGACCATGAAGGATGTGCGCGAGGCGATGGGGCTCAACTACTGACCTGCCGACACGCGACCGGCGCGCTGCCCTGCCGATCGGGCGACGCCGGTTGCCGGGGGCCGGACATGGCCCGGTCAGCCGGCGCGGTCATGCTTCACCGTCCCGCTTGGCGCGCAGACGCAGCTGGGCGTTGCGGCTGCGCGATTTCCACAAGGTCAGCTGGGTACGCCGCTGCAGCACGGTCTGACCGTCTCGGCCAGCCTCGCGCAGCAGCTTGTGAAAATTGTGCAGGCGGGCCTCGGGCAACGCCTCACGCACAGCGCAGCCGGGCTCCTGCTGGTGCTGGCAGTCGCGAAAGCGGCAGTGCACGGCCCAGCGTGCCACATCACCAAATGCGTCGGCCAGTTGCCCAGCCTGCTCCAGATCCAACCGCAACGCGCGCAGACCAGGGGTGTCGATCAGGCAAGCGCCTCCGGGCAACGGCAGCAGCGTGCGCACCGTGGTGGTGTGGCGACCGCGGCTGTCGTCTTCACGCACCGCCCCGGTCGTCCGCCAGGATCCGGCCCGTGACGCCGGGCCATCGACGGCCTCCACCGGCGCCCCCACTGCCGGTGGGCCAGCCGGCCCGCCGTCACCCAACCCGGCGGGGTCCCAGGCCCGCAAGGTATTGGCCAGCGTGCTCTTGCCGGCGCCGCTGCTGCCCAGCAACACCAAGGTCTGGCCACGCGCCAACCAGGGCGCGAGCGCCGCGCCAGCGGCCGGTTGGCGTACGTCCAGCGCCAGCGCCGACACACCCGACGGCAACGCCGCCCGAGCCAGGTCCAGCAGCCGGGCCTGCTGCGTCGGCGCAACCGTGTCGGCCTTGCTCAGCACCAGCACAGCAGCCACGCCAGCCAGTTGGGCCAGCGCGAGGTAGCGCTCCAGCCTTCGCAGGTTGAAGTCGCGGTCCAGCCCCATCACGAGCAGGGCGGTATCGACATTGCTGACCAGCACTTGTCGCTGCGCACCAGCGCGGTCATCGGCATCGCGGCGCATGGTGCGGCGGGCAATCTGGTTGCTCGGCAGCAAGCGGCAGCTGACGACCCAGGTCGGCGCTGCCGCTCCGCCCTGATACGGTCGCGCCAGCACCCAGTCGCCCACCGCCAGGGTTTCTTGCTGCTGCTGCAAATCATGCTGCAGCACGGGGCTGCAGCGGGCCCGTTGCGCGCTGTGACCATCGTGCAACAGCAGGTGCTCACGCTGGATCTCCACCAGCCGCATCGGCCGGGCGGCGGGGTCGGCCACGCCGCCCGCCAGTTGTTGGCGCATGCTGGCGCCCAGGCCAATGCGAGAAAGCGCCTCGAAATCGATCAAATACGTCATGTCGGTGTCCGTCAAACGTGCCGGCCAGCGCTGTTGCCCTGCACAGGGCAGCGGGACTGACCGGCCAGCGGCATCGAAGCCCGGCCAAGCCGGTCGACGCCAGAACGCGGCTGCGCGCAACGCGCGCCACGGGGCAGGATCAAGTGGGTCGGCGGGGCGGGCAACGCACCGGCGTCGCCGTCAAGTCACCGGCAGCAGCCGGGTGCAGGACTGGCGCAAGGGCGCGCCAGGCAACAGAACAAGACGGACAGGTTCAGCGCACGCAGGCCGACCGGGGGGCAATGGCAGTTTTTGTCATGGCACTCTCCTCAAGATCGGCGGCGTCGGGGCCAGGAGTGTGCAGCGTGACCCTTTGGGGCGTCAAGTGCCGCGGTTTGTCGCGCGTGCCGTGACAGGCTTGGCAGGTTGTCCTGATCGGTCCAAGCCCCTGTCACACACCAAGCAAGGGAAAACCCTATACTGCACTGCAACATGAATCCAATCCGGGTTCTGTGCAGACGATGGAGTCAACACCATGACCAGTGCTTCCATGACCTTTGGCCGCCCTACCCGGCTGGCTGTTCCCCGTGGCGCGATTTTGCTGGGCACGCTGGCCGCAGCCCTGATCGGCGGCCTGCGCCGACTAGACCACTGGCAGCTCAAGCAGGTGCGCAATGAACCCAAAACCGCCGAAGGCTTGCTGGACTGGGCCAACCAGATCGAATCCAGCGAACCCGGTTTTGCGTCTGACCTGCGCGCCGCCGCACTGCGCTCGATGGGCAACGACGGCAGTTGAGTCCCTGGCCAGGACCGCCCCGGGCGGGTCCTGGCAGAAACCCCGGCTAGGCGTTGGCTGCTGCCACCGCTAACATTGCGATTTTGTCATTTTGACGCGCAAAGCGGCGCCGGGTGGTGGGCATGAACTTTCGATCAACGCGCTGCGCGGTGGCGCAAAGTGGCGCATTGGCGGCTGACGCCAACGCAAGCGCAGGCGCGGACTGTGCCGCAGATGCTGCGCACAACAGCGGTCGGCGCACCGGCTTGCTCGCGGCGGCCGGTTGGGCCGCGTGCGCGGCCTCGCCGCTGCTGTCGGGTTGCGCCCTGCCGTCTCACCGCGCTACCGCGCCGTTGTCCGCCCCTCCCGGTCTGCCAGGGCAACCCGCTGACAGCACGCCCATCTTGGCGCGGGTCACGCCGTTTTCCGGCACCGCCGCGGGTGAGGTGCCGGCCGGCTGGCACGCCTACGCCATGCGGCGCGACCTGAAGCCGACCCGCTATGCGGTGGTGCGCGACGGCGACCGCAAGGTGCTGCACGCCAGCGCCGCGTCGTCGGCCACCGGCCTGCGCTGCGCGGTGCAGATCGACCCAGCCCTGTTTGGCCGGTTGCGCTTCAGTTGGCGGGTGCGCGAGGCACCGGGCCATGCCGACGTGGGTGTGGCCGAGCACGATGATTGCCCAGCCCGGCTGGTGCTGGCGTTTGGTGGCGACGACACCCGGATGCCGCTGCGCGACCGCCTGTTTTTTGAGCAGGTTGAGCTGTTCACCGGCCAGCGGCTGCCGTTTGCCACGCTGATGTACGTCTGGGACGGCGGCAAACACGCGCTGGAATCGGTGCACCGCAACCACCGGACAGCCCGTATCCAGTACCTGACGGTGGAGTCCGGCGCGGCGCGCGCGGGCCACTGGCTGCACTACGAGCGCGACGTGGTGGCCGACTACCAGCGGGTGTTTGGCGAGGCGCCCGGCCCCATCACCGGCGTGGGTGTGCTGACCGATGCCGATGCGCTGAAAACCGAGATGGAGGCCTGGTATGGCGACATCACGTTGTCGCCGCGGCTGCTGACGTTGGCAACACCGTCGGCAGCCGCAGGCTGATCGCCATCCTGGGCATGCGTTGCCCTGAGCGGGGCATCACAAGTCGCGCACCAACATCTGCAAGCGGCTGCCGTCCAGCGCCCGGGTCGGCACGGCCGCATCCCGGGTCGACCTGATGTCGCACCGGGTGGCGGCGGTGTCCTGTCTGCGCAGTACCCGCGTGCTCGGTTTTTTGTCAACGCTATGCTGGTGCGGTGACCCTTGACCTGCCAGCCCTGTCGCCGCCCTGCCCTGCCGTGATCCACCTGGACAACAGCCTGATCGCTGTCGACAAACCCGCCGGTCTGCTGGCCGTGCCGGGGCGCGGCGCGGACAAGGCGGACTGCGTCTCGGCCCGGCTGCAGGCGGCCTATCCGGATGCGCTGGTGGTGCACCGGCTGGACATGGCGACATCGGGCCTGATGCTGTTGGCGCGCGGCGCGGCGATGCAGCGGCGCCTGAGCCAGGCATTTGCCGGGCGCACGGTCGACAAGACGTACACCGCCGTGGTGGCCGGGCTGCTGGCCGATGACGTTGGCGAGATCGACCTGCCGCTGGCGGCCGACTGGCCGAACCGGCCGCGCCAGCAGGTGGACAAGGCACAGGGCAAACCGTCGCTGACGCACTGGCGGGTGCTATCGCGCGACAGCACCCGTCAAACCACCCGGCTGGCGCTGCAGCCCCAAACCGGCCGCACCCACCAGTTGCGGGTGCACCTTTGCGCCATCGGCCACGCCATCCTGGGCGATGCGCTGTATGCCAGCGTTGAGGTCGCCGCTGCGGCGCCGCGTTTGCTGTTGCACGCCAGCCAATTGGCGCTGGCCCATCCGTTGACGGGTGCGCCGCTCGACCTGCGCAGCGAGCCGCCGTTCTAAGCTGGCAGAGGCGCCAGCCGTCCCAGCAAATTGACGGCCAGCGCCTCGGCTACCTCGATACCGTCCACCCCGGCCGACATGATGCCGCCGGCGTAACCCGCGCCCTCGCCCGCCGGGTACAGCCCCGCGACATTCAGGCTCTGGAAATCCTTGCCGCGCGTGATGCGCAGCGGCGACGAGGTGCGGGTCTCAACGCCGGTCAACACCGCGTCCGGCATGGCAAAGCCGCGGATCTGGCGCTCGAAGGCCGGCAGCGCCTCGCGGATCGCCGCCAGCGCGGGCGCCGGCAGGCTGCCCCGGCCGGGCTCGGCCAGGTCGGTCAGCAGCACGCCGGGCTGGTAGGACGGCAGCACACTGCCCACCTCACGGGTGATGGCCTTGCCGTGGCGGCCGGCGACAAAGTCACCCACCAGTTGCGCCGGTGCGTGGTAGCGCTCGCCGCCCAGCACATAGGCGCGCGACTCCCAAAACCGCTGGAAAGCGATGCCGTCGAGCGGTGAGACCGGTCCGCTGGCCAGGCCGTCCTGCCGGTAGTCCTGCGGTGTGATGCCGACCACGATGCCGGCGTTGGCGTTGCGCTCGTTGCGCGAGTACTGGCTCATGCCGTTGGTCACCACCCGGCCGGCCTCGGACGTGGCCGCCACCACCGTGCCACCCGGGCACATGCAAAAGCTGTAGACCGCCCGGCCGTTGCCGGCGTGGTGCACCAGCTTGTAGTCCGCTGCGCCCAGGATGGGGTGGCCGGCGCTGGGTCCAAATCGCGCTGCGTCGATCAGGCTTTGCGGGTGCTCGATGCGGAACCCCAGCGAAAACGGCTTGGCCTCCATGAACACCCCTTGCCCGTGCAGCATCTCGAAGGTGTCGCGGGCGCTGTGGCCCACCGCCAGCACCACATGATCGGTGTCGATCTGCTCGCCGCTGGCCAGCGTCAGGCCACGTACCTGTCGAGCGCCGCCCGGCCGGGTCTCGATCTGGATACCGGCCACGCGCTGCTGGAAGCGGATCTCACCGCCCAGCGCCTCGATCTGGGCGCGCATCTTCTCGACCACGCCAACCAGCCGGAAGGTGCCGATGTGGGGTTTGGCGACAAACAGGATCTCTTCGGGTGCGCCGGCCTTGACGAACTCGGTCAGCACCTTGCGGGTGAGATGGCGCGGGTCGCTGATCTGGCTCCACAGCTTGCCGTCCGAAAACGTGCCGGCGCCGCCCTCGCCAAACTGCACGTTCGACTCCGGTGCCAGCACGCCCTGTCGCCACAGCGCCCAGGTGTCCTTGGTGCGCTCACGCACCGCCTTGCCACGCTCCAGCACGATCGGCCGCAGTCCCATCTGGGCCAGCACCAACGCCGCGAACAGGCCGCAAGGCCCGAAGCCAATCACCACCGGCCGGCGCTGCCCACCACCCGGAAACGCCGGTGGCGCCACTGCAACCGGCCGGTAGGTGGTGTCGGGGCTGGGCTTGAGGTGGTGGTCGCCCGGATGTGCGGCGCCGTAGCGCGACAGCACGTCGGCCTCGCCCACACCAGCGGCCAGCGTGACATCTACCGTGTAAATCAGCACCACGGCCGACTTCTTGCGCGCGTCGTAACTGCGCTTGACAACCGTGAGCTCACCCAGCGCGGCATCCGGTATGCCCAGGCGCGCCACGGTGGCGGGACGCAGCGCATCGGGTGCGTGGTCCAACGGCAGGCGCAGTTCGGTGATTCTCAGCATGGACGGCTTCGGCGGGCGGGCGGCCATATCCAAGATCGGCGGCCTGCCAGCGCGCATTGTTTGGCGGGGCAGACCACGCTACCCGTCACACACAGCCCATCGCCAGAGGCGACATGCCTTGGCCAGCCCCAAGACAGCAGCCGTGCGGTCTTGCAGGCGGGCGCAGTCCTCAGGGCTGTTTGTGTCCGGACTCAGCCGCCCTTGCGGGGGCGCTTGCCCGGGTTCTTCTTGCTGCGGGTGTGCGAGCCACGCTCCAGCGAGATTTTCTGGCCCTTGGGCGCGGTGAAGCAGACGCCAGCGGGGGCTGCGGGACGCGGGGTGGCCCGGCGTTCGGCTTCGGTGATGATCTTGGTGCCCATGGTGTGGATCCGGTGAGTTGGAAAGTCAACCCAGGATTAGGCCACAAACTTGAGCTGTTTTGGCCGGAACTTGATCAACTTGACGGCGCCGAGGCCGCCGAAGCCCCCAATCGGGCTTCAAAATCACGCGGCGCGACGTACTGCAGCACGCCCCGGCTGGCCGGGCCCACCGTAGCCGCCATGCCGATGGTCGGGTAGCGCAGCACCAAGGTGCCGCCGCCCACCGCCTGGGTCGACGCCGGCGGGCCAAAGCGCTGGCGCACGTCGGCCTCGCTCAGCCGCACCGCCGGCACAAAGCTCAACCCCACCAGCGGCATGCGGCGGGCGGCGCCACGGTCGGCAGCCAGCAACTCGAAACGGCGCAGGCCGTCCGTCATCACCTGGGACCGCTGCGCGCTGTCGCGCCAGCGTCGCAGGTCGGAAGCCGGCACGTCAAACGCCAGCACCAACCGCCCGGTGACAAAACCGGCAGCAAACGGGTCGGCCAACGCCTCCAGTGCGCCGACCTCGCCCAACCGGGCCACCAGCGCCACCGTCAGGGTGTCACCCAGCAGCGTTTGCGCGTCGGCCAGCGTGTCGCGGCCCAGCACCAGGCCAAAAGCCGCCAGCGTGCCGTCGCCCCGGGCCTGGGCCTGCCAGGGCAGACCGCTGGTGGCGGCCGGCGCAGCGCCAGCGCCAGGTCCTCCTGCACGGCGGCAATGCCGCGCGAGCGCAGGAAGCCGGTCAGGTAGGCGGTGGACGGGTAGGGCGTGTTGAGCTGC
>JBKJKU010000104.1:0-5622 GCA_046597355.1 Aquabacterium sp.
GCAGCGTAAGCACCGTGGCGGCCGCCTGGACAACCGCCCTGGGCCAGCACGAACGCACCAGCGATGCGCTGGCTGGCAGCCTGCAGCAATCGCTGCAGGCGTTTACCGAGACTTTCGGGCAGCGCTCGGCATCACTGCTCACCGGGGTACAGGCCCAGCAGCTGGCCTGGCAAGGCGACCTGAACCGCTCGGCGGCAACACTGCTGGCGTCGGTGGACCAGACACACGCCCGATTGCAGGCCGATCTGGCCACGCAAGACCAGCAGCGGCTGGCAGCGTTGACCCATTCGCTGGCATCGATGGCCGCAGGCTTGCAGCAGGCCTGGCAGCACGCGGGTGCGGCCACCCTCAGCCAGCAGCAGGCGATCTGCGAGACGCTGGGCCGCACGGCCCATGACATCACGACGCAGGCCCAGGCCCAGGCCAGCAGCACGGCCGCAGAGATCGCCCAGCTGCTGCAAACCGCGGCCGTTGCCCCGCGCGCCGCAGCAGAAGCGATCGCCCTGCTGCGCGAAAAACTCTCCGACAGCCTGGCGCTCGACAACCAGTTGCTGGAGGAGCGCGGCCGCACCATGGCCACGCTCAACACCGTGCTCGATGCCGTCAACCATGCGTCCAGCGCCCAGCGTGGGGCGATCGATGCCCTGGTGGCGTCATCGGCTGCACAGCTGGACCGCGCCGCCTCACAGTTCAGCGAAAAGATCGAGCAGGAATCCGCCCGGATGGGCAGCGCCGTCGCGCAGGTCGCGGGTGGCGCGGTGGAGGTCGCCAGCCTGGGCGAATCCTTCGGTCTGGCGGTGCAGCTGTTCAGTGAATCCAACCACAAGCTGATGGGCCAGCTGCAGCGAATCGAAGCGGCCATGGGCAAATCCCTCGTGCGCAGCGACGAACAGCTGGCCTACTACGTGGCGCAGGCGCGCGAGATCATCGACCTGAGCCTGTTGTCGCAAAAGCAGATCGTCGATAACCTGCAGCGGGTCAGCCGCCAACCGGCCGCCCTGGCCGGCGAGCCCGCCTGATGGACGACAGCGACGCCGGACTGGAGCAGACCGCCCCGGTGTGGGCCGTCTTTGGCGACCTGATGGCCGGCCTGTTGGGCGCGTTTGTGCTGATCCTGGTGGGTGTGCTGGGGTTGCAGCTGCAACTCGCCAGCAACCTCGATGCCGAGGTCAAGCAACGGCAGGTCGAGCAGCAGCGGCGCCAGACCCTGGAGCAAGCGCTGGCGGTGCCGCTGGCGTCGGGCCGGGTCACGCTGGACAACGGCCGCATCGGCATCAGCGGCAGCGTGTTGTTTTTGTTGAACTCCGACCAGTTGCAACCGGACGGCCGGCAACTGCTGAAAAGCCTGGCCGCGCCGCTGGCCGCTTACCTGGCCGCACGCAACGAATTGCTGATGGTCAGTGGCTTCACCGATGACCGCCCGGTGCGGGACAACAACCGGCAGTTTGCCGACAACTGGGCGCTGTCGGCCGAACGGGCCCTGACCGTGACCCGGGCGCTGATCGACGAAGGCGTGCCGTCGTCGTCGGTCTTTGCCGCCGCCTTCGGGCCCGAGCAACCGGTGGCGTCCAATGCCGATGCGGCCGGTCGGTCCCGGAACCGCCGGGTCGAGATGGCGCCACTGCCCCGGATGACCAGCGCAGCCCCCAAAACCCGTGAATGAGCCGCGACAGCCAGGCGGTCTGGCAGCGCAGCCCGCTGGGCCGCCAGACCTGGGCGCTGCGGTCGCTGCGTTGCGTTCGCGGGGTGCGCAGCGGCTTGATCCGGTGGGGTTTCAGTTCATCCAGGCGCTGGCGCGCCGGGCCGACCAGCACAGCGGCGCCGCCCGCGCGGTGATGGACGGCAAACTGGCCCAGGCACTGCAGGACTGTGGTGACAGGCTGGCCCAGGCCGTACGGTTGGCCAACCCCGCAGCCGATGACTTCGCGAACCGGGATGCGGATGCGGATGCGGATGCGGATGCGGGTGTGGGTGTGGGTGCGGGTGTGGGTATGGGTGTGGGTGCAGACGCGGATGCGGTTACCGCGCAAGCACCGCGCAGCCCGCTGGCCGACTTGCTGCGCCACATCGCGCGGCAGTCCCCCGCAGAGGCGGACGGCCGGCCGACGCCAGTGGGCGCGGATTTGTCGCCGGCCCCCGCGGAATTGCGGACCTTGCGGATGTTCAGAAGCACCTGGTCAAAGCTCCGCGTTGACCAGCAGTTGGCGGAGTCCCTGGCCAAGGTGCCCGAAAACGCCGGCCCGCTGAACTCGAACCTGCTGGTGCTGCGGTCGCTCAAGCTGATGCGCGACACCTCGCCGGCTTACCTCAAGTGCTTCATGTCGTATGTCGATGCGCTGCTGTGGCTGGACCAGGCGTCTGTGGCGGCTGCGCCGGCAAAAAAGACCGCACTGCGCAGCGAGGGTGTGCCGAAGCGCAAACCGGCCCGCCGCAACACCGGCTGAGGATTGGTTGTGCGCTTGCCCGGCCGCGGCGCAGCGTCAACACTGGCTTCAGTGCCGACAGCAACCCCGAATCAACCCCCGGCACTGCGGGGTGATGCGGCGCGCGCAGCGATTGCCTGCCGGTACAGCGCCAGGTAGCTGCGCGCTGGTCCGTCCCAGGACAGGTCCTGCGCCATGCCCCGTTGCATCACCGCCTGCCAGCCCTCCGCATCGGCCTTGAGTGCCAACGCCCGCCGCATGCAGGCCTCAAACGCGGCGGGCGTGGCAGCGTCGAAGGCAAAGCCGGTCTGACGGCTGTCGCTGCGGTCGGTCGGGTTGACTGTCGCGGTGCCTGTGCCGGTCGCCGCCGCCGTGTCACACCCGGCATCCGTCACGGTGTCCGCCAGCCCGCCCACCCGGCGCACCACAGGCAGCGTGCCGTAGCGCAGGCCGTACAACTGCGTCAGGCCGCATGGCTCAAAACGCGACGGCACGGCAATCACATCGGCGCCGGCGATCAGCTGGTGGGCACGTGGCTCGTCATAGCCGATGTGCACCGCCACCCGGCCCGGAAAAGCCTGCTCCGCCATGCGGAAGGCGGATTCGAGCGCCGGCTCACCCGTGCCCTGCACCGCAAACTGCACCCCCGCCCGCACCAGCGCCGGCAACGCAGCCAGCACCAGGTCCAGGCCTTTTTGTGCGGTGAGCCGGCTCACCACCGTCAGCACCAGCGCCTGCGGATCGGCGGCCAGGCCCATGGCGGCCTGCAAGGCCTGGCGGCAGGCCTGTTTGCCGGCCAGCCGGTCGAAGTCGTAGCGGGCAGCAATCGCCGGGTCGGTGGCCGGGTTCCAGACTGTCGGGTCGATGCCGTTGAGGATGCCGCTGACGTCCAACGCCCGGCCGCGGATCACGCCGTCCAGGCCGCAACCGAATTCGGGCGTGGCGATCTCGGCGGCATAGCTGGGGCTGACGGTGGTGATCTTGTCGGCAAATTTCAGCCCGGCTTTCATGAACGACAGCTGGCCATGAAACTCCAGCCCGCTCGGTGACATGAAGCGCGAGCCCAGCCCCAGCAAGGCCCAATCATGGTGCGCAAACAGGCCCTGAAACGCCAGGTTGTGCACCGTGAACACCGAGGCGGCCTGCGTCGGTGCATGGTCAGCCATATAGGCGCAGGCCATTGCGGCATGCCAGTCGTGCGCATGCACGATGTCGGGCACCCAGGCCGGGTCGGCGTCATGGGCGGCCAGGTGGGCAGCCACCCAGCCCAGCAGCGCAAAGCGCTGCAGGTTGTCGGGCCATTCGGCGCCGCGGCTGTCTTGGTAGGGGCTGCCGCCACGCCGGTACAGGTGCGGCGCGTCAATGACGTAAGCCTGCAGTGGCGACCCGGGCAGGCGAGCCTGCAGCAAGCGCACCCGCATCGCGCCAAAACAGGCGCCGATATCGATCACCGTGCGGGCCGATTGCACCGCGTCCAGGATGGCCGGCAAGCCGGGCAGCAACAGGCGCACGTCGGCACCCGCGGCCGCTTGTGCCGGTGGCAGCGCAGCCACCACATCGGCCAGCCCGCCGGTCTTGACCAGCGGATAGACCTCAGCGGCCACATGCAGGATCTTCAGGCGCTGCGGGCCTGGGGGGTTGCCCATCACGCGGATCAGCTTTGCAAGGCGACCAGCATGTTGCGGGTGACCAGCACCACGCCCTGTTCGCTGCGGTGGAAGCGTTGGGCATCGGACTCGGCGTCCTCGCCGATCACCATGCCGTCGGGAATGGTGCAGCCGCGGTCCACGATCACCTTGGTCAGCCGGGCGCCCCGGCCGACCTGCACCTCGGGCAGCAACACGCTCCAGTTCACGCTGCTGTGCGAATGCACCCGCACGCTGGAAAACAGCACCGAGCGGAACACGCTGCCCGAAACGATGCAGCCGCCCGAGACCATCGACTCGACCGCCATGCCGCGCCGGTCGGGCTGGTTGTGCACAAACTTGGCCGGCGGCAACTGGGCCTGGTAGGTCCAGATCGGCCAGCGGGTGTCGTAGAGGTTGAGCTCGGGGTCGGTGGCGGTCAAGTCGATGTTGGCGTCCCAGTAGGCGTCGATCGTGCCCACATCGCGCCAGTACGGCTCCAGCCCGGGCTTGGTGCCGACACAGCTCATGTCGAACGGATGGGCCACGGCCTGGCCATTCTTGACCGCGGACGGGATGATGTCCTTGCCGAAGTCGTGCGTGGAGTTGGGGTCGGCGAGGTCGCGCTCCAGCTCTTTGTACAGGTAGCGGGCATTGAAGATGTAGATACCCATGCTGGCCAGGCTGCGGTCCGGCTTGTTGGGCATGGCTGGCGGGTCGGCGGGCTTTTCGACAAACTGGGTAATGTGGCGATGCTCGTCGATCGCCATCACGCCGAAGGCGCTGGCCTCGGCCCGCGACACCTCGATGCAGCCCACCGTGCAGGGCCGGCCGTGCGCCACGTGATCGGCCAGCATCAGCGCGTAGTTCATCTTGTAGATGTGGTCGCCGGCCAGCACGACGATGTAGTCGGCACCGTAACTCGCGAGGATGTCCTGGTTCTGATACACGGCGTCGGCCGTGCCGCGGTACCAGCTCTCGTCGTCGGTGCGTTGCTGCGCCGGAAGCAGGTCGACGAACTCGTTCATCTCGGTCTTCAGGAAGCCCCAGCCGCGCTGCACGTGGCGCAGCAGGCTGTGCGACTTGTACTGTGTGATCACGCCGATGCGGCGGATGCCCGAGTTCAGGCAGTTCGACAACGCAAAGTCGACGATGCGGAACTTGCCGCCGAAGTACACCGCCGGCTTGGCGCGCCGATCGGTCAGACTCTTCAGCCGGCTGCCGCGGCCCCCGGCGAGCACCAGTGCCACGGCACGTTTCGGGAGGTCCAGGCTCAGGGCCAGTTCGTCGGGTGTCATCTCGTCGTCTCCTGCTTCTGCTTTATTGTGGCCCGGTCGCGAACGCCGCGGGGCACGGGCGCAAAAATTGCAGGCCTGCGCACCAGCGACTGGGTGCCCGATGCGACACTGGTCGGGATGGCAATTCTCAAGCGATGAAGGATCCGACAGTGATACCCAATTTCCAAGCTTCGACGCGCAGCGTCGCCAGTGGCCCATCGCGCAGCGTCGCCACCGGTCTCGACGACGAGTTGCTCGATCACGTGGGCGTCGTTCCCGGTGACGCGAGTGCCAACG
>JBKJKU010000182.1:0-4122 GCA_046597355.1 Aquabacterium sp.
CGCGGTGGTAGCTGTCGGGAAAGCCGGCGCACAGGGCGCGCACGGCGTCGCGGATGTCTTGGTAGCTGGGTTGGGTCATGGGCTGAGCGGATCCAGGCGGCTGGCCCACACGGGCAATGCCAGAACCAGTGACTTTGCAACCGGGACAGGCAAAGAACAATTCACTTTTCAGGAAGCAGCCCTTTCGGTGCCACTAAGTTGCCCGCACAGAGTCCGACAGCCCCTGTGCCCCCTGGGCGCGAAGCGTTGGCTTGAGCCGGCGCGTTGCTGCGGTTCGACGTCAGCTGTGCGCGGGCGGCAACGCGCCGTCCGCTGACCTGCAGTCAGCACCAACGCTGAGGCTGAGGCTGAGGCTGCGGCTGACACAGCGGATTCAGGGTGACGGCCTGCAGCCGGTCGCGGTTGATCACACCACGACGCTGGAATGAACCCAGAACGACTGTACCGGTCAGGGCTGCGGGGTCGATGGACTGGGGCCGCATGCAGCAGCGCCCGCACCACCGACGTCACCCGTAAGCCCCGCACCGTAGCGCGCCTGCAGCGCTGCCCGGCTGCGCGGGTCCAGGTTGATGCGGCTCAAATCGCCCTGGATCTGCGGCAGCGCCAGCAGGCGCTTGTCCATCACCAGAAACCACAGCGGCGGCACATAAGCCAGCGAGAACATGCCGAAGTAGCCACTGGGCAGGCGCGGCAGTTGCGGGAAATCGCGCAGGCTCTGGTACCGGCGCATCGGGTGGGCGTGGTGGTCCGAGTGGCGCTGCAGGTGGAAGGTGATCAGGTTGGTCACCAGGTGGTTGGTGTTCCAGGAATGGTGGGGCTGTGGCGCCTCGTAGCCGGTGCCGCCGTCGTGCTGCCCCGCGCCGCTACTGCGCCGGCGCAGCAGGCCGTAGTGCTCAACGTAGTTCGCAGAGGTGAGCTGCCACCAGGCCACCAGGTTGTGCAGCGCCAGAAACGGCAGCATCACCCAGCCGAAAGCCGCGACCAGCCCCAACTGCAACACGGCGGTGATGGCGTAGGACTGCAGCATCGTGTTGTGCACACCCCAGACCGATTGGCCAGCGCCCTGCAGGCGCTGCGACTCCAGTTGCCAGGCGCGGCGCATGCCGCCGGGCAACTCGCGCAGCGCAAAGCGGTAGATGCTTTCTCCCATGCGGGCGCTGGCGTGGTCCTCGGGCGTGGCCACCCAGCGGTGGTGACCGCGGCCATGTTCGACCGTGAAATGGCCGTAGGCCGGTACCGCCAGCACCAGCCGGGCCAGCCACTGCTCGACCGGGTTGTTCTTGTGGCCCAGCTCGTGGGCGGTGTTCAGGCCCAGGCCGGCGTCACTGCCGGCAACAAAGGCCAGCATCGCCACCGCCCACCATGACAAATCTTGCGTACCAACCCACCAGGCGCAGGCGATCAACGCCACAAAGTGCAGCGGCACCGTGGCCCAGGTCAGCCAGCGGTAGTAGGGGTCGGCTTCCAACTGCGGCACCACGGCCTCGGGTGGGTTGTTGCTGTCCTCGCCGATCAGCGCGTCCAGCAGCGGCAGCAAGCCGTAGCTGAGCAGGATCGGCAGGCCCAGCGCGATTTGCAGGCCGCTGGCGTGGTGCGCCCACAGGCCCAGCAGCGGCACCAGCGGGTAGACCACGGACATCGCCCACCAGGCGCGCTTGCGGTCAGCGTAGTGGGCGGTCAGGCCATTGGCATCGGTGAAGCTGTAGGTGTGGGCCATGCTCAGATCCTCAAATATCAGCCAGATGCACACCCGCTGCCGGTCAATGCCGGGCCGGGCCAACTACGGCGCATGGGCATCGACCACCGCGGCTTCCAGCTCGGTAAAGGCGGTCTCGACGTACCTGCCCAGTCGGTGCAGCTCGGGCAGCTCAGCCGTGGCGATGAGGCCGAAAAACAGCTGGTCGGCATAGCTGAACAGCGTGATGTTGAGCAGGTTGCTGGGCGGCAGGGTGCTGATCGGGTGCATTTCTTCCATCCGCGCGCCTTGCAGGTAGAGGTGGTGCTTGGGCCCCGGCACATTCGACACCAGGGTGTTGCCCATCGGCGGCAAGGTGTTGCTGAGCTTGAGCAGCTCGGCGATCTGCGCCACCAGCCCGGTGATGATGGTGTAGGACTCGATCGCCTCGGGCACCACGCTGTTGATCATGGTGCGCACGTTGCGCAGCGAAAACCCGATGTTGCGCAGCCGCACATACGGGTCGTCGGTGGGCGGCGACAGCTCGACCTGGATGATGCCAATCTTGTTGCCGGCGGTTTTTTCGCCCTCCTGGCGCAGGTTGACCGGCATCTGGATCGTGATCGGCCGCTTCAGCTCGACCCCCAGGTCGCTCAGGTAACGCCGCAGCGCGCCATCCAGGCAGGTCAGCGCGACATGGTTGAGGGTGGACCGGGTGCGCTCACGCACCCGGTTGACACGGTCCATCGTCACCGCCGCGGTGCTGAACTGGCGGCCGGCGGTGACCTGGCCGGTCAGCGGCGTCTTGGCGCTGGAGACAAACGGCAGTGCGATGGCGTTTTTGGTCAGCTTGACCGACTCCAGCAGCAACATCGCTGCCAGCCGGCCCACGCCCAGGAAGCGCAGGCTGGTGCTGCCCAGCTCCCTCCATACCGAGCGCATCAGCGCCTGGTTGCGCTTTTTCAGCGCGTGGCCGTGGCCGCCATGACCGCCGTGCCGCAAGGTCCAGACCGGGGTGATCTCGGTCTCGTCAGGCGTGCTGGCCAGGCCTTCCGACGTCCATCGCGCCATCGTCACGCCGTCAGCGTAGGCGTGATGCATTTTTTGGTACAGCGCAAAACCGCCGCTGCCCAGGTCGCCGCCCAGACCGTCGATGACATGCACCGCCCACAGCGGGCGCGAGCGGTCGAGCATCGGCTCATGCAGCTTGGCGACAAAGTCGTAGAGCGCCTGGCGGCCGTTGGCGCCCTCCTTGCCACTCGGCAGCTTGTGGAAGAACACATGCTGCGTCAGGTCAACCGCTGCCGCGTCCTGCCAGCTCGGCATCGCGCTCAGCGAGAAATGGATCACCCGGTTGTAGGGTGGCAGCACGTCGGTGAATGTCAGGTACCGGCGGTACAGGTTCTTGGCAAAGGCCGAAGTGGACTTGGGCGGCCGCTTGAAGATCAGCAAGCCCGCCACATGCTTCGGGCTGGCTTCGGTCTCGGCAATGAAAAAACCGAGGTCCAGCAGGGAGAGTTTGCTCATGGGGCGATCTTGGGGTGGGCCGATACCTTGCCATTTTGTGCTGCCCGCGGCCCGGATGGCCACGTCCGGACATCGGTAGATACGCCATGGGGCGGGGCCGCGGCAGGGTTTTTGCGGACCGGCGGCGGGCGCTGGTGCGGGGCCCGCATACGCCATGTGCCGTATGGCCTGAACCGGTGCGGCCAGACAGACACGGGGCTCATTCACAAAGGGCGTCATCGCCTGCCAGGAGTTCACCCCATGACCGTTACCCGCCGTACCTTCACCACCTCGCTGACCGCGGTGGCCCTTGCTGCCGGCCTGTATGCCGTGCCGGCCTTTGCACAGGACACCATCAAGGTCGGCGTGCTGCACTCGCTGTCGGGCACGATGGCGATCTCGGAGACGGTGCTCAAGGACACCGTGCTGATGGCGATTGAAGAGATCAACGCCAAGGGCGGCGTGCTGGGCAAGAAGCTGGAGCCTGTGGTGGTGGACCCAGCCTCGAACTGGCCGCTGTTTGCCGAAAAAGCCCGCCAGCTGATCAGCAAGGACAAAGTGGTCGTCACCTTCGGCTGCTGGACCTCGGTGAGCCGCAAGTCGGTGCTGCCGGTCTATGAAGAGTTGAACAGCCTGCTGTTCTACCCCGTGCAGTACGAAGGTGAAGAGCTGAGCAAGAACGTGTTCTACACCGGTGCTGCGCCCAACCAGCAAGCCATCCCCGCAGTGGAATACCTGATGAGCAAGGACGGCGGCTCGGCCAAGCGCTTTGTGCTGCTGGGTACCGACTACGTCTACCCGCGCACCACCAACAAGATCCTGCGTTCGTTCCTGAAAGCCAAGGGTGTGGCCGACGCCGACATCATGGAGGAGTACACCCCCTTCGGCCACGCCGACTACCAGGGCATTATCGCCAAGATCAAGAAGTTTCCCTGCGAGGG
>JBKJKU010000273.1:0-11561 GCA_046597355.1 Aquabacterium sp.
CTGCGTGCCAAGTTCCAGGGCCGGCCCGAGCACGTGGTGAACTTCTTCTTCTTCATTGCCGAGGAGGCTCGCAGCATCATGGCGCAGCTGGGCATCCGCAAGTTCGACGACCTGATCGGCCGCGCCGACCTGCTGGACACCAGGAAGGGGCTGACGCACTGGAAGGCCCGAGGCCTGGACTTCAGCCGCCTGTTCGCGCAACCGAAGGTGGCGGCCGACGTGCCGCGCTTTCATGTGGAGGAGCAGGACCACAAGCTGGAAAAGAGCCTCGACCGGGTTCTGATCGAGAAGTCGCGCGCCGCCATCGACCGCGGCGAACGCGTGCAGTTCATGGAAGTGGCGCGCAACGTGAACCGGTCGGTGGGCGCCATGCTTTCGGGAGCGCTGACCAAGGTGCACCCGGAAGGGTTGCCCGACGACACGCTGCGCATCCAGCTGGAGGGCACCGGCGGCCAGTCGTTCGGCGCCTTCCTGGCGCGCGGCATCACGCTGTACCTGATCGGTGATGCCAACGATTACACCGGCAAGGGACTGTCGGGCGGACGCGTGATCGTGCGCCCCAGCATCGACTTCCGCGGCGACGCCACGCGCAACATCATCATCGGCAACACCGCGTTGTATGGCGCGACCTCCGGCGAGGCGTTCTTCAGCGGGGTGGCCGGCGAGCGCTTCGCGGTGCGCCTGTCCGGTGCGACTGCGGTGGTCGAAGGCACCGGTGACCACGGTTGCGAATACATGACCGGCGGCACGGCGCTGGTGCTGGGCAAGACCGGCCGCAACTTTGCGGCTGGCATGTCCGGCGGCATCGCCTACGTATACGACGAAGACGGCCAGTTTGCCAGTCGCTGCAACACCTCGATGGTGTCGCTGCAGCGCGTGGCGAGCACGTCGGAGCAGGCGGCGTCTGCGAGCCGAACCAAGCTGCACCGCGACGAGAGCGACGAAGCGCAGCTGAAGAAGCTGCTGGAAGAGCACAACCGCTGGACCGGCAGCCGCCGCGCCCGCGAATTGCTGGACAACTGGGCGATGTCTCGGCAGAAGTTCATCAAGGTGTTCCCCAACGAATACCAGCGCGCCCTGGCCGAAATGTACGAGCGCGAGGTGGAACTGGCGAGCGTCGGCAACAACCAGGAAGCCGCCATGCAGCACGAAGCCGTCGCGGCGAAGTAAGAGGACGAGGAAGAAGAAATGGGAAAAGTCACCGGCTTCATGGAGTTCGAGCGTGTCGAGGAAGGCTACAAGCCCATCCCCGAGCGCCTGAAGCACTACAAGGAATTTGTCATCGGTCTCGATGACAAGCAGGCGCAGGTGCAGGCGGCGCGATGCATGGACTGCGGCACGCCGTTCTGCAACAGCGGCTGCCCGGTCAACAACATCATCCCGGACTTCAACGACCTGGTGTACCGCGGTGACTGGGCCAACGCCATCACGGTGCTGCACAGCACCAACAACTTTCCCGAGTTCACCGGCCGCATCTGTCCGGCGCCTTGCGAGGCCGCCTGCACGCTCAACGTCAACGACGATGCGGTCGGCATCAAGTCGATCGAGCACGCGATCATCGACCGCGCCTGGGCCGAGGGCTGGGTCACGCCGCAGCTGCCCGCAGCCAAGACCGGCAAGACCGTGGCGGTGGTCGGGTCTGGCCCGGCCGGGCTGGCGGCAGCCCAGCAGCTGGCGCGCGTCGGCCATGCGGTGACGGTGTTCGAGAAGAACAGCCGCATCGGCGGCCTGCTGCGCTATGGCATCCCCGACTTCAAGATGGAAAAATCGCACATCGACCGCCGCATCACCCAGATGGAAGCCGAGGGCGTGGTCTTCAAGACCGGTGTGCTGGTGGGCGCGATGCCGACCGAAGGCGGTGGTGCCAAGATCACCAACGATGCCAAGATCACGCTCAGCGCGGACGCGCTGAAAGCGCAGTTCGATGCCGTGATCCTGACCGGTGGCAGCGAACTCAGCCGCGACCTGCCGGTGCCGGGGCGCGACCTGGACGGCGTGCACTTTGCGATGGAGTTCCTGCCTCAGCAGAACAAGGTCAATGCCGGCGACAAGCTCAAGGCGCAGGGCATCACGCAAATTCGCGCCGATGGCAAACACGTGATCGTGATCGGTGGTGGCGACACCGGCAGCGACTGCGTGGGCACCAGCAACCGCCACGGTGCGGCCAGCGTCACCCAGTTCGAGTTGCTGCCGCAGCCGCCGATAGAGGAAAACCGGCCGATGACTTGGCCCTACTGGCCGACCAAGCTGCGCACCAGTTCCAGCCATGAAGAAGGCTGTGAGCGTGACTTCGCCATTGCGACCAAGGCGTTCACCGGCGGCACTGGCAAGGACAAAGGCAAGCTCACCGGCCTGACCACCGTCAACATCGAGTTCAAGGACGGCAAGCTGGTCGAGGTGGCGGGCACCGAGAAGCACTACCCCGCTGACCTGGTGCTGCTGGCGATGGGCTTTGTCAACCCGGTGGCCAGCGTGCTGGACGCCTTTGGCGTGGTCAAGGACGGTCGAGGCAATGCCCGCGCCCATACCGACGAAGGCGGCTACCGCACCAATGTCGACAAGGTGTTTGCCGCTGGCGACATGCGGCGTGGCCAGAGCCTGGTGGTCTGGGCGATCCGCGAGGGCCGCCAGGCGGCGCGCGAGGTCGATGCCTTCTTGATGGGCTGCAGCACCTTGCCCCGCTAAGCCTGGGGCGCGGCTGCGGCGCCGAGGCGCCGCTCATCCCGCCAACTTTGCCAAGGTGAATTGGGGCAAGCCCTAGGGTCCAGGGTGGCCCATGCGAGAATTGTGTTTGATATCGGCCTGGTTGTCAGGCTGGTGCGTCATGCCCCGAACGGGGATTTCCACCGCATTCCGTTGACCACCGACCCGCTCATCGAGATCGACCACGTCACGTTTGGCTACGACAGCAGTCGCACCATCCTGCAAGACGTTAGCCTGCGGTTTGCGCGCGGCAAGGTCACGTCGGTGCTGGGCCAGTCAGGCTGCGGCAAGACCACGCTGCTGCGGCTGATCGGCGGTGTGCATGCGGCCAACAGCGGCCGGGTGGTGTTTGACGGCGAGGTGATCGATGCCCGCAACCGCACGCAGCTGTACCGGCTGCGCCGGCGTCTGGGCATGCTGTTCCAGTTTGGGGCGCTGTTCACTGACCTGACAGTGTTCGACAACGTCGCTTTCCCGCTGCGCGAGATGACCGACCTGCCCGAGCCGCTGATCCGCGACATCGTGCTGATGAAACTCAATGCGGTGGGCCTGCGGGGTGCTGCCGCGCTCAAGATATCCGAGGTTTCGGGCGGCATGGCACGGCGCATCGCGCTGGCCCGCGCCATTGCGCTCGACCCTGAGCTGATCATGTATGACGAGCCCTTTGCCGGGCTGGACCTGATCTCGATGGGCGTGGCGGCCAAGTTGATCCGCACCCTCAACGACATCACCGGTGCGACCTCGCTGGTGATCTCGCACGACGTGCCCGAGTGCATGGCGATCAGCGACCATGTGATCCTGATGGCCAACCAGGGCCGCATCGTGGCCCAGGGCACCCCCGCTGAGCTGATGGCATCGACCGACTTGGAAGTGCGCCAGTTTGTGCGCGGCGAGCCCGACGGGCCGGTCAAGTTTCACTACCCGGCGCCGTCGATGGCCGAGGACTTTGGCTTGGCGGCTGGCCCATGACAGCGCTCACTGACCTGTTGGCCCGGCTGGGCGCGCGCACCCTGGCGGTGCTGCACGGCTGGGGCCATGCCGCGATCTTCTTCTTCGACCTGCTGCGCGCCTTGCCGGCGTCGCTGCGCCGTTTTGGGCTGGTGATCACGCAGATTCACGCCATTGGCAACCGCAGTCTGCTGATCATCCTGGCCTCGGGCCTGGCGGTGGGTTTTGTGCTGGCGCTGCAGATGTATTACGCGCTGGTCACCTATGGCGCGGCCGAATCGTTGGGGCTGATCGTCAATTTGTCATTGGTACGTGAACTGGGCCCGGTGGTCACCGCGTTGTTGTTTGCTGGCCGGGCCGGCACCTCGCTGACGGCGGAGATCGGCCTGATGAAGGCTGGCGAGCAGATCGCCGCGATGGAGTTGATGGCCATCGACCCGCGGGTGCGGGTGCTGGCGCCCCGTTTCATTGGCGGCATCGTGTCGTTACCGCTGCTGACGATCCTGTTCTCGGCGGTCGGTATCCTGGGTGCCTGGGTGGTGGCGGTCGGGCTGATCGGCATCGACGCGGGCAACTTCTGGTCGATCCAGCAAAACGGCGTTGATGTGTGGCGAGATGTCGGCAACGGCGTGGTCAAGAGCGCGGTGTTTGGCGTGATTTGCACCGCCGTGGCGCTGTACCAGGGCTACGAGACCGAAGCCACGCCCGAGGGCGTGGCCTACGCCACCACCCGCACGGTGGTCACCTCGTCGTTGGCGGTGCTGGGCATGGACTTTGTGCTCACCGCGTTGATGTTCTCGGCGCCGCGCTGAACCCCCTTCGGAGTAGCAAACCATCATGGCAAAAAGAAGCATCGAAACCCTGGTAGGCCTGTTTGTGCTGCTGGGCCTGGCCGCGCTGGTCTTTGTGGCGCTCAAGGCGGCCAACCTCGCCAGCTTCAGCGGTGGCGACAGTTACGCGCTGACGGCCCGCTTTGACAACATCGGCGGCCTGAAGGCGCGGGCGCCTGTGCGCTCGGCTGGGGTGGTGGTGGGTCGGGTCACCAGCATCGGCTTTGATCCCAAGACTTTTCAGGGGGTGGTGATGATGGACGTGCAGCGCGCCAACCTGTTCCCCACGGACAGTTCGGCCAAGATCCTGACTGCCGGCCTGCTGGGCGACCAGTATGTCGGGCTGGAGCCGGGTGGCGACGCCGCCAACCTGGCGCCGGGCGCCACCATCAAGCAGACCCAGTCGGCTGTGGTGCTGGAGAACCTGATCGGGCAGTTTCTGTTCAACAAGGCAGCCGATGCCGGAACGGGCGCCGAGCCCGCCAAAAAGCCATGACACGCACTGACCCACCACTGCAAACCGGGCCGCTGCGCAGCGCAGCCGCGCTGTGTCTGCTGGCCTGTTCGCTGCTGCTGGGCGCATGTGCCAGCCTGCCGGGCGAGGGCA
Source organism: Aquabacterium sp. (assembly GCA_046597355.1). Lineage (GTDB taxonomy): Bacteria > Pseudomonadota > Gammaproteobacteria > Burkholderiales > Burkholderiaceae_C > Pseudaquabacterium. The sequence continues at coordinate 5,089 of JBKJKU010000273.1, forward strand.
AGACCCGCATCGATCCCTGGGAAACCTACAACCGCCAGATCTTTGAGGTCAACGAGGTGGTCGACAAGGTTGCGGTCAAGCCGGTCGCCGAGGCCTATCGCGCAGTGCTGCCCAAGCTGGTGCGCACCGGGGTGGCCAACTTCTTCAACAACATCGCCGACTACTGGACCAGCGCCAACCTGATGTTGCAGGTCAAGCCCAGGCAGTCGCTGGAGATGGGCATGCGGGCGGTGGTCAACACCACGCTCGGCTTGGGCGGCATCATGGACTTTGCCGACGAGATCGGGCTGGAGCGCTTCACGGTCGAGGACTTCGGTCAGACCCTGGGCTACTGGGGACTGCGCAGCGGCCCGTACCTGGTGCTGCCGCTGCTGGGCCCGTCCACCTTGCGCGATACCGCGGCCCTGGCGCTGGACTTCAAGGATTCAGGCGCCAGCCTGGTCTGGCATGGCGCTCGCGAGCGCAACATCGCCACCGTGGTGCAACTGGTCAACAGCCGGGTGCAGTTGCTGGGCGCCGGCGTGTTTCTCGACGAGATCGCGCTCGACAAGTATGTGCTGCTGCGTGATGCCTACCTGTCTCGGCGCAAGAGCCTGATCTATGACGGCGAGCCGCCGGACGATGAATCGGCGCCGGCGGCGTTCAAGAACCTGATCAAAAGTGACGGCAAGTGAACCGAGTCGGTAGCTGGCGCGTTGTAGGTGTCATGGCCCTGCGGGCCCGACCCGAAAAAATGGAAAATGTGATGCAACGACGACACTGGATGCTGGGCGCCTGCTTGATCGGCATGACACTTTTGGCGCCTGCACTGCGCGCCGAGCCCCTGGCGCCAGATGCGTTCGTGCGGCAGATTTCGACTGAGGTGATTGACGCGGTCAAGGCCGACAAGGCGATCCAGGGCGGCGATGTGAACCGCATCCGCAGCCTGGTCGATGCCAAGGTGATGCCGTATGTCAACTTCCAGCGCATGACGGCCAGTTCGGTGGGCCCGCAGTGGCGCAGCGCCACACCGGATCAACAAAAGCGCATGCTCGAAGAGTTCAAGACCTTGATGGTCAACACCTATTCGGGTGCGCTCACCCAGGTCAAGGACCAGGCCGTGATGGTCAAGCCACTGCGCGCGGGTGCTGCCGAGCAGGCTGACCTGGTGGTGCGCACCGAAGTGAAGGGCCAGGGCGATCCGATCCAGCTCGACTACCGGCTTGAGAAAGCCGGCGACGGCTGGAAGATCTACGACGTCAACGTCGGTGGGTTCTGGCTGGTCGAGGCCTACCGCGGCCAGTTTGCCAAGGACCTGAGCGCCGGTGGCATGGACGCCCTGATCAAGCGCCTGGGCGACAAGAACAAGTCGCTCGCGACATCGCCCAAGAGCTGACGGGTGCGCCGGCCGCCGCGCCGGTGCCCCGCGCATGCCCGCTCGCCGTCGGCGCTCTATCGCTCAACCTTGCCCCCATGTCGAACATTGCCCTGCCTGAGCGCCTGACGATTGCCGAGGCCAGCGTGATATTGGCGCAATTGGCCGAACAAGTGAAAGGCGCTGAGGCGCCCGTGCTGGACGCGTCGGCGCTGAAGTACATGGACAGCTCGGCGGTGGCGGTGCTGTTGGCCTGCCAACGCCAGGCCCAGGCCCTGGGCAGAACGTTGCGCGTGGTTGGCGCACCGGCCAAGCTGATGCAGCTGGCGCAGCTTTACGGTGTGGAGTTGCTGATCGGCGCGGCTTAGACCGCACGCTGGCGCGGCGCCAACAGTGCGCCTGCATGGCATGATGCAAACGATTCCAGCATGCAATGCGCAGGCCTGACCGCCGCGCTCGATCCCGATGGCGAGAAAACCGTCTCCTCCCGTTCTCCCAGCCGGTCCCGTCGGTTCAGCAACGGCGTCCATGATCCCGTCCAAGGTGCAGATGGCCGACATTGCCCGGTTGGCGGGTGTGTCGGTGTCTACCGTCTCGCGTGCGCTGGGTGAGAGCGCGCTGGTCAATGCCGAAACCCGCGAGCGCATCGGCGAGTTGGCCCGGTCCCTGAACTACAGCATCAACGTTGGCGCCCAGAACCTGCGGCTCAAGCAAAACAAGACCGTCGCGGTGATCGTGCCCTTCGATCCGGCCACCCGCCAGCACCTGTCCGACCCGTTTTTTCTCAGCCTGATCGGCAGCCTGGCCGACGCGCTGACCGAGCGCGGCCACGACATGCTGCTGACCCGGGTGGACGCCGGCAGGCTCGACCTGGCGGCCCAGGTCTTTCACACCGGCCGGGCGATGGGCATCGTGCTGGTGGGCCAGTGGCACCACCACGACCAGTTGAACGAGATGGCGGTGCGCGGTGTGCCCTTTGTGGTCTGGGGTGCGCAACTGGCGCAGCAGCTGTACGCCACGGTGGGTGGCGACAACCTGGCGGGTGGGCGCCAGGCCGCGGCGCACCTGTTGACCCAGGGCGCCCGGCGTATCGTGTTTTTGGGCGACCCCGAACTGCCCGAGGTGGCGCATCGCTTGCAAGGCTACCGCGACGCCCATGCGGCCGCCGGTGTGTCCGTGGATGAGCAGCTGATCCGCGCCTTGCCCTTTGTCACCGAGCGGGTGGCGCCCGAGATCGAATCACTGCGGGCCCAGGGCATCGGTTTTGATGCGGTGTTTTGCGCCAGCGACCTGTTGGCGATGGCCACCATCAGCACGCTGCGCCGGCTCGGCCTGGCGGTGCCCCAAGACGTGGCGGTGGTGGGGTACGACGACATTGCGTTGGCAGAGCATTTCCACCCGCCGCTCAGCACGGTGGCCCAACCTATTGGCGAGGCCGGTCGCGTGCTGGTGGATTTGCTGCTGGCCCAGTTGGCGGGTGAGCGGGTGTTCTCGCGCCAGCTGCACACCGAGCTGGTCGTGCGGCAGAGCAGCCTGCGCGGCTGAGCTTGGCGGTGTCGGCTGCGCCGCCCGTGCCTTCTTGCATAGCCATGAGGTGCCGCGTTCAACCCTGGCCCGGGGCCTGATTTCTGCGGGGCGGTCCAGCGCGACTGCCGGCCTTACAGCACGCGGCGCAAGGCCTCGAAAAACAGGTCGGACTGTTCGCGTTCACCCCGCGTTTGCTGGCACACCCGCTGCGCCAGCGCCGGGTCGATGGGCTGCAAGGCCAGGCCGGTGGCGCGGGCCTGCACCTCCAGCGCGCAAGCCCGCTCCAGGTAGTACAGGTCGTCGTAGGCCTGCGCCAGGTCGGCACCGCACACCACCACGCCGTGGTTGCCCAGGAACAGCACGTCCGCACCCTGCATCGCCTGGGCGATGCGTTCACCCTCGGCGGCGTCCAGTGCCAGCCCGTTGTAGTGGGCATCCACCGCCACCCGGCCGTGGAAGCGCATCGCGTTTTGCGACAGCGTGGTGTCCAGCCGGCGCGCAGCGGTGAGCGTCAATGCCGTGCTGAACGGCATGTGGGTGTGCAGGACGCAGGCCTTGCCGGCTATTTGGTGGACCGCTGCATGGATGAACATCGCCGTAGGTTCAACCGCATGGCGACCGGCCAGCCGGTTGCCCAGGGCATCGACCATCACGATATCGTCGGCCTGCACCTCGGCCCACAACAGCCCGCGCGGGTTGAGCAGAAAGCGGCCCGACCCGTCCGGCAGCTCGGCGCTGAAGTGGTTGCAAATGCCCTCGGCCAGGCCGTGGTGCGCGGCGGCGCGCAAGGCCAACGCCAGGTCGGCGCGCAGCATGCGCACCGGCCCGGTGTTGAAGTCATCATGGTGCGTGCCGGCGTCTGGCTCGGCCTGCGGGCGGTGCAGGGTCATGGTGGCGGCCTGGGTTGCGGACTGGAGAAGCCCGCAGTGTGCCGCGCTGGCCGGCCGTCCGCCCTTCGAGATGCAGCCGGGCCGGCCCGCCGGGTTCAGAAGGCGTACTTCATGCTCAACTTGACCGTACGGCCGTTGATGGACCGCGCGGCATGGCCATCACCTTCGACCTCGGTATAACCCAGGGTGTTGGTCAGGTTGTTGGCGCTGGCCGAGACGCTGATGCGCTCGTTGAACTGGTAGTTCACAAAGGCGTTGAGCACGGTGTAGGCCGGTTGCACGATGGTGTTGGCATCGTCGCCCCAGGACTTGCTGGTGCCAATGATCGCCGCACCCAGCTCCACCGAGCCGATCTGGTAGCTGGGCGCCAGCTGGAACACGAAGTCGGCCTGGCGGCGCGGCGTCTTGCCCACGGTGCTGGCGTCGTTGCTGGCCGTGATCTCGGCCTTGGTGAAGGTGCCGCCGCCGGTCAGCTTGAACGCACCCAGGCGGTAGCCCAGCTCCAGCTCCAGGCCGTTGGCGTTGTAGTCGTTGCTGGTGAACTTGCGGGTCGTCGCCTCGTAGTTGCTTTCCTTGGTCCTGGCGTTGAAGGCCGTGGCAAACAGGCTGAAGGCACCCGCCCGCCATTTGGCGCCGCCCTCAAGCTGGCGCACGGTGTTGGTGGCCACCGGCACCGAGCCGTCCAGTGCAGTGCCGTAAAGCAGGCGGTCAGCGCTGAACGCCACACCGTCGCTGGCCCGCGCAAACAGCGCCAGATCCTTGTTGAGTTGGTAGTTGCCGCCCAGCGAGTACGCGGTGTGGTTGAGCTTGTAGTTCACGGTCTGGCGGGTGCTGGGGTCCCAGGTCTTGGTGACCGGGTTGTCCTGCTGGGCCCAGCCTTTGGCGGTCTGCCTGTCTTGACGCACGCTGCCGTCCAGCGTCAGCGCGCCGGACTCCCAGGTCAGCGCCGCATAGGGCGCTGTGGTGGTGTAGCTGACATCGAAGTTGCGCACGCAGCAGCCGCCCCAGGTGTCCCAGCCTTGCGTGACCAGCCTGGCACTGGCGCCGGTGTTTTTCATGTCCACGCTGTACTGGTTCCAGAACCAGGTCAGCGCCACGTTCTGCCGGGCCGTGAACAGGCCGGCCGACGCCGTGGTCTTGCCGCCGGCCACGTCGCTAAAGGTCTTGCTCAACTTCAGGTCGTTGACGGTGTTGCCCAGGTCATCGATCGAGGTGTTGAACATCGTCGCGGTGAACTTGGACGCACCGGCGGTGGGCGTGCCGTTGTCGGCAGGGTACATGGCGATGAAGCGGCCGCTGTTGTTGCTGTGCCGGAACTTGTCGCTGATGTTCCAGCCGTCGCCGAGCTTGAACGCGCCCTCCATACCCACCGCCGTGCTGCGCACCCGCAGGCCGTCGCGCGGGTTGGTCGAGACCATCTTGCCGTCCGCACCAAACACCACATCCTGCGGTGTGCTGCTGTTGATGAAGAACGCGCTGCGCGGGTCGATGCCGGGGATGGTGCTGATCGTGCCACCCTTGGTGATCACCGGCACCGGCATGAACGACGGGGTCTTGTCGTCCAGCAACTTCAGGTTCAGGCGCAGGTAGCCGGCGCTGAAGTCTTGCGTGATGTTGGCCTTGATCTGGCCACCGCTGGCGGCGTTGAAGCCGGTTTTGCGGTCGCCTTCGCCCACGCGCTGGAAGCCGCCGATATGGAACCGGGTGCCGTTGCCCAGCTGGTTGCCGTAGTCGAAGTCCAGCCGGGTCTGGCGCCCACCGTCCAGGCCCAAGGTCAGGCCGGCGGCGCCGCCGGGCTCGCTACCGTTCTTGCTGATGAAGTTGATGATGCCGCCGGGTGAGTTGCTGGCCAGCGTGCTGGCCGAGCCGCCCCGGATCACCTCAAGGTGGCTGAGGTTGAAGTCGGTGCGCAAGAACTGATCGGCCGTGCCGAAGGCAATGTCGCCAAACAGCAGTATCGGCAGCCCGTCCTCCTGGAACTGCACGTAGCGCGCCCCGCCTGCGGAGATCGGCACACCGCGCACGGTCAGGTTGGCGTTGCCCTCGCCGCCCGACGATTCGGACCGGATACCGGGAATGGCGCGCAGGATCTCGGCCGCGTTGCTGGGTGCGAGCTTGATGATCTGGTCGGCTTCCAGCGTGCTGATCGACACGCTCTGCTTCATCTTGCTGGCGCCGGTGGTGGTGCCGGTGACGACGACGCGGTTCAGGTTCAGCGTGTCGTTGCTGTCCTTGATCTCGGCCGGCGCAGCGGCCTGGGACCAGGCCAGCGCGGGCGCCAGGGTCAGTGCTGCGGCCAGCGCAGTTTGGCGCAGCGAGAGGCGCGGCAGGTGGCGCGGGGTGGGCAGGGTACGGTTCATGGTGTCTCCTTCGGTGGCAAGGTCAGGGCTATGGCGCCCGTTGGTAAAAATTGTGGCGTATTTACAATCGATTGCAAAGCAGGGTAAACCTGAGCATCGACCCGTCAAACATAAACAGGATCAATAAAATTCCGCAGTGTCAAACGCGCTGGCGGCGGCAACACGTCATCGGAACCGCTAACGATTGCAGGCGGTTCAAAAACGGTGTCCGGACGGCTCGGTTGCCGGTGCGCGCGCGCCGGGTGCCGCCCCTGAGCGGTGGTCGGTCCTGTTGGCCTGCAGCGCATGCAGTTGCTCACCCGCGGCGTCGCGCAGCGCAATGTGGCCGGCCAGGCTGCGCAG
>JBKJKU010000352.1:0-7270 GCA_046597355.1 Aquabacterium sp.
GGCTGCTGGTCTGGGGCAAGGCGATTCTCCGTGAGCGCCGGCGGCCGACGAAATGACGCTTACTTTACGAGACCGCTTGCAGGCGCCACGGCCACCACCTTGGCCGCCAATTCAGCCCGGATGCGCTTGAGCCGCTCGCGCGGGTCTTCCTTCGCCGTGGCCTCGTGCAGCTTCATCTCGCCGATGAATCGGCTGGGCACGCCTTGCACCGTGTCGCGGCCCTTTTTGCGGCGGCGCAGCGTGCTGACGACCAGCGTGGTGCGGGCGCGGGTGATGCCGACGTACATCAGCCGGCGTTCTTCTTCCAGGCGCGTTGCCGTCATCTCCTCGGCGTCGCTCTTGAATGGCAGCAGGCCCTCGTTGACGCCCACCAGCATCACATGCGGCCACTCCAGCCCCTTGCTGGCGTGCAGGGTGGACAGCGTGACCACGTCCTGCTCCTCGTCGCGCTCGGCCAGGCTGATGATCACGCTGATGGTCTGCGCCACCTGCAGCACGGTCTGTTTTTCGTCCTCATAGACACCGCCGTCGTTGCGCTTTTCGCCGCCGCAGCGCCGGGCGATCCAGTCGATGAAATCCAGCACATTGGTCCAGCGCGAGGCGGCGGCTTTTTCGCTGTCCTCGCTGTCATACAGGTACTGCTCGTAGCCGATGTCCTTGACCCAGCCCATGAGCAACGCCTTGGCGTCTTCTGCGCCGGTGGTGCGCTCGGCCTTGAACTGCAGGTCGTTGACCAGGCGGCCAAACTCATGCAGGCCGTGCACTGCCTTGGGCCCCATCTGCGCGGCCAGGCTCTTGGAGAACAGCGCAGCAAACAGGCTGAGCTTCCACTGGCCCGCAAACTCGCCCAGCTTGCCCAGCGTGGTGTGGCCGATGCCGCGCTTGGGCGTGGTCACGGCGCGCAAGAAGGCGGGGTCGTCGTCCTGATTGACCAACAGCCTCAGCCAGGCGCACAAGTCCTTGATCTCGGCGCGGTCGAAAAAGCTGGTGCCACCCGAGACCTTGTAGGGGATGTTGGCGCTGCGCAGCTTTTTCTCGAACACCCGCGCCAGGTGGTTGGCGCGGTAGAGGATGGCGAAATCGCTGAACTTGATCTGGCCGGTGGTGCGGTTGTCGGCGATGGCGCCGCCCTGGGCCCGCAGGCCCTGGATGAAGGCCAGCGCGCGCTCGGCCTCGTGCTCCTCGCCGTCGCATTCGACCAGCCGCACCGGGTCGCCGTCACCAAACTCGCTCCAGAGCTTTTTCTCGAACAGCTTGGGGTTGCCGGCAATCACGTTGTTGGCGGCGCGCAGGATGCTGCCGGTGGAGCGGTAGTTCTGCTCCAGCGGGATCACCTTCAGGTCGGGCCAGTCCTGCGGCAGCCGGCGCAGGTTGTCGATGGTGGCGCCTCGCCAGCCGTAGATGCTCTGGTCGTCGTCGCCCACGGCGGTGAACATGCCGCGCCGGGCCGGGTCGTCAGGGCTGACCAGCAGCTTGAGCAGCTCGTACTGCACCGCGTTGGTATCTTGGTATTCGTCCACCAGCACATGGCGGAACTTGGCCTGCCAGTGGGCGCGGGCCTCGGCGTCGCGTTGCAACAGCTTGAGCGGCAGGCTGATCAGGTCATCAAAATCCACCGCCTGGTAGGCCGACAGGCGCTCCTCGTAGCGCTTCATCACCTGGGCGGTGACCTGCTCGTCAGCGTCCTTGGCGATGGCCGCTGCAGCGTCACTGTCCAGGCCCTGGTTTTTCCACAGGCTGATGGTCCATTGCCACTGTCTGGCAATCTTGTTGTCGGTGGCGCCGCCGGCCTCGCGCAGCACGCCCATCACATCGTCACTGTCCAGGATCGAGAACTTCTGCTTCAGCCCGACCCGGGTGCCGTCCTCGCGCAGGATGCGCACGCCCAGGCTGTGGAAGGTGCTGACCGCCAGGTCCTTGGCGGCGCGCCCGCCGACCAGGCTCTTGGCGCGCTCGCGCATCTCCTGCGCCGCCTTGTTGGTGAAGGTGATCGCGGCGATCTCCCGGGGCGCCAGGCCGGCCTGCAGCAGGCGGGCGATCTTCTGCACGATCACCCGGGTCTTGCCCGAACCGGCACCGGCCAGCACCAGGCAGGGGCCGGACAGGTGGTGCACCGCCTGGAGTTGGGCAGGATTGAGGGTGTCGGGAGTAGGGGTGGCCATGCGGGGCCTGCGGGCCCGGGGCAGATCCGGGCAGGTGGGGCGCGGATGATAGCGGGCGGGGGTCTGGCAGAGGTTTGGCCGCGGCGGGCAGCGGGCAGGCGGGCGGGCGCGCGCGCGGCAGGCAGGCAGGCAGGCAGGCAGGCAGGCAGGCTGCCATGAGCCTGCGGCATTGCACAGCGACGCGGCGGGCCTGTGGCCGCCGCCGCTGACATACTGGCGCGCGTCATGCAGGCCATCCTTGCCGTCACGGTTCCATTTTTCGCCCTGGTGCTGGCCGGCTGGTTGGCGGCGCGGCGCGGTGTGCTGCCCGAGTCGGCCATCCCCGGACTGAACGCCTACGTGCTGTACTTCGCCCTGCCCTGCCTGCTGCTGCGGTTTGGCGCCGGCACGCCGGTGATCGACCTGCTCAACCCTTGGCTGCTGGCGGTCTACCTGCTGTGCGCGCTGGTGGTGGTGGGCGTCACGGTGCGGGTGTCGATGAATGCCCGCGTCGGGCTCAAGGACGCCGCCTTCGGCGCGCTGGTGGCGGCGTTTCCCAACACCGGCTTCATGGGCGTGCCGCTGCTGGTGGCCCTGCTCGGGCCGACCGCCGCCGGACCGGTGATCTGCACCGTGCTGGCCGACCTGTTTGTCACCAGCTCGCTGTGCATTGCGCTGTCGCAGCTGGAAGGCCCACAAGGCGCAGCCGGCCCACCGGGCGCGGGCCCGCACGGCGCGCGGCAGGCAGCGCTGCGGGCGGTGCGTGGCGCGCTGTCGAACCCGCTGCCGTGGTCGATTGCGCTGGGTGCGGCGTTGTCGGTGGGCGGCGTGCGCTTGTCCGGCCCGATCGACACCATCACCCGCATGCTGGCGGATTCGGCCAGCCCGGTGGCGCTGTTCTCGATCGGCGCGGTGCTGTGGCGCGCCGGTGTGCACGCCCACACCCGCACACCGCTGGCCGACTACCTGCCGGTGGCGCTGATCAAGCTGCTGCTGCACCCGCTGCTGGTGTTTGCCGCTGGCAGCGCGGCACAGTGGCTGGGCGCGCCGCTGTCGGGTTTTCAGTTGATGGTGCTGACGCTGGCCGCCGCCCTGCCCAGCGCCAGCAATGTGTCGCTGCTGACCGAGCGCTACGGCGCCGACAGCGGCCGGGTGGCCCGCATCATCATGACCAGCACGGTGCTGGCGTTTGGCAGCTTCAGCGCGCTGGCCTGGATTTTTGGGGTGCGTCCGGCGGGTTGACAGGCGGGTTGACAGGCAGGGTGACAGGTGTTACGGGTGTGACGGGCGTGGCGGGCGTGGCCTGCGCTTCAGATCGCCAGCGGATCAACATCAATCGCCCAACGTGTCAGCCCTTTGTGCCGGCCCCGCAAGCTGTGCAGCGCCGGCACCCAGTCGGCCAGCAGGCGCTGCAATTGCAGGCGGGATGCGGCCTCGACCAGCATCTGCAACCGCTCGACACCCGCCACCTTGCCGACGGCCGGCGGCACCGGCGGGTAGAGCGTGACCTCGGCCGCGCCGGGCAGGGCGGCGGCCAGCGCGGCGGCCTCGTGCAGCCAGGCCAGCGCCACCGCCGGGTCACGCGCCTCGGCACGCAGCAGCGCCAGGTGGCTGTAGGGCGGCAGGCCGGCGGCGCGGCGCTCGGCCAGCTGGCTTTGCGCAAAGGCCGCAAAGTCGTGGGTCTTGAGCGCGGCGTACAGCGCGTGTTTGGGGTGCCAGGTCTGCACCCACATCTCGCTGCGCCCGGCGGCCTCGGCATCGCGCCCGGCCCGGCCGCCGGCCTGCATCAGCAGTGCAAACAGCCGCTCGGGCGCGCGGAAGTCGCTGGCAAACAGCGCCGAATCGGGATTGACCGCCACCACCAGCGTGATGCGCCTGAAGTCATGCCCCTTGGTCACCATCTGGGTGCCGACCAGCACGTCCACCTCGCCCGCGTGCACCTCGGCCAGCCGCGCCTCCAGCTGGCCCTTGCCGCGGGCGGTGTCGGCGTCCAGCCGGTTGATGCGGGCGCCGGGCAGCAGCTCGGCGAGTTGCTCCTCCAGCTTTTCGGTGCCACGGCCCATCGGCGCGATGTCGAGGTTGCCGCAGTCCGGGCAGGCACGCGGCACCCGCTCGGTGAAGCCGCAATGGTGGCAGCGCAGCGTGCGCTCACCCTTGTGGAAGACCCGCCAGGCGCTGCAGTGCGGGCAGCCGCTCTTCCAGCCGCAGTCGGCGCAAAACAGCACCGGGGCGTAACCGCGCCGGTTCAAAAAGACCAGGCTTTGCTCGCCCCGCGCCAGCCTGTCGCGCAGCGAGTCCAGCACCAGGGGTGCAAGCAGCGGCGATTGCCCGGCGACTTTGGGCAGCACCCCCATGTCGAACAGCCGCACCCGGGGCAATGCGCCGCCGCCGACACGCTCGGCCAGGGTCAGGCGCTGGTAACGCGGGCTGCGCTGGCGCGGATCAGGCTGGGCCCGCTGCCAGGTCTCCAACGAGGGGGTGGCGGATCCCAGAATCACCGGGATGCGCTCCAGGTGGGCGCGGTAGATCGCCAGGTCCCGCGCCGAGTAGCGTGCGCCTTCTTGCTGCTTGTAGGACGGGTCGTGCTCCTCGTCGACCACGATCAGGCCCAGTTGCGGCAGGGGCGCAAACACCGACAGCCGGGTGCCCAGCACGATGTCGGCCCGGCCCAGGTGGGCCATCAACCAGTGCTGCAGGCGTTGCACCGGCGTCAGGCCGCTGTGCATGGACACCATGCGGTGCGCCGGAAACCGCTCGGCAAACCGTGCTTCCAGCTGGGGCGTGAGGTTGATCTCGGGCACCAGCACCAAGACTTGCCTGCCGGTGGCCAGCACCTGCTCGGCGGCGTGCAGGTAGACCTCGGTCTTGCCGCTGCCAGTCACACCAAACAGCAGCATCGGCGCCGGCCGGGGCTGGGTGAGTGACCGCTCAAAGGCCTGCAGCGCGGCTTGCTGCTCCGGCCCCAGCGCGGGACGCCTCACGGCAGGCACGGCTACCGCGCTGGCGGCAACCGCCTTGTCCAGCTTCTTGACCAGGCGCGCCATACGCTTGACCAGGCCGGGCGCATCGAGCTTGCGCAATTCGGGCGGCAGTACGGCCAGTGCCAGCTCGCCCACGCCGCGCTGGTAGTAACCCGCAGCAAAGTCCACCAGCGCCAGCCAGGCCGGGGCCAACGGCGGCAAGGCGTCAAACACCTCGCCCACCGCACGCAGCACGTAGCCCGCTGGCGCCGCAGCCGCACCGTGCCAGACGATGCCCAGCAACTCCCGTTTGCCCAGGGGCACCCGCAGCAGGGTGCCGGGTGCCAAAGGCCGCTCGCTCAGGTAATCCAGCGCGCCGCCCAGCCCACTGTGTTGGGGAGCGTCAACGGCAACACGCAGTACCTCATTTGCAACACTGCCGCTCACAAGAAGTTTGACCACAGTTGCACGTGTTTTTTCGGCATCACATCAAGAAACACGCTTAAGTTGATGATTGAAAACAGGTTTTTGATCTATCCCCCACTTCTGTGGATAACTTTGTGGGAAACCTGCTCGCGGCGCCGCTAAGTGCTTGATCCTGTGGGCCTTGCGCTGGAATGCCCGATCCTGCAGCAGCGCCGGAAATTCGTTCCACATCAATCACTTAGCACGTAATGTCAGGATTCCCGATGTTGCAGTGCACTTTTATTTCGTGTTTTTTGTCGCACAGGAATTTTTGGGGATAAGTCAAGCCCTGAGCGCTCGCTAACCCCTAACGGCGCCTAGATTGAAACCCGAACTGCGGCTTGCCGAAGCGTGCGCGAATGGCCGTGCACCGCCTCGACCAGGGCCTGCACGTTGTCCGTCGGGGTGTGCTGGTTGATGCCGTGACCGAGGTTGAAGATGTGACCGCCGCAGCGTCCGTCGGCCCGTTGCTGCAGGCCAAAACTGTCGAGCACGGCACGCGCCTCGGCCGCCACCGCCTCGGGTGTGGCAAACAACACCATCGGATCGAGGTTGCCTTGCAGGGCCACGCTGTCGTCAATGCGGCGCCGGGCCTGGCCCAGGTCGCAGGTCCAGTCCAGCCCCACCACATCGGCGCCGGTGGCGGCAATCTGCTCGAGCCACAGGCCGCCGCCCTTGCTGAAGACGATCGCCGGCACCCGCTGGCCGTTGTGCTCGCGTTTGAGCTGGTCCATCACGCGCTGGGTGTAGGCCAGGCTGAAGGCGTGGAAGGCCCGGTGCTCCAGCACGCCGCCCCAGGAGTCAAAAATCATCACCGCCTGGGCGCCGGCCTCGATCTGGGTGTTCAGGTACGTGGCCACCGCGTCAGCGTTGATGGCCAGGATGCGGTGCAGCAGGTCCGGGCGGGAATAAAGCATGGTCTTGACGGTGCGGTAATCGTCCGAGCCCGCGCCCTCGACCATGTAACAGGCCAGGGTCCAGGGGCTGCCCGAGAACCCGATCAGCGGCACGCGGCCGTTGAGCGCCTTGCGGATCGAGCTGACCGCATCGAACACATAGCGCAGTTTGGCCATGTCGGGCACCGCCAGCGCGGCCACCGCCGCCTCGTCGCGCAGCGGATGGGCAAAGCGCGGGCCTTCGCCGGCACCAAAGCTCAGGCCCAGGCCCATGGCGTCGGGCACGGTGAGGATGTCGGAGAACAGGATTGCCGCGTCCAGCGCATAGCGGTCCAGCGGCTGCAGCGTCACCTCGGTGGCGTAATGCGGGTTGGTGGCCAGCCCCATGAAGCTGTTGCCCGCGGCCAGCCGTGAGGCCTTGTACTCGGGCAGGTAGCGCCCGGCCTGGCGCATCAGCCACAGCGGCGTGTAGTCGGTCGGCTGGCGCAGGCAGGCGCGCAGGAAGGTGTCGTTCTGCAGCGGGACGGTCATCGCCGGATTATCGCGGCCGTCCCTGCCATCGCCGGCAGGTCGCGCCGCTGTGGGTTGAATCCAGCGCAACTCCCCCTCAGCTATGCTCGCGCAGAATTGTCTGAACATTGGAGGAAACCATGAGCCGTTCACGAACCACCCTCGCCGCCTTGGCCCTGGGCTTGTCCCTGCTGCTGTCGGGTTGCGGCTACAACGACTTTCAGAAGCTCGACGAAGAGGTCAAGGGCAGTTGGTCCGAGGTGCTGAACCAGTACCAGCGACGTGCCGACCTGGTGCC
>JBKJKU010000261.1:0-3393 GCA_046597355.1 Aquabacterium sp.
CCCCTTGAGGCTGGCCTCGGAGTCGATCAGGAACTGCGACGACACCACCACCCGCTGCCCGAGCTTCAGGCCGCGCCGGATCTCGGTCTGGCCGGCGCTCTCGATGCCGGCGTCCACTTCGACCGGCCGGAACCGGCCGCCCTCTTCGGCCACTATCACCACCGAGCGCCTGCCGGTCTGGATCACGGCTTCGGTCGGGATCAGCAGTGACTTCTCCGCGCGCGGGTCCATGAACTGCATCTGCACGAACATGCCGGGCACCAGGCGCGACCCGGGGTTTGCCAGTTCCAGGCGCGCCTTCAAGGTTCGCGTCGACGCGTTCACGTCGGGCAGCAAGGCCTGCACCTTGCCCTCGAAGGTGGCGCCTGGCACGGCCGGGCTCTTGGCCAGCACCTTGGCACCAGGCCGCACCAGCGCGGCCTGGCTCTCGGGCACTTCGGCGTTGGCCCACACGGTGGACAAGCCGTTGATGCGGAACAGCGTGGCGCCGGCCATCACGGTCATGCCGTCGCGCACCATCAGCTCTGTCACCACACCGCCAATCGGCGCCGTCAGCGTGGTGCGGGGCTGTGTCCGTCCGCTGGTCTCGACCAGCCGAACCTGCGCATCGCTCATGCCCACCTGGCGCATGCGCTGGCGTGAGCCATCGACCAGCGGCGCAAGGTCAGTGCCCTGCATGCGGCGCACGGACAAAAACTCCTCCTGCGCGGCGATCCAGTCGGGCACGTACAGGTCAGCCAGCGGCTGGCCTTGCCGCACCGCATCAAGCGTGGCGCGCACGTAGAGCTTCTCCACAAAGCCGGTGGCGCGCGCCTGCACCACAACCTGGTCGCGCTCGTTGAACGCAATGCTGCCAACGGCCGAGATCTGTGGCGACAACCTGCCCTCGGTCACCTCGGCCGTGCGCAAGCCCAGGTTCTGCTGCACGCGGGGGCTGACCGTGACCTTGCTGCCGTCGCTCGAACCCTCAGTGCCGGTATCGGCATAGACCGGCACCAGCATCATGTCCATGAAGCGCGACTTGGCGGGCTTGTCGAACTTGTTACCCGGCACCATCGGGTCGTGGTAGTACAGCACCTTGGCGCCGGTGCCCGGGTCCAGGTCGCCGGCCTTGATGCCCGACTTGATGTGCCGGCGCGTGGCTGCCTCGCCTTCGGTGATGCTCTGCGGCAGCTTGCCGACAGCCGCTGGCTGGCCAGCACCGGCCTCATTCGAGGCGGGCGCTGCAGGCGCCGTGGCGCTGGCACCCATCCCCATGCCGCGCTGCATGCCCAACACATACAGGCCATAGCCGCCTGCACCCAGGGCACCGACGGCCGCCAGGGTAATCACAAGTGGTTTGAGTTTCATGGTTTGCTTCTCGGGTGATGCGGGGTCAGGGACGGGTCGCTGCTGGCATGTCGTGGTCGGCCGGCAGCAAATGGTTGAGCTGCGCCCACAGGCGCGCCGTCTCCATTTCCAGGCGCAGCCGCTCCAGGCGGGTGTCGATCTCGCCACGCCGCGCGTCCAGCACCGCTGTCAGCGCACCACTGCCGCCCCGGTAGGCGGCGAGTGACGCGCGGGTTCGCTCGGTCGCCAGTGGCAACAGCGAAGCGTCGTACTGGGTGAGCCGCCCCCGGTCGCCGCGCCAGGTCTGCAGCATGGCCAAGGTTTCGGCGCCGATCATGCGCATCAGCTCGTCGCGCTCTGCGCGCACCTGCTCGACAGCAGCGAGCTTGGCGGCAAGCTCCCGGTCCTGCCGGTTCTTCTGGTCCCATGGCAACGGCACCGACAGGTTGATCGAGACCATGTTGGAATACGCCGGGCCGCGCTGGTTGTACATCAGCTCGACGGCAACATCGGGCTGCTTGTTGGCCTGTGCAACGTCGGCATCCGCCTGGGCCATCGCCTCTTGACGGGCCAGGATCTTGACCTGCGGGTGGCGGGCGAGCTGGGCGTCGAGATCTTCGGTGCGGATGCGAACCGCATCGAGAACAGGCGGCATGCCAAGCACCTCGGCAGCCGGCGTACCGACCCAGCGCGCCAACTGCGTGGTGGCCGTGGCGACCTGCCGCTGGGTCTGCGCCAAGCGGTCTTCGATCTGCGCAACGCTGGACCGTGCCGCGAACACATCGGCCTGCGAGCCTCGGCCGCCGCGGTAGGCCGCGTCTGCCGCATCGACCTGCAACCGGGCTTCATCGCGCTGCGCTGCCAGCACCTCTGCCATGCGCTCCTGGAAATGGCGGTCCAGCCAGGCGACGGCGGTGTCGCGCCGCAGGTTTGCCAGCGCCAGATCACGGCCGGCCTCGGCAACTTCCGCCTCGCGCTCGAAGCGTGCCGTGCGCGCCTTGAGCTTGCCCTCTCGGGTGAACTCCTGCATCACGCCAATCGAGCGCATCGTCATGAAGTCGCGGGTCAGGCTGAATCGGTCCGGCCCGTCGATCGGCAGGTTGTTGATGCCCGCCTTCAGGGTGGGGTCGGGGCGCTGCCCAGCCGCAATCGCCATCTGGCGCGACGCCGCCGCCGATGCGTCCTGCGCTGGCAGTTGCCGAGAGCGGTCCTGCGCCAGGCGCAGCGCAGCATCGAGCGTCAGCGGGGCGGCGTGCACCTGGGACGCAGCGACGCCGATGAGCGCAACCAACGCAACTTGGGCCACGCGGTGGGCGGCTGAAGCCGTCCATTGCCAATGGGCGCGTCCCAAACGAGGGGCATGAAATGACATGAAAATCTCCTGACGAAGCTTGAGGGCCAAGTTCGGCGCGACGTGATGGCAGGGGCCACGCCATCGAGCGCCACCGTGCGCGCGGCGGACCGACCTTGCCGTCAGGCCCGCCGCGCGCTCGGTGTCAGGAGGTCAGGTGCGAAAGACGCAGTGCAGGATGGCGTGCGGCGGCTCGGGCGCTGCCACCACACTGTCGCCAACCGCCGGGGCAGACCGGCCCGAACCGGGCAAGTGCTGCGGCTCGGTGGGGATCAAATACAGCAAGGTCGGGATGGCTGCGCTCACCGCGGGCGAGGCCGCGGTGTCAGCGCTTTGTTGGCCCTGGTGGCAGTGTTCGGCGCACAGGTTGGCGGCTTCGGGGTCAAGCTGGTCGCAGCCGGGTGCCATGCCGACAGCCATCAACTCGGGCATTGACTCGGGCATCGAAACGGACATTGACGCGGTCATCGACGCGGGATCCGTACCGCCCAGGCGCGGACAGCTGTAGCTGGCCACCGCCAACTGCGCAAACAGCAGCACGCCCATCAGCACCAGGCTGATCGACTTTCTGATGGCGCGGCTCAATTCCATATCTCGATTCTATGTTGCCTGGCTGCGCAAAGGCGCGCGCGCCGTGCCCGATCCGCGCACGGCGCTGGCCAGTGTCACCGCGATGGCGGCTGACGTGGCCACCGTGCCCGCACCGCCGCGCC
>JBKJKU010000045.1:0-7187 GCA_046597355.1 Aquabacterium sp.
CATACACTGTACATGCCCAGCGGGGGCAATCATGGGGGTTTTGATGGCAGCGGTTGAACGCATCGTGGTGCAGGCCACAGCGCAGGACAAAGCCGCTTTTGCGGCCAAGGCCCGAAAACTGGATATGCCGTTGTCAGAGCTGATGCGGCGCGGCGCCTTGGCGTACCAGAGCAGCGACACCGACGCCGAGCTGGGCGCGCTGGCCGAGGCCGCCAAGGCCGCCGCTGACCAAGCCGGCGCCGCCATTGACGACGCGCTCGACTTCATCGAGGCCAGCAACCGCCGGATTGCCGCGATGGAGGCCGCCGCCGCCCAGCCGGCCAAGCCTGCCGGCCGCCTGCCCAGCCGCAGCGCGGCGCGCAAGGCCGCCTGATGGGGGTCACCGACAAGGTCTGGGGCGCGCTGACGGCGATGATCAAGCTGGAGGACAAGGTCAACCGGCAGGCCGAGGCGATGAAATCTCAGCAACAAAAGATCGAGGACCTGACCGGCCGAGTGATCCGGCTGGAGGCCCACCTGGAGCTGCTCACCACCGCGGCGATGGTCAAGCGGCTTCAGGGGCCGCAGGGCTGAATTGAACCGTTTGAGGGCGGGGGTCAGTCCAGCGTCACCGCCTGGCCTGCGGTGTCAAACGCGATCAGGTTGGCCAGCATGCCGCTGCGGATGTTGTCAACCATGCGCTGCAGCGGCGCCTCGGCCGCACGGCTGTCGGGTGGCGCGCCTGCCGTGCCGGACATGGCCGCCGCAAAGACGATGGCCCAGGGCGGCCCGGCCAACCGGGACTGCTCGACCAGCGCCGCAAAATCCGCCAGCTCGTCGAGTCCCTTGTCGACACACATCAGCGGTGTCAGCTCACCACCGTGGCCTTGCTCGAAAGCCAGACGCTGCGCCGGTGTCGGCTCGCTGCCCGGCTCAGCACCGGCAAAGACCAGCAGCAGGCGTTGCGGTTCAGGCTGGGCACGCGCAGCGGCCAGCAGATCATCAAAGGTAGTGATGTTCATGGCAGAGGATTGATGGCAAAACGCCAAGGGTAGGCAAGGACAGGAACACGCCGCGTGTGTCGCGCCGGACCAGGCGGGTCAGGACCATGCTAGACCACCGGCGCCACGCCGCGCCGCTCGCGCATCGCACGGCCAACGGTGGCCAGCGCCGGCCCGTCCAGCAAGCGGGCCGCCAGCGGCAGCAACTCGGCGTCTTCGCGGGCGATGTGTTGGGCATACAGGCTGAGCAGCGGGTCCACGTCACTGTCCAGCAGGGGCTGAGGATGGCCGGCGGCGATGGCTTGCAGCAGCGGCCGCAGGCGCAGCCAGTGCGCTTCCAGCTGGCGGTGATCGGCCGTCAGTGCGGCAACCAGCTCGCGGATGCAGACGGCGTCCGAGCCGGCCATGGACTCGATCAGCGCCGGGAATACGTCGGCCTCTTCGTCGGCATGGTGGTCCGGCGCGGCGGTGTCGAAATAGCGCAGCACGGCGGCCGCAGCGCTGCGGGCGTCGGCATCCACACCGAGCGCTGCCAGGTGCGGAACCAACCGGCGCAGCGTCGTGCATTGGCGCTCAATGCGGTGGTGGCAGGCGGACAACATCTCCAGCGGCACTTCAAATCCGCCGCTGGGTGCACTGTGGCCGGGGAATGGTAGGGGCATGGCGGGATCCTGTCGGGGATTGGTGCTGGCGCCGGGGGGTCTCAAGCCGCGGGTTTGGCGGCATTGCGCCGGCGAGAGGCAGGTGCGCTGACCGGCCTGGTGCCGGACACAGCAACCGCAGCAACACCCGCAACCGCAGCGACACCAGCAACGGGGCGGCTTGCCGGCACGACCGGCCCGCTGATGTCGGCCAGCGTGGCGCCATCCAGCACCTCAAAGTAAGCCGCCAGCGCGCCACCAAACACCGACTTCAGCCGGCATGCCGGTGTCAGCGTGCAGGTGTTGCTGGCAGCGTCGAAACACTCAACCAGCCGGAAGTCGGTCTCGCCGCGGCGCACCACGTCGCCCACCCGGATGTCGGTCGGCTTGGGCAGCAGGCGCAGGCCACCGCCGCGCCCGCGGGTGGTCGCCAGCAGGCCCTGGCGTGCCAGGTCGTTGACCACCTTCATCAAATGGTTCTTGGACACCGCATGGTGGGTGGCCAGCTCGGCGATGGTGACCAGGCGGCCAGGGTGCGCTGCGCAGTACATCAGCACCCGCAAGCTGTAGTCGGTGTATTCGGACAATCGCATGGCGGCCTTAAAGATGCATCAACAGTATTGCTTTTACCACAGCTCGGTTTTAACATGCATACACGATACATCTTACCGCAAGGCTGTGCCATCGCACGCCTGCAACGCCGACCTCCCCCATGAAACCCAGCATCCTGCCGATCCGCCCCGCCGCCGCCGCAACGCCCGCAAAGCCCGCCGGCTGGCCGCTGCTGCGCCTGGGATTCAGGCCGTTTTACCTGGGTGCAGCGGCATTTGCCGGCCTGGCGGTGCCGCTGTGGCTGGCGTTGTTCATGGGCTGGGTGTCGCTGGACCTGGGCGTGGCACCGCTGCTGTGGCATGCCCACGAGATGCTGTTCGGCTTTGGTGTGGCGGTGATCGCAGGCTTCTTGCTGACCGCCGGCAAGGCCTGGACCGCGCTGCCCACACCGCGCGGCGCCGCGCTGGGCGCCCTGGCCGGTGTGTGGCTGGCCGCCCGGCTGGCGCCGCTGGTGGCGCCCTATGCGGTGTACGCGGCGCTGGACATGCTGTTGCTGCCGGCGGTGGCCGCTGTGCTGGTCAACGTGCTGCTGCGGGCCAACAACCGGCGCAACCTGCCACTGGTGGGCATCCTGCTCGGGTTGGCAATGGCCAACGGCGTGTTTCACCTGGCAGTGCTGGGGCTGCTGGACCTGGCACCGCTGCGGGCCTTGCATGCCGCGCTGGCCGGGATCGTGATGATCGAGTGCGTGATGGCCGGGCGCGTGATCCCGGCCTTCACCCATGCCGTCACGCCGGGGCTGAACCTCAAGATCCAACCCCGGGTCGAGCAGGTCACGCTGGGCTTGACGGCGTTGGCGCTGGTGGCCTGGGTGATCGCGGCACCGGCCGCCTTCACTGCCACCGCCTTTGCTGCGGCCGCGGTGGCGCACGGGCGGCGGCAGTGGTCCTGGCGGCCGGCTGTAACCCGCCACCGCCCGATCCTGTGGATATTGCAGGCCGCTTATGCCTGGATCCCCGTCGGTTTTGCGCTGCTGGCAGCGGCGCAGCTGGGTTGGGTCAGTGTGTCGGCAGGGGTGCATGCACTGGCCGTGGGCGCCACCGGCGGCCTGATCATCGGGATGGTCACCCGCACCGCACGCGGCCACACCGGCCGGCCGCTGGTGGCCTCGCGCGCCGAGGTGCTGGCCTATGGGCTGGTGATGACCGCGGCCGTGCTGCGCGTGCTGCTGCCCATCGTCGCGCCGCAGTGGCTGGTGCTGTCGCTGCTGGGCGCGGCGCTGGCCTGGACCGCCGCCTTTGGCCTCTACCTGGCCGTTTTCACACCGTGGCTGCTGAGCACCCGCCTGGACGGCAAGGACGGCTGACCCACAGCGGCTCAGACCTCGCCGCACCACAGCGCTTGCTTGCCCGGCACGCCCGACGCGCCCGACGCGCCCGGCCTGTCAGGCACGGCAGGCACGTCAGGCCGGCCATCGTGCACCGGCGCGGGGTCAAACGGCCCGGTGCCGCTGTGGTCGGCGCGCGAGGCGGGCACAAAGCTGGCGCTGCGCAGGTCGAACACATGCACCTCGCCGTCTTCGATCACATAGTGCCAGCCGTGCAGTTTCAAACGCCCGGCCTCGACCCGCTCGCGCACCATCGGATAGTCCATCAGCCGCTCCAGTTGCAGCACTACCGAGCGCTGCTCGGTGCGCTTGAGCGCCTCGGGCGTCACTTGCACCGGCAGCGCGGCCTCGCGGCCCAGCGCCAGCCAGGCGGCCAGGTGCACGGCCTGCGCTGGAATCTCCTCGTACAGCGCCCGGATACCGCCGCAGTGGCTGTGGCCGCAGACGATGATGCGCTGTACCCCCAGGCAGAGCACGGCGTACTCGATGGCCGCGGCCGTGCCGTGGTAACCCACCCAGCGCTGGGGTTCTGCAGCGCCACCACGCTCCGGCGGTCCGGTGGCCGCGTCATCCAGGTAGCCGCCGTGCGGCGGCACAAACGCCCCCACGTTGCGGATCATGAACACCTCACCCGGGCCGGCGCCGGTCAGCAGGTAGGGCAGCAGGCGCGAGTCGGAGCAGCCGATGAACAAGATCTTGGGATGCTGGCCGTCCTGCACCAGGCTGCGAAACTGGCCCTCGACCGCCGGGAAGTGGTCGTCGTGAAAGCGGCGCAGCCGCTGCAAAAGGTCGTCAGGCATCGGGTTTGAGCGTGCCGAGTCGGACGATGACAACTACTGCAACAACGGTGATTCGGCGGCGTCCAGGGCTATGCCTTCGACCACCGCCTGACCGGCCAATACCTGCAGACACTGGCGCAGCGCCGTCACCCAGGCTTGCTGGCGCAACGCCATCTCCACCGCACCGCGCACCGACTCGAAGGGCTGCGGCACACCGCCTTCGCGCTGCAACACCTCCACCACATGCAGCCCAAAGCGGCTGTGCACCAGGCGCGGCAGCACGCCCACCTCGACATGACCAAACAGCTCTCGGGCAAATTCGGGCGCGCAATCGTCGGGCTTGAGCCAGCCCAGATCGCCGCCCTGCTCGCCACTGGGGCAGTTCGACAGCTGGCGGGCAGCGCGAGCAAAGGGTTCAGCGGCTGCATCAGGGGTGCCAGCCTTGGCGGCGGCAGGGCTGTCGTGGCAGCGCACGTCCAGCAAACAGGTTTCGGCGCGGTTGCGCAAGGCCACCACGTCCATGCCCGGCGTGACCGCAAACAGGATATGGCGCAGCCGCACCTGCTCACCCGTGCGGTAGCGCGCCGGGTGGGCGGCATGGTGGCGCTGGCAGGCCTGAACCGACGGCTCGGGCAGGCGCAGTTCGCGCTCCAGCCAGGCATCGATGGCCTGCGACGCGGCCTCGCTGACCACACCATCGGTGGGCGCGACATCGGCCGCATCGAGCAAGCCGTCCTGCATCGCTGCCTGGCGCAGCAACTCGGTGCAGGCGCGCTGGCGCAAGACCTCGGTCGGCAAGTCCTCGGTCGCGGTGTTGAGGGCCACGCCGTTGATGCGGGCGATCAGCGGGGCGGGTACGGCGGCGGGTACAAAGGCTGGCACGGCGCCGGTCGCGGCCACCGTGTCGAGGTTCACTGTTTCAACGAGCATGGTGTGCAACTCCGCAGGGTCAGACGCCGGCGCCGGGCTGGCGTGGCTGGTTGTGGCCGGCCGGCAGGTTGAGCCGGCGGCTGCGCACGATCTGGTGCGGCCGGAACAAGAAGGTGACGGTGGCAAAGCCGCTCCACACATGCACCAGCCGGCTGAACGGGAACAGCAAGAAGATCGTCATGCCGAAGACGATGTGGAACAGATAAGGCCAGGGCAGCGTGGCCAGCAGCGTGGCATCCACCGGCCGCAGCGTGACGATGCGCTGCGCCCAATCGGCCAAGATCAGCATCACGCTGCCATCGGCGTGCTGCCAGGACAACGGTAAGGTGATCAGGCCGACCACCAACTGCACCCACAAGACGACCAGCACCGCGATGTCGGTGGCATGGCTGGTCAGGCGGATGCGCGGGTCGAAGACGCGGCGATAAAGCAGCATCGACAAGCCGACAAAACAAAACGCGCCGGCAATGCCACCCGCGACCACGGCCAGCATCTGCTTGTTGCCCGCCGTCATGAAGATGCCGTACACCGCATGCGGCGTGAACAGGCCGACCATGTGGCCAAAGAACAGAAACAAGATGCCGAAGTGGAACAGGTTGCTGCCCCAGCGCAAGGTGCCAGCGCGCAGCAACTGCGACGAGTCGCTTTTCCAGGTGTACTGGTCGCGGTCGAAGCGGAACAGGCTGCCCAACAGGAAAACCGTGAAGCACACATACGGATAAACCTGGAACAAAAAACCGTAGACGCCGGTCATGACGCGACTCCTTGTGCGGTGTGCGGTTTGCGCACGATGTGAACCTGCTGCGGCTGGCCCGGCTTGGCTTGGCCTTGGGATGAGCAGCCATCAAACACAACCGGCTCGGCCCAGGCATCGTCGAGCGGCATCTCGGCCGGCGGCGTGACCGGTTTGGCCTTTTCGCCGGCCAGCTCGATCAGCGCACCCAGCACGCTGGCGTAAGCGCTGCCGTGGTGCAGCAGCGCGCCGAAGATGGCGTTGAAGATGTGGCACATCTCGCCCAGAAAAGCCCGCGCCTCACGCGCCGGCTGGGTCGAGACAAACTCCAGCACGGCGGGCAGGTAGTCGGGCAGCTCGCCCTCGGCCAGCACCAGACCGGCCGCCTCATAGGTCTGGCCCAGGTCGATCATGGCCGGGCCGCGCTCGCGCGAGTCGCCGTGCACATGCTCAAACAAATGCAGCGAGGTAGCGCGGCCGCGGTCGAACAGCTCGACGTAGTCACTTTCTGCCTGCAGCGGATCGGTGCGCGCCAGGCTGAGCATCAGCGCGTCCAGCTCGTTGCGGCGCGATGGTGTCAGCGCCGCCTCGATCGCCAGCAGCTCAGCCATCTCGGGCAGGTCGGCACGCAGCTGCGCGTCGGGGTAGCCCAGCAGCGCGGCCAGCACCCGCAGGGTCTTGGCCATGGGCTTGGCGGGGGATATAAACAAGGTCATCTCAATGCTCCGGCTGTTGATCCAAGCGGACGCCGCGGAACCGGCTTTGCCGGGCCGCTGGCGGCGCCCCCTCGAGGGGGAGCGCCGCAGGCGCTCCGGGGGTGGGTCCATCCCTACATGTGATCGAGCGACTTCGGCAGCTCGTAGAAGGTCGGATGCCGATACACCTTGTCTTCGGCCGGGTCGAAGTACATCGCCTTGTCGCCCGGGTCGCTCGCTACTATCTGATCGGAGCGCACGACCAAGACGCTCCCGCCTTCGTGGCGCCGCGTGTACACGTCACGCCCCATCTGGATCGTCATCTTCGCGTCGGCCGCGTGCAGGCTGCCGCAGTGCTTGTGGTCGAGCCCGGCCTTGCTGCGCACGAACACTTCCCACAGTGGCCACTCTTGTTGCGTTGTCATGGTGTTGGAGTCCTTCCAGGTTTTCTCTTGATCACAAAGAACGCAAAGGGCGCAAAGAACGCGAA
>JBKJKU010000110.1:0-9153 GCA_046597355.1 Aquabacterium sp.
CCGTGTCGGGCTGGCGTGTCCCGCGCAGGTAAAGAAGGGAGGGCCGGTGCTTGTCCGGCCCGGAATGACACGGAGCGGGGCACGCCAGCCCGGCGCGGCGCGGTCGCTCAGCACCCACGACCGGCAGCTTTCAGGCCAAAAAACGAAATACGGCAAAGCGCTGTCCACTGACGTTCAGACCGCATCGACCCAGCGCGTGGGCCCACAGGCTTGCGCGCATGGGCCGCTGCCCGAATCTGGTGTTCGAGCTGTGGCCTTTGAATGATCCGAAGATCTCCAGCCGATTGGCGGGCGACAGCGCCCGGCCCAGGGGTGAGGCCTGCCGCCACTGTTGACTGCAGTCAGTCAGCGCGAGTGCGCGGCCGAACTGCTATGCGGCCCTGCCGGGTGCCCGCTACCGCGATGTTCGGAACGCCGCAGGCAAGCCTTGCTGGCCGCGGCAGGTGGTCAATGGCAGACAAAAGCCGACCGCCGCCCTGAAAAGTCTAAACACAGCGGCCAGAACAACAGGCCTCAATCCGGTTTGACCTTGGCGCGCGCCAGCACCGGCTTCCAGCGCTTTTGCTCGTCGGCGATGAAACGGGTGAATTCGGCCGGTGTGCCGCCCACCGGGATCGCGGCATCGGTCTGCATTCGGGCGAGGGACTCGGGCGATTGGACGGCCTTGGCGGTGGCCACAGCCAATTTTTCAGCTGCGGCGGCCGACAAACTGGCCGGTGCCAGCAGGCCGTACCACTGCGTCATTTCAAAGCCGGGGAAGCCCTGCTCGGCCACGGTCGCCACGTCGGGCAGCTGTGCGATGCGCTGGGTGCTGCCGGTGGCGATGCAGCGCAGTTTGCCGCTCTTGATGTGCTGCAGGATGGCCGGCGCACCCACCGCCGCGATGTCCAGCCGGCCGGCCAGCAGGTCGGTCAGCTGCGGCCCGGTGCCGCGGTAAGGCACGTGCAGGATGAAGGTTTCGCTGACCATCTTCAGGTATTCCATCGCCAGGTGGCCGGCGCTGCCGTTGCCGGCCGAGCCGTAGTTCAGCCGGCCCGGCTTGCTCTTGGCCAGTGCAATGAAGTCCTTGAGGTTGCGCGCCGGCAGATCGGCCGGCACCACGTACAGGCTGGGCACCTTGGCCAGCAGGCTGATGGCGCGGAAGTCCTTGGCCGGGTCGTAGGGCAATTTGTCGAAGATGAACGGGTTGACCGCCAGCGTGCCGATGTGGCCCAGGATCAGCGTGTGCTGGTCGTCGGCGCGGGCCACCTCGCCCATCGCCACGTTGCCGCCGCCGCCGGGCTTGTTCTCAACGTAGACCGACTGGCCCAGGATCTTGGCCAGCTCGGCAGCGACGGCACGGGCCACGATCTCGGAGCTGCCGCCGGGCGCAAACGGCACCACCAGGCGGATCGGCTTTGACGGCCACGCCTGCGCGCTGGCCAGACGCGGCCAGAGCATGGTTGCGCCAGCGGCGCCCAGGGCAGCCAGCAGGCTGCGGCGGATTCGGGGGGCGACAAGGTGCGTGGTCATGCGCGGCTCCAATTAAAGGGGGTGAGGGTAAACGGCCGCAGGCAGATCGCTTGGCGGGGGCTGGGCAAACAGGCCCAGCCGCGCCACTAAGATCAGCATATGACCAGCCCGCAACGCAGCCTGCTGATCACCGACGCCGAGGTGATCGCCACGATGGACGACCAGCGGCGCGAACTGCGCGGCGCCAGCCTGCTGGTGCGCGGCGCCGTGATCGAGGCCATCTGGCCGGCCGGTGAGCGCCCGCCCGGCACCCGTGCCGATGAGGTGATCAACGCCCGCGGCCACGCGGTGCTGCCCGGCCTGGTCAACACCCACCACCACATGTTCCAGTCGTTGACCCGGGCCGTGCCGGCCGCGCAAAACGCCGAGCTGTTTGGCTGGCTCCGGGCGCTCTACCCGATCTGGGCAGGGCTGACGCCCGAGATGGTGCGCATCAGCACCCAGGTGGCCATGGCCGAGCTGCTGCTGTCGGGCTGCACCACCAGCGCGGACCACCTCTACCTCTACCCCAACGGCGTGCGGCTGGACGACAGCATCGACGGCGCCCGCGAGATCGGCATGCGGTTTCACGCCGCCCGCGGCAGCATGAGCGTGGGTGAAAGCGACGGTGGCCTGCCGCCCGATGGCCTGGTCGAGCGCGAGCCGGCGATCCTGCGCGACACGCAGCGCGCCATCGAGCAGCACCACGACCACGGCCGCTACGCCATGTTGCGGGTGGTGGCGGCGCCGTGCTCGCCGTTTTCGGTCAGCCGCGGGCTGATGCGCGACTCGGCTGCGCTGGCCCGATCGCTGGGCACCCGGCTGCACACCCACCTGGCCGAAAACGACCACGACATCGCCTACAGCCGCGCCAAGTTCAACCAAACCCCGACCGAATACGCCGACAGCGTGGGCTGGCTGGGCGACGACGTCTGGCATGCCCACTGCGTCAAGCTGGACGCCGCTGGCATTGCGCGCTTTGCCGCCACCGGTACCGGCGTGGCGCACTGCCCCTGCAGCAACATGCGGCTGGCCTCGGGCATTGCCCCGGTGCGCAAGCTGCTGGACGCCGGCGTGCCGGTCGGCCTGGGCGTGGACGGCAGCGCCAGCAACGACGGTGCCCACCTGCTGGGCGAGGCCCGCACCGCAATGCTGCTGGCACGCGTGGGCAAATCGCTGCAGCCGCTGGGTTGCGACACCGGGCCGGCCGAGATGACGGCGCGCAACATGCTGGAGGCTGCCACCCGCGGCGGCGCCCGTGTGCTGGGGCGCGACGACATCGGCCACCTGGCACCCGGCATGGCCGCCGACCTGGCCTTGTTCGATTTGCGGGGGTTGGGTTTTGCGGGCGGGGCGGTGCATGATCCGGTGGCGGCGTTGCTGTTGTGCGCACCCGCGCAGGCCACCCACACCATCATCAACGGCCGGGTGGTGGTGCGAGACGGTCAGCTGGTCACGCTCGATCTGGGCCCGCTGGTCGAGCAGCACAACCGGCTGGCTGCCCAGTTGGTCGGTGCGTGAACCTGGCCCACCTCGACACGAAAGGCATCGCCATGACGTCTCCACACTCCACCCTGCGCGCCCGGACGCGCTGCAGGTTGGCCGGGCTGGCCATCACCGCCGTGGCGGCAGGCCCCGCTGCAGCCTGGAACGCTGCCGGGCATGAGTCGGTCGGCGGCATTGCCGACCAGTTGATCAAGGGCACGCCCACTGGCAAGCGGGTCGCGGCCATCCTGGGCGGCACGCTGCAAAACGCCGCCATCTGGGCCGACTGCGCCAAATCGGTGAAGCACATCAATGGGGTGTGGACTTTCGACAAGGCTGACAAGTGGCGGGCCAAGGACTGCGACCTGTTCGCCGCCGACCCCAACAACAAGGCGTTGATTGGTTTTGTCAGCCGCAACAGTGCGGTCTGTGAAGCGCAGGCACCGCGCGGCAAATGCGGCCACAAGAACTTTCACTTCAGCGACATCTCGGTGGCCAAACCGCAGTACGACGCCACCTTGCCGGGCGCCAGCCGGATCGACCTGCTGCACGCCATAGCCGCCACCGTGGCCGTGATCAAGACCGGCAGGGCCACTGCCAAGTCGTCCCCGCCGTTCAACATCGTCGGCCAGCGCGAGGCGGTGCGCCTGCTGGCGCATTACATCGGCGATCTGCACCAACCGCTGCATGTGGGCTCGATCTACCTTGACGACGCCGGCCTGGCCATCGACCCGGCCACGCAGGCGGATGCCGACGCCCACGACAACGCCGGCGGCAACAACCTGATGATCGAAGGCAGCAACCTGCACACGTTGTGGGACACGGTCACGCCCGCACAACGCAGCCGGGTGCTGGATGGGTCCGGTGCGACCGAGGCCCGACAACTGCCGGCCACCACCGGCAGCGCCGACACCTGGCCGCTGGCCTGGACCAATGACACCCTGGACGTGGCGCGCAAGGCCTTCGCGCCGCTCAAGTTTGGCGCCAAGATCCCCGGCGTCAAGCCCGACCAGTGGCCCGCCACGGCCGCCGAGCCGGCCTACAGGCAAGCCCGCGCGGCCCTGCAGCGCGAGCAGATCGTCAAGGCCGGGGCACGCCTGGCCCGCTTGCTGACGGCAACGCTGCCCTGAACACCCTATCCGCCCCCGCCCATCCGCCCCCAAGCGCCCACCGCGCGACTGTCCCCCGGAGCCTGCCAAATGAAGATTGACTTTGTGTCCGACGTGTCCTGCCCCTGGTGCGCCATCGGCCTTAACGCCCTGGAACAGGCCCTGGCCCGCGTGGCGCCGGACATCCAGGCCACAGTGCACTTCCAGCCCTTCGAGCTGAACCCGCAGATGTCCACCGATGGCCAGGAGATCGTTGAACACCTGAGCCAAAAGTACGGCATCAACGCGCAGCAGATTGCCGCCAATACCGAGGCGATCCGGCAGCGTGGCGCGTCGGTGGGCTTTACTTTTGGCGTCGGCAAGCGCAGCCGCGTCTACAACACGTTTGACGCGCACCGCCTGTTGCACTGGGCCGGGCTGCAAAGCGACGCGGCGCAGCGGGATCTCAAGCATGCGCTGCTCAAAGCCTACTTCACCGACGGTCAAAACCCGTCCGACCCGGACGTGCTGCTGGGCGCCACCACGGCTGCCGGGCTGGACACCGAGGCCGCCCGCAGCGTGCTGGCGGGCGACGGCTTTGCCGCCGAGGTGCGCCAGGCTGAGGCCTTCTACCAGCAGCAAGGCATCCAGTCGGTGCCGGCGGTGATCATCAACGACCGGCACCTGATCTCCGGCGGACAGCCGGTCGAGGTGTTCGAGCAGGCGCTGCGCCAGATCGCGGCGGAGGCCTGAATGAGCGAGCCACTCAACGATTTCGGCCTGATCGGCCTGGCGGTGATGGGCCAGAACCTGGTGATCAACATCGAGAGCCGGGGGTTTGCCGTCAGCGTCTACAACCGCAGCCCGGCCGTGACCGAGGCTTTTGTCGCGGCCCACCCGGACAAGCGCTTGACCGCCTGCACCACGCTGCCCGCGTTGGTGCAAAGCCTGGCCCGGCCGCGCAAGGTGATGCTGATGGTCAAGGCGGGCGCGGCAGTGGACGCGGTGATCGAGCAGCTGATCCCACTGCTGTCGCCCGACGACATCATCATCGACGGCGGCAACAGCCTGTACTCAGACACCGAGCGGCGCGACGCCTGGCTTGCCCCGCTGGGCCTGCGCTTTGTGGGCGCGGGCGTGTCGGGCGGTGAAGAAGGCGCCCGCAAGGGCCCGTCCATCATGCCCGGCGGCCCAGCATCCACCTGGACCGTGCTTCAGCCCATCTTCGAGGCAATTGCCGCCAAGGTAGACGGCACGCCCTGCGTGGTGCACATCGGCCCGGGTGGTGCAGGCCATTACGTCAAGATGATCCACAACGGCATCGAGTACGGCGACATGCAGCTGATCTGCGAGGCTTACAGCCTGCTGAAGGCAGCGGGGTTGTCCAGCGACGACATGGCTGCGGTGTTTGCCGACTGGAACGCCGGAGACCTGCAGAGCTACCTGATCCAGATCACCGCCGCAGCACTGGCCCAGCGCGACCCGGACACCGGCGCACCGCTGGTCGAACTGATCCTGGACAAGGCCGGCCAAAAAGGCACGGGCCAGTGGACCCAGCTGAACGCGGCCGAAAACGCCGTGGTCATCAGCACCATCAATGCCGCGGTCGAGGCCCGGGTGCTGTCGTCACAAAAAGCGCTGCGCGAGGTGGCCAGCCAGGTGTTGCACGGGCCTGAGCCGGTGATCAAGTCCGACCGCGCTGCGCTGGTGGCGCAGGTGCATGACGCGCTGTACGCCAGCAAGATCGTCAGCTACGCCCAGGGCCTGGACCTGATGCGCACGATGAGCGACAAAAAACAGTGGTCGCTGGACCTGGGTGCCATTGCCAGCATCTGGCGCGGCGGTTGCATCATCCGGGCGCGCTTCCTGAACCCGATCACCGAGGCCTACCGCGCCGACCCGGCATTGAGCAACCTGATGCTGGCGCCGTTTTTCCAGCAGGTGCTCAACCGCAGCCAGTCCGCCTGGCGCGCGGTGGTGGCGCAGGCGGTGCTGCACGGCATCCCCGTGCCGGCGTTCAGTGCGTCGCTGGCCTATTACGACAGCCTGCGCAGCGCGCGCTTGTCGGCCAACCTGCTGCAGGCGCAGCGCGACTTTTTCGGTGCCCACACCTATGAGCGCATCGACCGGCCGGCGGGGCAGTGGTTTCACACCGATTGGCCTGAGGTCATCGGCTAAGGCCGCCCAGCCCGCCCGAGCCAGCGCGCGCAGGCACGCGGGCTGCGCACGATACTTGCATGCCATGAACCCCATCCCGTCACAGGCCTGACCTCTCCAGGAGAATCCATGTTTTCCCGTTTTGCTTTCAGCCCCTCCCGCCCCGCCCGCCGCTCAGCACTGCTGGCACTGCTGGCGCTGCCGCTGGCCGCCGTCTTGCTGGCAGCCCTGCCGACCCCAAGCCAAGCCCAGGAAACGCCGATCAAGTTCCAGCTTGACTGGCGTTTTGAAGGACCGAGTGCTTTTTTTCTGCTGCCGGTGGCCCAGGGTCTGTTCAAGGCGGAAAAGCTCAATGTCACGGTGGACGCCGGCAACGGCTCGGGCAATGCGGTGAACCGGGTGGCCTCGGGCACCTACGACATGGGCTTTGCCGACCTGGCCGCGTTGATGGAGTTCCACGCCAACAACCCCACGGCGCCGAACAAGCCGGTGGCGGTGATGATGGTCTACAACAACACGCCGGCGGCGGTTTTTTCGCTCAAGAAGACCGGCATCAAGTTCCCCGCCGACTTGGCCGGCAAGAAGCTGGGCGCACCGGTGTTCGACGCCGGCCGCCGCGCCTTTCCGATCTTCCAGAAGGCCAACGGCATCGGCGCGGTCAACTGGGTCAGCATGGACCCGCCGTTGCGCGAGACCATGCTGGCCCGCGGTGACGTGGACGCCATCACCGGCTTTTACTTCACCAGCCTGCTCAACCTGGAAGCCCGAGGCATCAAGGCCGACGATGTTGCGGTGCAGTTGTTTCCGCAGCACGGCGTCAAGCTCTATGGCAACGCCATCATCGTGGGCGAAGACTTCCTCAAGAAGAACCCCGAGGCCGTCAAAGCCTTTTTGCGCGCCTTTGCCAAAGGCGCCAAGCAGGTGATTGCCGACCCCAAGGCGGCCACCGCGGTGGTCAAGGAGCGCGACGGCATCGTCAACGCCGACCTGGAAGAGCGCCGGTTGCGCCTGGCGATCGATTCGGCCATTGCCACTGCCGATGCCAAGGTGGAAGGCTTTGGCGACGTCAAAGGCCCGCGCCTGGCGCTGATGGCCAGCCAGGTCGCCGACGCCTACGCCACCAAGGGCCGCATCAACCCGGATGCGGTCTGGAACGGCAGTTACCTGCCAACGGCGGCCGAACGCGACATCTTTGCGGCGGCCAAACCGGCCAAGCCAGCCAAGCAGTGAGCGTCGCAGCCGCCCCGTTTGTCGACTTCAGCCAGGTCTGGCTGGCCTACAACGACGAGTTGCTGGCCCAAGGCCAGTTTGCGGTCGAAGACATCAACCTGCAGGTCGGGTTGGGCGAGTTCATTGCCATCGTCGGGCCGTCGGGCTGCGGCAAGTCCACCTTCATGAAGTTGGCGACCGGCCTGAAACGCCCCAGCAAGGGCGCGGTCACGATCGCCGGCCAGCCAGTGACCGGCCCGCTCAAAATCACCGGCATGGCTTTCCAGGCACCCAGCCTGCTGCCCTGGCGCACCACGCTGGCCAACGTGATGCTGCCGCTGGAGATCGTCGAGCCCTACCGGTCCAACTTGAAGGCCAAACGCGCCGAGTACGAGCACAAGGCCCGCACCCTGCTGCAAAACGTGGGCTTGGGCGGCTACGAGGACAAGTTCCCCTGGCAGCTCTCCGGCGGCATGCAGCAGCGCGCCAGCCTGTGCCGTGCGCTGGTGCACGAGCCCAAGCTGCTGTTGTTGGACGAGCCTTTTGGCGCACTCGACGCCTTTACCCGCGAAGAACTGTGGTGCGCGCTGCGCGACTTGCAAGCGGCGCAAAAATTCAATGTCATCCTGGTCACGCACGACCTGCGCGAGAGCGTGTTCCTGGCCGACACGGTCTACGTGATGAGCAGGAGCCCGGGCCGCATGGTGGTGCGGCGCGAGATCGACCTGCCGCGCCCCCGCGACCTCGAGATCACCTACACCCCGCAGTTCACCGAGCTTGTGCATGAGCTGCGCGGCCACATCGGCGCGGTGCGTAACCCGTTCGGCAGCCACTTTGGCGCCGTATCGGGCCAGACCGGTGGCGGAGTCAGCCCATGATCGCGTCCAAACGGCTGCAGCGCGGGTCGCCCTGGATCCTGCTGCTGGCCACGCTGCTGCTGTGGCAGGGCATCTGCTCGGCGTTCAACGTCAGCGAGTTCATCTTCCCCAGCCCGGCGCGCATCTGGCAGCAGTTGCTGGAGTTCAAGGGCGAGATCGCCAAGCACGCCTGGCGCACTTACTGGGTGACGATGGCAGGCTTTGGCCTGGCGATCGTGGTGGGCGTGCTGCTGGGCTTTTTGATCGGCAGCTCTCGCCTGGCCTATGCCGCGATCTACCCGCTGATGACCGGCTTCAACGCCCTGCCCAAGGCCGCCTTCGTGCCGATCCTGGTGGTGTGGTTCGGCATTGGCGTCGGCCCGGCCATGCTGACTGCCTTCCTGATCTCGTTTTTTCCGATCACCGTCAACATCGCCACCGGTCTGGCCACGCTGGAGCCCGAGCTGGAAGACGTGCTTCGGGTACTGGGCGCCAAGCGCTGGGATGTGTTGGTGAAGGTGGGGCTGCCCAGGTCCATGCCGTACTTCTTTGGCTCGCTCAAGGTGGCGATCACGCTGGCGTTTGTCGGCACCACGGTCAGCGAGATGACAGCCAGCAACGAGGGCATCGGCTACCTGCTGGTGTCGGCCGGCAGCTCGATGCAAATGGGCCTGGCCTTTGCCGGCCTGGTGGTGGTAGGCGCGATGGCCATGGGAATGTACGAGTTGTTCTCAGTGCTGGAGCGCCGCCTGACCGGCTGGGCGCATCGGGGGTCCAACGCGCACTGAGGGGTGGGAATCGGCTCTGGGCTGCCTTTCGTTTTTTGGCCTGAAACCTGCCAGACGTGGGTGCTGAGCGACCGCGCC
>JBKJKU010000107.1:0-9780 GCA_046597355.1 Aquabacterium sp.
GGCAGGTCGAGCCGGATCGAGCTGGCCAGCAACGGCGCCGTGATGATGAAGATCACCACCAGCACCAGCATCACGTCCACCAGCGGCGTCATGTTGATCTCGCTCATCGGCCGAGGCGCCGGTGTGCGTTCGAGCCGACCGAAGCTCATGGCTAGTCGGCTCCGACGCTGGTCGCGGCCGAAGCGGCGCCAAAGGCCGCTGCGGGCAAGCCTCGGCCAGCCTCAAGGGAAGGCGGCAGATGCGTCAGCAATTCGCGCAGATCGCGGGCAAAGCCTTCCAGATCGGCCTCGATGCGCCCGATCAGACGACCAAAGACGTTGTATCCCAGCACCGCGGGGATCGCCACGGCGAGACCGGCGGCGGTCATGATCAGCGCCTCACCGACCGGGCCGGCCACCTTGTCGATCGTCATCGTGCCGGCGGCCGAGATGCTCAGCAGCGCGTGGTAGATACCCCAGACCGTGCCGAACAGGCCGATGAACGGCGCCGTGCTGCCGATCGAGGCCAGCAGCACCTGGCCAAATTGCAGGTGCGACAGGCCGCGGTGCAGCGCATCGCGCAGCCGTCGGGTCAGTTGCGACCCGCTGCTGGCGCGGGTGGCCAAGGTGCCGGCGGCGTCGGGTGTGCTGGCGGCGTCCAGCAGCGGCAGCAGCACGTGCTCACGGTCGAGTGCGTCCAGGCGGGCGCGGCCCGCGGCCAGCGTGTCGGCGGCCCAGAAGACCGGCACCGCACGGGCGATGTCATGGCGGGCCC
Source organism: Aquabacterium sp. (assembly GCA_046597355.1). Taxonomy (GTDB): domain Bacteria; phylum Pseudomonadota; class Gammaproteobacteria; order Burkholderiales; family Burkholderiaceae_C; genus Pseudaquabacterium. The sequence goes on from JBKJKU010000107.1 coordinate 754, forward strand.
GCTGCAGCACCCAGCCTTTCCAGAAGATCAGCACCCAGGCGCTGACCGACATGCCCAGCAGCAGCGCCACCACCACACGGCCGATGGCGTCGCTCTCGGCCCAGAAGGTGCTCAGGCCGTCCATGGCCGCACGTCCACTGCAGCGCAACGGTGCGTCGCCGCGCCAGGTATGCGGGCCGGGTGGTGTGTCATGCCAGGCCGAGCACGTCGTTCATGCCGTACAGGCCGGTGGCACGGCCGGCCAGGAATCGCGCTGCCCGCAGGCTGCCCTGGGCATAGCTGACACGGCTGGCGCTTTTGTGCGTGATCTCGATGCGCTCGCCGGTGCCGGCAAACAGCACGGTGTGCTCGCCCACGATGTCGCCACCGCGGATGGTGGCAAAGCCGATGCTGGACGGGTCGCGCTCGCCGGTGACGCCGTGGCGCGCGTAGACCGCGCAATCCTTCAGCTCGCGGCCCAGCGCCGTGGCCAGTACCTCGCCCATCTGCAGCGCGGTGCCGCTGGGGGCATCGACCTTGTGGCGGTGGTGCGCTTCGATCACCTCGATATCAAAGCCGGTGTTGAGCGCTCGCGCCGCCTGGTCCAACAGCCTGAGCATCACGTTCACGCCCACGCTCATGTTGGGCGCCATCATCAAGGCGATGTGCTGCGCGTGCGCCGTGACCTCGGCTTTTTGCGCCGGGCTGAAGCCGGTGGTGCCGATCACCGCCTTGACACCCAGCGCCCGGCACACGGCCAAGTGCGCCAGCGTGCCCTCGGGCCGGGTGAAATCGATCAGCACCTGCGCGTTGTCCAGGCCCGCACGCAGGTCGCTGGTGATCAGCACGCCGGTGTGCTGGCCCGCCGGGGCGCCGGCGTCCTGGCCCAGCGCCGGGCTGGTCGCGACATCGAGCGCCCCCACCAACTGACAATCCGGCGCCGCCAGCACCGCGTCCACCAGCATGCGCCCCATGCGTCCGGACGTGCCGGCAACCGCGATGCGCAAGCGCTCGGGTGTCATGACGGTTCGAGGGGCGGGTAGCTGCGCAGCGCGCCCATGGGCACCACTGTCTCGACCGCCGGCGTGGGCGGCAGGGGCAGGGCTTTTTTCTGCTCGGGGCTCAACTCCAGCCGCGGCGGGTTGCCGCTGGCCCGCACCCGGCTGATGGAGGCAACAAATTCTTGCTCGGTCGGCAGCTCGGGCGCATCCAGCTTTTCCAGCTGGTCACCCTTGAAAGTGGCCACGATGGTGCGGCGCTGCGGTTCAGTGCCGGGCCGTACGATGGTGAAGACATAGTCCCAGCGGTCGGCATGGAACACGTCGGTCAGCATCGGCGAGCCCAGGATGTCGCGCACTTGCGTGCGTGTCATGCCGGGCTTGATCTGCGCGGCCTGTTCACGGGTCACCACATTGCCCTGCACGATGTCCATGCGGTAGGGTGTGATGACGCCGAGCAGGTTGCCACCGGTGGTCATCGACGGCAGGGATGGCAGGGACGGCAGCGCGGAACAGCCGGCCAGCGCCGCTGCGACACCCAGCATGGCGGCACTGCGTACAAGAGTGGGGAGTGTCAATGGGCCTGCCATGCGGTGGAAATGCGGTGTATCTGCGGTGTAGCTGCGGTGTAGCCAGGATGCGCGAGGGCGTTGCGCAGGCCGCTGACTATCATCCACCGATTCTAGCCATCCACCCCGCAGCACTGGCTGCACCGGCGGCAGGCCCGCCATCAACCCACCGCCAACCCACCATGACGCACGCCGACGAACTCAAAAGCAGCGGCTTGAAGGCCACGCTGCCGCGCATCAAGATCCTGGAGGTGTTCCAGCGCACGGCGCAGCGCCACATGACCGCCGAGGACGTCTACAAGGCCCTGCTGCAGGACGGCGCCGATGTCGGCCTGGCCACGGTGTACCGGGTGCTGATGCAGTTTGAGCAGGCCGGGCTGCTGTCACGCAGTCACTTTGAATCGGGCAAGTCGGTGTTCGAGCTCAACGAGGGCCAGCACCACGACCACCTCGTGTGCCTGACTTGCGGCCGCGTCGAAGAGTTTTTCGACCCCGAGATCGAGCAGCGCCAGCGGGCCGTGGCGATCGCCCGCGGCTTCGATCTGCAGGACCATGCGCTGTCGCTGTATGCCGTTTGCAACAAACCCGCCTGCCCGCACCGGACCAAGTAAGGCCGGACTGACCGGGCGCGTGGCGGCGCCTCAGTTGTCGGGCTGCTGCATCGCGCGCTGGTGGCGCTCGATGAACTCCTGGTAGGTGTCGATGCCCCGCAGTTGCAGGATGGTGTTGCGCACCGCGGCCTCGACAAGCACCGCCAGGTTGCGGCCGGCGTCCACCGTGATCACGGCCTTGCGCACCGGGATGCCGAGGATGTCGTCGTACAGCGGCTCGTAGGGCAGACGCTCGAACTCGCGCTCCATCGTCTCCTTGCGCACCAGGTGCACGATCAGCTTGAGCCGCATCTTGCGGCGCACAGCCGTTTCGCCAAAGATCGCCCGGATGTCGAGCAGGCCGATACCGCGCACTTCCAGCAAGTTCAGCAGCAGAGCCGGGCAGCGGCCCTCGAGCGCGCTTTGCGTGATCTTGTACAGGTCCACCGCGTCGTCGGCGACCAGGCCGTGGCCGCGCGAGATCAGCTCCAGCCCGAGCTCGCTCTTGCCCAGGCCGGATTCACCGGTCAGCAACACGCCCAGACCCAGGATGTCCATGAACACGCCGTGGCGGGTGGTGCGCTCGGCAAACAACTGCGCCAGGTAGGCGCGCACGATGTCGATCACCTGCCCGGCGGATTCGGTCGTGACAAAAAGCGGGATCTCGGCCCGGTCGCACATCGCCACCAGCCGGTCCGGCGGCGTCACGCCATCGGCGGCGATCAGCACCGGCGGCTCGAGCGCGACGATGCGTGAGATGCGGCGCTCCTGGTCCTCCGGCGTGGCCAGCGACAGGTAGGCCACCTCACGCCGGCCGACGATCTGCACCCGGTAAGGGTGGATGTAGTTCAGGTAGCCGACCAGGTCGGCGGCCGATTGCGCGTCGCGCACGGCGGCTTCGTCAAAGCGGCGCTCAGGATGGGCGTGACCGGCGATCCACTCCCAGTGCAGCAGTTCACGCTGCGCTTCAAACAGCGCTTCGGCACTGATCGAGGTGGGCTTCATCGCGGTGGAGGGCTGCCGTCGCGCCGTGCCGGGCTGGCGCTCACGCCACCGACTTCAAAGGCGCCCAGTCGGCGATCAGCTTGTGCAGTGCTGTGGCATCTTCGGCGGCCTTCAACCGCTCGCGCAGATCGCGGTCGGACAACATCTCGGCGATTTCGGACAGGATTTCCAGGTGCCGCTGCGTCGCCGCCTCGGGCACCAGCAAGAAGATCAGCAGGCCAACGGGCTCGTCGTCCGGCGCGTCGAACGGGATCGCCTGCGCCACCCGGATCACCGCTGCCAGCGGGTTTTTCAAGCCCTTGATGCGGCCGTGCGGGATCGCCACCCCGTGCCCCAGCCCGGTAGACCCCAGGCGTTCGCGCGCGAACAGGTTGTCCGTCACGGTGGCGCGGGCAATGGCGTGGTGGTTTTCAAACAGCATGCCAGCGTGCTCAAAGGCGCGCTTTTTGCTGGTGGCCTCCACATCCACCAAGACGTTGGTGGCGGGCAGGATGGCGGCGAGACGGTTCATGGCGTTCCCCGGCAACAGCGCCGAGGAATGCCGACGCTGTCACAGGACCTGTGACAAGAAAATGATTATAGAAACGCGCGTCTGCACTGCAATGTGGACGCCACCCCCATCTGCGGGATGTTGTCACGGCGCCGCAGTCGGCGCAAAAACGGCTCCCGCAGGAGCCGTCGTGCGTGTGCGGCGGATGGTCAGACCACGCCAACGTCCAGTCGCTTGGCTGCCGGGTGGTGGTGATCCTGCAGCTTGTCCTTGTGGCGGCAGACCTGACGGTCCAATTTGTCCATCAACTGGTCGATGGCCGCATACAAATCTTCATGGGACTGCTCCACGAAGATGTCCTTGCCCTTGACATGGAGCGTCACTTCGGCCTTTTGCCGTCGCTCCTTCTCCTTGAGCTTTTCCACTGTCAGCAGCACATTGATATCGACCACCTGATCAAAGTGCCGGGTCACCCGGTCCAGTTTGGTGAGCACGTACTCACGGAGGGCGGGTGTCACGTCCAGGTGGTGTCCGCTGATCGTCAGGTTCATCAGAGCATCCTTTCAATGGTGTTTGTCGGAAACAAGACGGGAGACAACCGCCTGGACTGCAGCCAGCAAGATGCAACCCGTCCGGCCCCAGTGTGCGCTTGTTTTTGGGGCTGTGACAAGTGTGTGGCGCGCGATCAGGCGTGCGGATATGCCGAGAACTCGGGACAGTTGCATCATCAATTGGTGGGACAGTGCTGTAACAACCGGTCACGCATCGCTGGCCTGACGCCGGGACGTGGCCCTGATGCCGCAGGCCAAACCCGTTAAAGTGCAAAAAGCTTCCGGATCAGTGGGAGCTGGCAAGAAATGTGGTCGCACCGAGAGGCGTTCGGATTCAAAACGTGGCGTTCCCGCCGGTCTGATGGCGGCCGGAGCGGCACACAACAGGGCGGCAGAGCTGGCATCAGAATGAGAAAAAGCGCAACCAACGACGACGTACTGTCGACCCGCGAGGCCGCTGAACGCCTGGGCGTCGCGTTGCGCACGGTGCAACTCTGGGTCGAGGGCGGTGTTCTGCCGGCCTGGAAGACGGCCGGCGGACACCGGCGCATTTCTCGGCTTGCCGTGGAACGCCTGATCGATGAGCGCACGACGGCCTTGTCGGGTACCTCGCCCCTGCCGGTGCTGCCCGCGCTGCCAACACCGGCAAACGACGGGCGGCTGCAGGTCATGGTCGTCGAGGACGAGCCCGAACTGCTGCGCCTGTTCTCGCTGGTGATCGGTGGCTGGGATCTGCCGCTGAACCTGACGGCGGCTGGCAACGGCTTCGAGGCGCTGCTGTTGATGGGGCAGCACTGCCCGGACCTGCTGGTGACCGACCTCAACATGCCCGGCATGGACGGGTTCAAGATGATCGCGTCGCTGCGCGGTGTCAGCCCGGCGTTCGACGGCATGGAGATCGTTGTCGTGACCGCGTTGTCGGCCGAGGAAATCGAAAGCCGAGGGGGTTTGCCGGACGGTGTCAGGGTGTTTCACAAGCCCGTCCCCTTCGACGAGATCGAAATCCTGGTGAGGGCCCGGATCGACAGCCTGGCGGTGACGCACGGCGTGTAAAGCCTCACGCATTCACCGCTGGGTGCAAGTTGCGCGGCGCTGACAATGGTTTTCATGCCTTCCCGCCGGCCCCTCGGGCTTCCGCCATGAAACGAGTATTGATCGTCGAAGACCAGGCCGATATCCGCAAATTGATCCGGATGACGCTGGAGTTCGAGCCCTACGAGATCTTTGAGGCGGCCGATGGCGCCGAGGGTTTGCGCATGGCGGCCGAGGTCGTACCCGACCTGATGCTGCTTGACGTGATGATGCCGGGCGATTTGGACGGCCTGCAGGTGTGTTCCCAGGTGCGTGCCAACCCGACCTTGCAAGGCACGCGGGTGGTGCTGCTGACCGCGCGTGGGCAGGTCAAGGACCGCGACGCCGGCCAGCATGCCGGCGCCGACGACTACCTCATCAAGCCCTTCAGCCCGCTGCAATTGATCGAGACGATCGAGCGACTGATGCCGGAAGTCTGAGCCCGGCCGAGATCCACACCGCTTCTGCGGTTGCGCCGGCACAGCTGCCTTCGGTGGCGATGACATAATCTTTCCATCTTCTTTACGGAGCAACGTTTTGGACGCCAGTCACCCTCGGTGACCGTCCGCTCCAGGCTGGTTCTGGGGTGAGGCGGTCTGCAGTTCCCCCCCTTGGATACCACCGCCGGCCACCCGCCCAGGGTCGCCGCAAAGCGCTGGAGAAGCGCGCAAACTGAGCGCGTCGGAGAAACGGATGCTCAATGTGTTCACGCTGGCCCAAGGCCGGCTGGTGCAGCAGGAGATTACAAGCCCTGACATGCTGGCCGGTGTGCAGCCGGTGTGGGTTGATCTTGAGTCGCCGATGGCGATAGAAAAGGGCTGGATCGCGGCGCATTTCGGGCTGACGATCCCTGACAACATCGTCGATGACGACCTCGAAGAGTCAGCCCGTTTTTACGAAGAGGACAACGGCGAGCTGCACATCCGGTCCGACTTCCTGATTGCCGACGCGGACGAGCCGCGTACGGTACGGGTGGCCTTCATCCTGAATCTGGTCAACGACGACCTCAAGAGCAAGGGCGTGCTGTTTTCGATTCACGACGAAGACGTGCCGGTCTTCAGGCTGCTGCGCATGCGCGCGCGCCGCGCGCCAGGGCTGATCGAGGACGCCAAGGAAGTGCTGCTCAAATTGTTTGACGCCGACGCCGAGTATTCAGCGGACACGCTGGAGAACATTTACGTCGAGCTCGAGAAAGTCAGCGCGCAGGTGCTGTCAGGCGACATGACCGATGCGCTCGCCGGCGTGGTGCTCAGCGCCATCGCCCGCCACGAAGACCTGAACGGCCGCATTCGCCGCAACATGATGGATACGCGCCGCGCCGTCAGCTTCATGATGCGCAGCAAGATGCTGAACGCCGAGCAGTTCGAGGAAGCGCGGCAGATTCTGCGCGACATCGATTCGCTCGACTCGCACACCGCCTTCCTGTTCGACAAGATCAACTTTTTGATGGACGCGACGGTCGGTTTCATCAACATCAACCAGAACAAGATCATCAAGATCTTCTCGGTCGCCAGCGTCGCGCTGCTGCCGCCGACGCTGATCGCCAGCGTCTACGGCATGAACCTGAAATTTCCCGAGCTTGAATTTCTGGGTCCCGTCGCTTATCCCTACACGGTGGCGCTGATGGTCGCCAGTGCGCTGGTGCCGATGTGGTACTTCCGTCGGCGCGGCTGGCTGAAATAAGCCGCTGAGGTGATTGACTCGAATGGCGCGAGACTATAAAAATAATAGCTACTCACTTATGTATCACCTGCGCCAGAGGCGTTTTTGATGCTTGAAAAGCTCTCGTGACTATCTGGAATTGGAGCCTGCCGCTGTCTGACGTTTCCCTTTCTGCCGGGCTAAAGACTGACGCGATCATTCGTGAAGCCGGCCGGGGCCCGGCAAAAGTCGCGTCCCAGCCGCTGGCCGGTCTGCCGACAGGGCAAGGCGCATCCCAGCCGTTGGCCGGTCTGCGCGTGGTCGAATTCACCCATATGGTCATGGGCCCGACCTGTGGCATGGTGCTGGCCGACATGGGCGCCGAGGTCATCAAGGTCGAGCCGATCGGGGGCGACCGCACGCGGCACCTGCTCGGTGCGGGAGCGGGCTTTTTCCCGATGTTCAACCGCAATAAGAAAAGCATCGCGATTGATCTGCACACCCCGGATGGCGCGGCCGTTGCGCGCAGGCTCGCGGCCAGCGCCGACGTGGTGCTGGAGAACTTCAAGCCCGGCACCATGGCCAAGTACGGGCTCGACTACGCGGCGCTCTCCAGGGTCAACGACCGGCTGATCTATGTCAGCCACAAGGGCTTTTTGCCCGGCCCGTACGAACACCGCACCGCGCTCGATGAAGTGGTTCAGATGATGGGCGGCCTGGCGTACATGACCGGGCGGCCGGGCGACCCGCTGCGGGCGGGCAGCAGCGTCAACGACATCATGGGCGGCATGTTCGGCGCGATCGGTGCGCTGGGTGCGCTGATCCAGCGCGGCGTCACCGGCAAGGGCCAGGAAGTGCAAAGTGCGCTTTATGAAAACAATGTGTTCCTGGTCGGCCAGCACATGATGCAGTACGCGGTGACCGGCCAGGCGGCATCGCCGATGCCCGACCGCATTTCGGCCTGGGCGGTTTACGACGTTTTCACGGTGAAAGATGGCGCGCAGATTTTTCTGGCCGCCGTCAGCGACGCGCAGTGGGCCACGTTTTGCACCGCGCTGGGTTTTGCGGATCTGCTGGCCAATCCGCAATGGGCCACCAACAACCAGCGGGTCCACGCGCGCCCCACACTGATGCCCGTGCTGCGCGAGCGGCTGGCCCGCCGCAGTGCGGCCGACTTGTCGGCGCTGTTCGAAAAAGTCGGGCTGCCTTTTGCGCCAATTCGCCGGCCCGAAGAGCTCTATGACGACGAACACCTGCTGGCCACCGGCGGGCTGGCCGACATCACCCTGCCCGATGGCGAGCGCGCCGGGCAAACCGCCAAGACCACGCTGTTGCCGTTCACGATGGAGGGCGAGCGTCTGGGCGTGCGCCTGCAGCCGCCGCGCAAGGGCGAGCACACGGCCGAGGTGCTGGCGCGCCTGGGCTACGCGGCCGATGAGATTGCTGCGCTGCAGCTGAAAGCTGCGGTGGCTTGAACCCGGCGCTTGCAAGCCCTCAGGTGAATGGAGTCCTGCCAAAACAGGGCAACCCCCTCGGCGTCCCGATGCCGGACTTTGCACCGCCGTATTCCGGATCCGGCCGGCCAGATAGGTAGGGCTGGTCCCGAAATCCGGTGGGCTTGCGCATTGGCTTCGCCTGGCTGGTGCTATTGATTAAATAGCTGTTAACGCTTTAATTGCCTGCGCTGGAGCCTGATTTGATATCAATTTCAAGCAAAAACGGATGGTTTCAAGGCAGATGTTGCCGTCACCGCGCTGCTCAGCCCTTTCTGGCCACCGCCATGTGTTCGACTTCCTCGTCGAGCCGCTCTGGCGGCGCAGGGGCTTCGGCCCAGGTCTCGGCGATCCGGTGCGTCAGGTCACCGGCGCCGGGTTGAACAGCACCAGCGCGTTGTGCAGCTTCCACTGTTCAGCCCAGGTTTTTTTGCGGCCGCTGGCGACATCCAGCATCAGCCAGAACAACTCCCAGCCCACGTCTTCAATCGTGGCCGTGCCATCGGCGATGGTGCCGGCGTTGACACCCATCAGGTCGTGCCAGCGACGCGCCAGGTCGCTGCGCGTGGCCACCTTGATCACCGGCACTTCGGCCAAACCGTAGGGCGTGCCACGCCCGGTGGTGAAGACATGCAGATTC
>JBKJKU010000065.1:0-5572 GCA_046597355.1 Aquabacterium sp.
CGCCAATCTGCATCCACGGCGCATCCAGCTGGATCCACAGCGCAAAAACCGCCAGGCCGACGGCAACCGCCAGCGCCCATTCGCGGGCCGTGGGCGCGTTTTGCCAGGCCAATTCGCCGTACTCGCGCCACCAGGCCAGCAGCATGCCGCCCACCACCAGCAGGTTCAATGCGTAGAGCCAGCGGGTGTCGAAACCCCAGCGGTTGTCGGCCGGCGCCATGCCGCGCAGCGCCAGCAGCACCATGAAGGCAACGAAGGGCAACAGGCGCAGCCAGGCGGCGCGGGTGAGGTTCATGGGGTGTGGTGTGGGCGGCGGCGGCCGGCAGGCGGACCACTGCCGTCAATCCGGCTGAGATGTTTCAGACTGTATCTGTCCTGTGCCCCACCCGCTGCCCCCCTTCGTGGTGGGCGCCGCAGCCCGATGTGCGGCAAAGCGCACGGCTTTTCGATTGATCAATCCGGCAGCGCCTGCGCCAGCAAGGCCTGCACCCGGGCGTGCAGCAGCTCGGGCGTGACATCCGCGGGCGCCAGCGCCGGGCCGGCCACCAGGGCCACCCGGCTGAAGGCACCGCGCCGCAGCGGCGCCACCATCGCCGCGCCGCCCTCGATGCGCGAAAAGTACGAGCCCCACAGCTGGTGCAGCGCCACCGGCACCACCGGCACCGGCCGGCGCTGCAAGATCTTCATCACGCCGCCCTTGAACGGCTGCAGCCTGCCGTCGCGGGTGATGCCGCCTTCAGGAAACAGGCACAGCAGGTCGCCTGCGGCCAGCACCCGGTCGGCGGCCTCGAAGGCGGCGGCATAGGCAGCGGGGTTGTCGGCCTGCGGCGCCACCGGAATGGCCTTGGCCAGCTTGAACAACCAGCCCAGCACCGGCACGGCAAAGATGCGGTGGTCCATCAAAAAGCGCATCGGCCGCGGGCTGGCGGCCATCAGCAGCAGCGCGTCCACATAGCTTGTGTGGTTGCACACCACGATGGCCGCGCCGGTGGTGGGCAGGTGTTCATCGCCCACCACCTTGAAGCGGTACAGCAGGCGCGACAGCAAAAAGGCCACGAAGCGCAGCAGGTACTCGGGTACTACCAAGAAGATGTAGGCGCCGACCAGTGCGTTGAGCACCGCGGTGGCCAGAAACACCTCGGGCACCGTGAAGCCCGCGCCCAGCATGGCCCCCGCGCCCACCGAGCTGACAATCATGAACAGCGCGTTGAGGATGTTGTTGGCCGCGATGATGCGTGCCCGGTGCGACGGCTGGCTGCGCAACTGGATCAGCGCGTACATCGGCACGCTGTAGAGCCCGGCAAACAGCGCCAGCAGCGCCAGGTCGGCCATCACCCGCCAATGCGCCGGCTGGGCGATGAAGGCGCCCACCGTCAGCAGGCCCGACGGCGGCAGGTTGCGCGAGGCAAAGTAAAGATCCACCGCGAACACGCTCATGCCGATGGCGCCGGCCGGCACCAGGCCGATTTCCACATGCCGGCGCGACACCAGCTCACACAGCAGCGAGCCTGCGCCTATGCCCACCGAAAACACCACCAGCAGCAGCGAAGCCACATGCTCGTCGCCGTGCAGCACCTCTTTGGCAAAGGCCGGAAAGTTGGCCAGGAACACCGCGCCGAAGAACCACATCCACGAGATGCCCAGCAGCGAGCGGAAGACCACGATGTTCTCGCGCGCCAGCACCAGGTTGCGCCAGGTTTCGGTGAACGGGTTCCAGTTGATGCGCAGCGTGGGGTCGGTGGCCGGTGAGTGCGGCACCCGCTGCGCCACCCAGCGGCCCAGCAGCGCCACCGCCATGCAGGCCACCGCCACCCAGGTAGCGCCCACGCCAGGCACGGCAATCAGCAGCCCGCCCGCCACCTGGCCCAGCAGGATGGCCACGAAGGTGCCCATCTCGACCATGCCGTTGCCGCCGGTGAGCTCGCGCTCGGACAGGTGTTGCGGCAGGTAGGCAAACTTGACCGGCCCGAACAGCGTGGAATGCAGCCCCATCATCGCCACGCACCCCAGCAACAGCGCCACGTTGTGGGTCATGAAGCCAACGGCTGCCACCACCATGATGGCGATTTCCAGGTTCTTGACGAAACGGATGATGCGGGTTTTCTCCAGTTTGTCGGCCAGCTGGCCGCTGGTGGCCGAAAACAAGACAAACGGCAGGATGAACAGCGCGCCGATCACCAGCCCGGCCAGCGCCGGCGGCAGCCAGGCCACCTGCAGCTGGTACGTCACCATCACGGTGAACGCAAACTTGAACAGGTTGTCGTTGCCCGCACCCAGGAACTGGGTCCAGAAAAACGGTGCAAAACGGCGTTGCCGCAACAGGCTGAACTGGTTGGGATGGTCGGCGGCGTCGGACAAGCGGGCTCCCGGTCGAGGTTGAAGCGGCAACTGTAGTGGGGCCGGGCGCTGCTGCCTGAACCGGTGCGGCGGGTGTCTGCCGGCGAAGTGAGCTGAAATATTGTCATGGTGGTCGCAAAGGGTGCGACCGTCCTGCGGCCTGCTGCTCGGGGTGTGCTGGCGAACAAACTGGGCGCGCCCAAGCGCGATACGATGGCGAAGGCAATATCGCGGCGGTTGGCTGCGCCGCCACAACCCAGGGTTGCGCGATGCACACATTGACGATTCCCACCGAGCCCGTGGGCAGCATCCCTCGGCCACTTGCGTTGATCGAGGCAGTCCGTGCCCACGAGCGGGGCGACATCGACCGCGCCGCGCTCGACGCCCTGTACGACGACGCCATCGCCGACACCCTCAAGCGCTTTGAGGCCACCGGCTCGCCGGTCATCAGCGACGGTGAGCAGCGCAAGTACCACAACTTTGCCACCTACTGCGTGCACGGTGCGCCCAACCTGGCGCCCGATGGCTTCAAGTTGCAGTTTGTTGACCACTTCCGGCAGTGGCCACGCCTGACCGCAGGCCCGTTCCGCTACCTGCACCGCGGCGACGACTACCTGGCGTATGCGCTCAAGCACAGCCGCTGCGCTGTCAAGCAGGCGGTGATTTCGCCGTCGGCGTTGAGCCTGTTTTACCCGCCGCAAGACCTGCCCGACTACCCGCGCGACCGCTTTATCGCCGACCTGGTGGACCAGTGCGAGGCGGAGATCCGCGCCTGCCTGGCGCTGGGCGCGCCGACCGTGCAGGTCGACTTCACCGAGGGCCGGCTGGCGCACAAGCTCGATCCCAGCGGCGCCCTGCTGGAGAGCTTCGTCGAGCTGAACAACATGGCGCTGAGGCGCTTCAGCGCCGAAGATCGCCAGCGCATCGGCATCCACACCTGCCCGGGCGGCGACTGCGACTCCACCCACAGCGCCGACGTTGACTACGCCCTGCTGCTGCCCAGCCTGTTTGAGCTGCAGGCGAGCAAGTTTTTCATTGCGCTGGCGCGCGAGCCCGACCGCCGGCGTGTGCTGGCCCTCATCGCACGCCACCTCAAGCCCTGGCAGACGGCCTACATCGGCGTCGTCGACCCGCTCAACCCGCACGTCGACACCCCCGAGGAGGTGTGCGCGCGGGTGCTCGAAGCTGCCGAATACATTCCGCTGCAGCAGCTGGGTACCACCGACGACTGTGGATTTGCGCCCTTCAGCGACGACATCTCCACCAGCCGTGACACGGCTTTTGCCAAGATCCAGGCCCGGGTGCTGGGCACCCGCCTGGCCAGTGACCGCCTGGCCGCCCGCGCCGGGCCTTGACGACACCGGAGCCCTCAGCGATGGACAAGCCCCCGCCCCCGCCCCCGGCCGACAGCAGCAACCTCGCCGCGCTGCGCGAGTCGGCGATGCAGACCTCGGTCAGCGTGCTGCGGCTGCTGCGCAAATCCGAGGACGAGCTGCGCCAGGCCAAGGCCGCGCTGGAGGGCCAGACCCAGGCACTGGCCGCCACCGCGTCGATGTTGAGCGCCACGCTGGAGGCGTCGGTCGATGGCATCGTCGTGGTCGATCTGCTCGGGCGGGTGGTCGTCCACAACCAGAACTTTGCCCGGATGTGGCAGGTTCCTGCGGCCCTGCTGGCGCGCGGTGACGATGCCGAACTGCTGGCGCACATGGCGCCCCAGATGCCAGACCCCGCTGAATTTCTTCGCGTGGCACGGGTCCCGAGCCTGCAGCCGAGCCAGCTGGGCCGGCATGTGTTCGACCTGCCCGACGGCCGCTGCCTGGAGCGCATCGAAACCGCGCAGGTCATCAACGGCGATTGCGTGGGTGTCGTCATCTGCTGGCGCGACCTCACCGAGCAGCGCCAGGCCGAGGCGGTGCGCCTGAAGACCCACCGGCTGGAAGCCGAGAACCTGCAGTTCCAGGAGGCCAGCCGTATGAAGAGCCAGTTTCTGGCCAATATGTCGCATGAGCTGCGCACGCCGCTGAACGCGGTGATCGGCTTTGCAGACCTGCTGCACGCGGGCTTCGTCAAGCCTGAATCGCCCAAGCACCAGCAGTTCCTCGGGCTCATCGGCACCAGCGGGCGCCACTTGCTGCAGTTGATCAACGACGTGCTCGACCTGTCCAAGGTCGAGTCCGGCAAGTTCGACTTCTTCCCCGAGGCGGTTGACCTGCCCACCGTGCTGAAAGAAGTGCAAGACATCCTGCATACCGTGAGCCTGCGCAAGAACATCGACTTCGTGACCGAGATCGACCCCGCCGTCACCGGCCTCAGGCTTGATCCGTCGCGGCTCAAGCAGGTGCTCTACAACTACCTGTCCAACGCGATCAAGTTCACGGCAGAGAACGGCCGGGTGACGGTCCGCGCTTTTGCGCAGGGCCCCGACCATTTCCGCCTGGAGGTCGAGGACACCGGCATCGGCATTGCGCCGGCCGACCTGCCGCGGCTGTTCACCGAGTTCCAGCAACTCGACGCCAGCTACAGCAAGCAGCACCAGGGCACGGGCCTGGGCCTGGCGCTGACCCGGCGGCTGGTGCAGGCGCAGGGCGGCAGTGTGGGCGTGCGCAGTACGCTGGGCGTGGGCAGCGTGTTTTATCTGGTGCTGAACCGGGTGCACGGCACCGACGCCGGTCGGGCGGCATCGCAGGCCGAACCCGCCGATACCGCCGAACCCGCCGATCCACCCGGCCGGGTGCTGGTGATCGAAGACGATCCGCACCACCAAGCGCGGCTGGCGGCCGCGATTGCGCAGGCCGGCTTTGAGGTGGATGCCGCGGCCGACAGCGACGAGGCTTTGCGCAAGGCGCGCGAGACCCGCTATGCCGCGCTGACACTGGACCTGAACCTGCCCAGCCAGCGCGGCCTGGACTTGCTGGCAGATATCCGCAGCCACGGCGCCAGCCAGGCGACGCCGGTCGTCGGTATGACGATGCCCGCGGAAGACCGGTCCGCCACGTTCGCGATCGCCAACCTGCTGTGCAAGCCGATCCGCAGCGATGAGATCCTGCTGGCGATGGCGCCGTTCAAGCTGGCGCAGCCGGGCCGTGCCAATGTGCTGGTGATCGACGACGACCCGAATGCCCTCGACCTGATGCGCGCCACGCTCAGCAGCATCGGCATCGACGCCGTGTGCGTGCAGGACGGCCGCGACGCGCTGCGCAACATCGACCAGCTGCAGCCCGACGCGATCATTCTC
>JBKJKU010000071.1:0-15422 GCA_046597355.1 Aquabacterium sp.
GATGCGGCGGCCGCGAACCCCGCCAGACCCGCATCAAACGCTGCGCCAGCCGTTGCATGGGCCGCCCGCCATTCACGGGCGTGGGTGAACAGGGCCGGCGCGGCGCTGGCCTGCTCAAAGTAGCGCCGGCCGAACGGCTGCAGCGGATGCTCGGTGGTGTTGTGCACCAGCACGGCGTCACCCCAGCCGGCGGCCAGGTAGTCGCGCAACTGCGACACCAGCACCGACGGCGGCTGCGCGCTGTTGTCGCGCACGCTGCGGCCGGTCCAGCTGACATACAGCACCCGGCGTGCCGACAGCAGGGCTTCGAGCATCAGCTGGCGGTCGTCGTCGCGGCGCGAGCGGTCGCCCGGCCGGGCCTGGTCGGGTTGGCCCATCAGGTCGAAATCGCTGCGCGGGCTGCGCCGCGGGTAGTCGCCGTCGTTCATGCCGAGCAGGCAGACCACCTCGAACGGCACCGCCCGCATCGGCATCAAGGTGCAGAAGGTGACGCCGCCCGTGCGGAAGCGCCGGTTCAGGCCCGGTGCATCCAGGCCGGACAACCAGGCTTCGCGCAGCACCGCCAGCGACACCGGCTGATCAAAATCGGCCAACTCACAAGCCGCCAGCCAGTCGCGCAGCGCCCCGTGCAGCGCGTTCAGGCTGGCGCGCTCGCGGTCGTCGGTGGCGGCCATCAGCTGATCGATCAGCGTGCGGCAGCGCTGGCCCCATTCGGTGGGTGTGGCGAGGGTGGCGGCCAGCGCCGCCCAGTCCAGCAGGGCCTGGACCAGGGCGGCCAGCGCACCGGCGATGGCCGCGTCCAGCCCGCCGACCTCGGCATACGGCTCGATGCCGGCCAGGTCGGCGCCCTCGCCCACCGCATAGCCCAGCAGCATGCGGCGCACGCCGAACAGCCAGGTGTTGGGCTCGCCGCAGGCGCCCAGGCCTTGGCTGCTGCGCTGGCCAGCGTCCAGGCCCCAGCGGATGCCGGCACCGGTGATCCAGGCCGCCAGGCGCGGCAGCTCGTCGGCGCGCAGGCCAAAGCGGGCCATCACGGCGGGCACGTCCAGCAGGTCGCGCAGCTCGGTCTGGCCGCAGCGCTGTTGCGGCAGCCGCAGCAGCCATTCCATCGCCTGCAGCAGCGGGTTGTTGGCGCGCTCCTGCAGGTCAGCGATGTCGAACGGGATGTAGCGGGCATCGCCCCGCGGCACTTGGCCAAACACCGAGCGGATGGCCGGCGCGAAGCTGGCGATGTCGGGCACCATCACCACCACGTCACGGGGCTGCAGCGGTGCGCCATCGGACGGGATCGGCGGGCCGGACTGGCTGGGTGGGCCGGGCGGGCTGGACTGGCTGGACTGGCCGGGAGGGCCGGCCAACAGCGCCAGCAACTGGTCGTGCAGGATCTCGACCTCGCGCTGCGCGCTGTGGGCGATGTGGAAGACGATGGAGCGGTCGGCGAGGCCGTCGTGATCGGCCAAGCCAGCCGGATCGGCATGGTCCGCCAGCGGCACCAGGTCGCGGATATGGGCCTGCACCTGCTGCAGCAGGCTGTCGCCGGGGCCGTCGTCGAACAGGTCGATCTTGGCCAGCGCAAACCGCTCAGCAGCGAGTTGGGCGTCGTCGAAGGCGTCGAGCTGGCGCACGAAGTCCCGGCCCTGCCGGCCCCAGGCGGCCAGCAGCGGGTGGGCGTGGGCGTGCATGTCCTCCAGCGACAGCGCCGCCAAATCGCGGCCTTGGCGCAGCGGATGGCGGCGGCGGTCGGACCGCAGCAACTCGCGCCCGGGCAGGATGTCGGCCCAGTGGTAGCGGCAGGGGTTGGGCACGGCCAGCAGCACCTGGCAGTGGCGGGCCAGCGCGGCCAGTGCCTGCAGCGTGGGCAGCGGCACATGGGTCATGCCGAACATCACCACCCGGCGCGGCAGCACGCCAACCGGTGCAGCACCCGCGTCCAGCGCGGCCAAAAATCGCCGGTGCAGCTGGGGCCGGGTGGCACCGCGCTGCGCGGCGTCCAGCGGCGCCAGCAGCGCACGCCACAACGCCGCCTGCCAGCGCTGGTCGGGCGGCAACGGCGGCGCTGCGGCCGGGGCTTGCGCGGGCTGGCGCGGCAGGGTGTCATGGCCGTCGGCCCAGGCGTCCAGCCAGTCGCTGCGGTAGACCTGGTACTGGTCGAACAGGTCGGCCAGGCGCTGCGCCAGCTGCAGCCGGCGCTCCAGCCCGCCGCGCGCCAAAAAGCCGGCCAGCGGCTCGAAGCCGGGTGCGTCCAACAAATCCGGCAGCTGCTGCATCAAGCGCCAGGTCAGCGGCAGCTTGTCCAGCGCCGACTCGGCCGGCACCGCAGCGGGGCCGAGCATCTGGCGGTAGACGCGCCACAAGAACCGCCCCGGCAGCTCGACCCGGGCCGCGGCAAAGATGCCGCCTTGCGTGGCCTGGTCCATCTTGAGCCACTCGGCCACGCCGTTGCTCTGCACCAGAAACACCTCCTGCTCCAGCGGCGCCAACCGCTGGCGGCGCAGCCAGGCGAACACGGCGTCGCCCAGCAGCTCGGCGCGGTTGCCGTGCAGCACCAGCAGGCCGGGCGCGATGTCAGTGGGCATGGGGAGCGGGATCAAGATGGGGTCGGGCGGGGCAGGGTTGCGATCGGGAATGTGGCAGGGGCTGCGACAGGTGTAACCGCAGGGGCAACCGCGGGGACAGCGGCGGGCGCAGCGGCGGGGCGACGGCGCAGCGCCACCCCACCCCGATCATGGCGGGCCACTGGCTCGCCCGCTGAGCCACCGGCGCGGCGGGCAGAAAAAAAGCCGACCAGCAACCGGCGCTCAATCGATCGGCCAGGGCAGGGCTTTGGGGCCAGCCCCGGCCGCCGCGTCGACCTGAGCCTGGGTTGGCGGGTCGGGCTCGGGCGCGGCCGGCGCCGGGTCACGCTCGGCGCCGTCCACCCCGCGCCACCACGGCGTGACCCTGCCGGCGTGGGCTGGCTCCACCGCCTCGCCCAGCCGCGGCATCAGCAGCTGCGCGCCCTGGGCCGGCGCCAGCTTGAGCAGGGTCTCGGGTGGCTCGTCCCAGGCGTGCATCGCCAGGCTGAAGGTGCCCCAGTGCACCGGCAAAAACGCGCCACCGCCCAACAGCTGGTGCGCCTGGAGGGCGTTGGCCGGCCCGAGGTGGATGTCGCCCCAGGACGGGTGGAAAGCGCCCACCTCCAGCATCACCAGATCAAACGGCCCCAGGCGCTGGGCGATGGTGGCGTACTCGGTGGTCAGGCCGGTGTCGCCGCTGAAAAACACGGCGTGCCGGTCCGACCGGATCACCATCGACGACCAGAGCGTGGCGTTGCGGTCTTTCAGGGTGCGGCCGGAAAAGTGCTGCGACGGTGCGGCGGTGACGGTCAGCCCGGCATGCTGGTGGGATTGCCACCAGTCCAGCTCGGTGATGCGGTCGGCCGGCACGCCCCAGGCCTGCAGGTGTGCGCCCACGCCCAGCGACGTAACAAACGGCACGCCCAGCTTGGCCAGCGCCTTGACCGTGGGGTAGTCGAGGTGGTCGTAGTGGTCGTGCGAGATCACCACCAGATCGATCGCCGGCATCTGCCGCAGCGCTACCGGCACCGGCTGAAACCGTTTGGGGCCGGCCAGTCGCAGCGGCGACGCGCGCTGGCCCCAGACCGGGTCGGTCAGCACCCGCAGGCCGCCGATCTCGACCAGCACAGTGGAGTGGCCCAGCCAGGTGGCGCGCAGGCCGGAGTCAGGCGGCTGCAGCCAGGTGGCGCGCGGGTCTTGCGAGGGCAGCGGCGCGCGCGGCACGCGCCGGTTGCCGCCGCGCAGGAAGTCGCCCAACGCGGGCCGGGCCACCGTGCTGTCGCGCAGCCCCGGCAGCACCGGGTGCAGGTTGCGGAAACGGTCGCCTGCCCACAGCGGCGAGGCCTGGATGCGTTCCAGCCGCAACCCGTCGGATTTTTTGCCCAATGACTTCATCGCCCGCCTGCTGAGTGCCCTGCCAAGTTGCACGATAACCCGGCCGGGCGGTGGGACTGGACCGCAAGGCGCAGGCCGTTGTGCAGGCCGCTTTGACCTCGGGCGTGTCGTGCGGGCCCAGTGCCCAGCGCAGTCGCGGGTACGAGCGCGGGTACGAGCGCGGGTACATGCGCGGGCAGCAGCGCGAGCCCGACCGAAAGCCCCGGCGGCGTCACGAAAGGGTCCCGCTCCGGGTTTCG
The DNA here is from genome assembly GCA_046597355.1 of Aquabacterium sp. Taxonomy (GTDB): domain Bacteria; phylum Pseudomonadota; class Gammaproteobacteria; order Burkholderiales; family Burkholderiaceae_C; genus Pseudaquabacterium. Next base: position 4,190 of record JBKJKU010000071.1, read on the forward strand.
TCCTGGGGTCAGGTGTTAGCCTTTGGCCGCCGCCCCAACAGCCCCTTCAACCCACCCGGATCTTGCCTTGACCCGACCCCTGCGACACCGGCTGCTGGCCTGGCTGAAGTCCTGGCTGGCACCGAAACCGGCCCCGAACCCGGAGCGCCAGCGCGCGCTGGACTTGATTGCCGCGATCGATGCCGGCGGTCTGCCCCTGCACCCGGCCCGCGTCAATCACATCGCACGCGGGCTGGGGCTGGAGGTGTCGACCCGCGCCCAGGTCGATGACACGGTGCTGCGCATCCGGGCCGCGCTGCAGCGCTAGCGCCGGCCGGCGCTGGACCCCCGGCAAACCCCGGCTGTGCCGGCCACCGGCCGGCCAACCCGCGCCGCCGGCTCAGCGGTAGAAAGCCTCGACCTTGCCTTTGAGTTGCAGCGTCATGGGCTGGCCCTTGCGGTTCACGGCCTTGCCCGCGGGCACCTTGATCCAGCCCTCGCTGATGCAGTACTCCTCGACATCGGCGCGGTCACGGCCGTTGAACCGGATGCCGATGTCGTGCTCGAACACGCTGGCGACATGGTGCGGGCTGCGCGGATCGACCGACAGGCGGTCGGGCAATTGCGGCTGGGCGGGCTGCAGGGGCAGCGGGGTGGCTTCGGTCATGGCACTCTCGTTTTTGGATGGCTCGGTCGAGCATCGGGTCGGTCGGGTTCAGCCCTGCAGGCCGGCAAACACCTGCTGCACGTCTTCACTGGCGTCCAGCGCGGCCAGGAAGGTCTCGACCTCCTCCAGCTGCTCGGCGCTCAGGCTGGCCGGGTCGACCGGATTCTTCGGCTTGTAGCCCAGCTTGGCCGCCAGCACCGTAAAGCCTTGCGCCGGCAGCGCACGGCTGACCAGGTCCAGGTCGGCGGGGTCGGTCAGGAACACTGTCACGCCGTCCTCGCCAGGCTCGAAATCCTGGGCGCCGGCCTCGATCGCGGCCAACTCGGGATCGGTGCCAGCCTTGGCGGGCTCGGCTTCGATCATGCCGACGTGGTCAAAATCCCAGGCCACCGACCCGGACGTGCCCAGCTGGCCCTTGCGGAACAGCACCCGCATCTCGGACGCGGCGCGGTTCACGTTGTCGGTCAGGCACTCGACCATCACCGGCACCCGGTGCGGCGCAAAGCCCTCGTACAGCGCGTGCTCGAAGTGCACCGCCTCGCCGGTCAGGCCCGCGCCTTTCTTGATCGCGCGCTCCAGCGTCTCCTTGGGCATCGAGACCTTGCGCGCCTGCTCGACCACCAGCCGCAGCCGCGAGTTGGCGGACGGGTCGGCGCCGTGGCGGGCCGCGATCATGATGTCCTTGGCCAGCTTGCCAAACAGCCTGCCCTTGGCGTTGGCCGCCAGGTCCTTGTGCTTTGCTTTCCACTGCGCGCCCATCGCGGATGCTCCCTTGTGTTGAGGTGATGCCCAGCCTGGGTGGGTTGCGGGCGGGTACTGCCTGACCGGGCCTCGGCAACGCAGGTTCGGAACTGGGTTGAATTTTAGGTGACCGGCCAGCCCGGTAGCCGGCCGCCACAGCGCCTGCTGCCGCCTGGCCGCGTCGCAAAGGCGACGGGTGCAGCGGGTGGGGTGGCGGGATCATGGCATCGGTTCAGTCGGCGACTGCACAGGGAATCCCGTCATGAGCACCTTCAACTGCGCGGGCGCCGCCACGTTGACCGCCACAGGCCCCGCCGCAGCACCCCACCGTCCGGGACTACCGGGCGTGCGCCAAAAAACGCACTGGAGACGACCTTGAGCCACCGATTACCGACTTGGATGACCACGCTGGCACTGGGCTGCGCGGGGCTGGTCAGTCTGGCCGCATGGCCGGCCCTGGCCCTGGCACAAGACAGCTGGCCCGCCAAGCCGGTGTCGCTGGTGGTGCCTTATCCGCCCGGCGGCACCAGCGATGTGGTGGGCCGCCTGCTGGCCCAGCGCCTGCGCGAGGAATTGGGCCAGACGGTTGTGGTCGAGAACAAGGCCGGTGCCGCCACGGCCATCGGTGCCACTTTTGTGGCGCGTGCCCCCAAGGACGGCTACACCTTGCTGCTGGCCGCCGGCACCACGTTCACCGTGATCCCCAACCTCAACGACAAACTGCTCTACAAGCTCGACGACTTCGAGCCGGTGGGCCTGGTCTGCACCGTGCCGTTTGCCTTTGTCGTGAAAAAGGACTTCCCGGCCAGGACAGTCAAGGAGTTTGCCGCCTATGCCAAGGCCAACCCGGGCAAGATCAACAACGCCACCAACGGCCAGGGCAGCATGGTGCACCTGTTGGGCGAGCTGATCGCCACCGGGCTGGACGTCAAACTGACCCAGGTGCACTACAAAGGCGCGGCGCCGGCCACGATGGACATGATCGGCGGCGTGATCGACGCCAACGTCGAGGCCTTGACCAGTGCGCTTCCCAATGTGGCCGCCGGCCATTACCGGGCGCTGGCGGTGCTGAGCGCCGAGCGCCAGCCGCTGATGCCCGATGTGCCGACCTTCCGCGAGCTGGGCTACCCCGGTGTGGTGGGCGACACCTGGTACGGCGTGTTCGCGCCGGTGGGCACGCCCAAGCCGGTGATCGACAAGCTCGATGCGGCCGTGCGCAAGATCAGCCAGTCGGCGAGCTTTGCCGAGGCGATGCGCAAGATCGGCAACGAGGCCAGGTCCAGCACGCCGGCTGAGCTGCGTGCCAGCACCCTGGCGCAACAGCGCAGCTGGGGCGATCTGATCAAGCGGCTGAACATCAAGGCCGAATAGTCGGGCCTTGCCGGGTTGCCGCGGGGTCAGCTGCTGGCCGGTCAGAACTTGGTGTAGCCGCCGTCGATGGTGAACTGCTCACCGGTGGTGTAGCGGGAGGCGTCGCTGGCCAGGTAGACCGCGATGCCACCGAAGTCGTCGATCTGGCCCCAGCGCCGCGCGGGGATGCGCGGCAGCACCGCGTCGGCAAACTTGGGGTTGTTGACCGAGCGCTCGGTCATGTCGGTGACGATCCAGCCCGGCAGGATGGAGTTGACCCGGATCTGGTGGCGCGCCAGCTCCACCGCCAGCGCCCGCACATACGCCGTCACCGCGCCTTTTGACGCGCCATAGTGGCTGGCGCGGGCCGCGCCCTCCAGCGCTGCCGTGCTGGCGGTGGCCACCAGCGAGCCGCCCTGGCCGTGCGCGGTCATGTGCCGCGCGGCCGCCCGGAAGGTCAGGAACACACCCTCGACGTTGACGCGCTGCACCCGGCGAAACTCGTCGAGGCTCATGTCTTGCATCAGCGTGCCCTTGCCGCCCACGCCGGCATTGGCAAAACAGGCGTGCACCCGGCCCAGTGCGGCCACCGAGGCGGCGAAGGTGTTGTCGATCTGTGCCTCGTCGCCGACATCGCAGACAAAGGCATGGACCCGCGTTGAGTCGCCGCAGGCCTCAGCCAGCGTGGCCTGGGCGCGTGCGGTCTTTTCCGGGTTCAAGCCCCAGACCGCCACCGACGCACCGGCCGCCAGCAGCGCAGCTGCCATGCCGTAGCCAATGCCACCGTTGCCGCCTGTGACGATCACGCCGCGGCCGGTCAGATCAAAGGGTGAGTACATGCGCTGTCCTTGAAAAGTGTGGTTGAAATCGAGCGCCGTCCGGCTCAAATCACTCAGGCAAACTTGTTCGGGCCCATGTAGCCGAACAGGAAACCAGCCACCTTGCGCATCTGGATCTCCTCCGAGCCCTCGGTGATGCGGTAGCGGCGGTGGTGGCGGTAGATGTGCTCAAACGGCTTGTGGCGGCTGTAGCCCATGCCGCCGTGCACCTGCATCGCCCGGTCGGCAGCCTCGCAGACCAGGCGATTGGCCCAGTAGTTGCACATCGAGACCTTGTCCGACAGCCGCTTTTCGACCTCGGGATGCGGCATCTGGTCCATCTGCCAGGCCGTTTTGCGGATCAACAGGCGCAGCATCTCGACCTGGGTGGCCAGCTCGACCAGCGGAAACTGGATGCCCTGGTTGCGCGCCAGGTCCTTGCCAAAGGGCTTGCGCTGGCGCGCGTACTTGACGCTCTCGGCCACACAAAACGCTGCTGCACCCAGTGAGCTGGCGGCCTGGCGGATGCGGTTTTCATGCACAAAGGCCTGGGCCAGCGCCAGGCCGTGGTCGAGTGCGCCAAACAGCGCGTCGTCCGGCACCCAGACGTTCGTAAAGCTGACCCGCGGGTGGTCGGTCGGCATGTTGAAGGTCCAGAGGTATTCCTCGACCTTCACGCCCGGTGCGTCGGCGGGCACCAGAAACGCACTGATGCCCTTGGCCGCACCGGCGTCACCGCTGGTGCGCGCAAACAAGCAGCAGTGGCTGGCGGTGTGCATGCCGGTGGTCCACATCTTCTCGCCGTCCAGCCGCCAGCCGGGCTGGCCGTTGCGCACCTCGGGCACCGCCCGCGTCTCCATGTGCGTAGCGTCCGAGCCGTGCTCGGGCTCGGTCAGACCGAAGGTGATGCGGATCTTGCGGGCCAGCGAGCCGCGGATGAATTTCTCTTTTTGCGCGGCGGTGCCAAAGTCGCGCAGCATCACGATCAGCGGAAAGTTGCCGACCACCGAATGCTCGTTTTGCAGGTCGTTGAACAAGCCGAGACCCTTGGCCGCCAGGTGCTCGCGGATCACCGCCATCCACAAGTTGTTGCCGCCGTCGCCGCCAAACTCGGTGGGCAGTGAAAAGCGGTAAAAGCCCGCCTCGTCGGCCAGCAGCTTGGCCTGCTCCAGCAGCGCCTCCCACTCGGGGCGCGGCAGGCCGCCGTTGTCAAAGTCGGTGCGGGCCCACTCGCGGCGGTGGTCGAAGAACCGCTCGTTGTCGTGCTGCGCCTGCAGCGGCAAGATCTTGGCGTCGATAAAGCGGTCGAGCCGGGCCAGGTAATCGATCAGGTCGGGCGGCAGGTTGAAGTCCATGCGGGGCGGCTCCGGCAGTTGATCAACGACGGTAGGCCAGGCCGATCGCAGCGTCAATCAGGACACTCTGCAGAAACTGCAACATCGTCGGATCGGACGATGCAGCGCGCGCTGGTGCTTGCGGGTGCGCTGGTGCTTGCGGGTGCGCTTGCGATGGTGCTGGTACGGGTGCGGGTGCAGGACGGGCCGACCTTCGCCCGGTCAATCGAGCGCCACAGCGCCGACAGCACACACGCGGGCGTCTGTGGCAGGTGGCACGCCAAAAGCATTGGAACTGCCTCCAAGCAACGGGGCGCACAGCCGGTTCACAGCACACTTTCGAGCAGTACACTGACGACAGGCTTGCCTGTTCGGCTTGGGCTGATTGGTGCCTGGAACTCAGAAAGCAAGACTATGCGCAACAGCGAGGCCGAAGCACTGGACCTGGAAGAACAGCCGGGCCATTACATCCGTCGCCTGCAGCAGATCGCCGTGGCGATCTTTCTCGAAGAGACGCAGGCCCATGGCATCACGCCGGTGCAGTTTTCTGCGCTGCATGTCGCCTGTCGCCAGCCGGGTCTGGACCAGCGCACGCTGGCCAGCACCATCGGCTTTGACACATCGACCATTGGCGGCGTCATCGATCGGCTGGAGAAGCGCGGGCTGATCGCGCGGCAGGCGTCGCCCACCGACCGCCGCGTGCGGCTGCTTCAGGTGACTCCCGCCGGGGAGGCGCTGCTGGACGCCGCCACCCCGGGCATGTTGACGGCGCAGCAACGCATCTTGGCCCCACTGCCAGCAGCGGACAGGCCACGCTTTCAGGCCATGCTGAAGGCGGTCGTCGAGGCCAACAACGGCCTGAGCCGGGCGCCGAGCGACGCCTGAACAGCGGCCCGGAAACGCCGGCCTCGGGTTTTTACTTATTTTGTCTTCATCAGACACTGTTGATACTTATCGTCCGTATGCTTATCACAAGTATACTTTTATTCAGCGCACACGGAGACAACAGCATGCGTTTGAAGCAGCTTCTGGTCGGCGTCGCCCTGACCGCCGCAATTGGCCACGCCGCGTTGGCGGCAGACCCCCTCAAGATCGGCCTTGTGCTGCCCATGTCGGGGCCCTTCGCGGCGTACGGCAAGCAGACCGAGCATGGCGTCAAGCTCTACCTGGCCAACAACGGCGACAGCTTTGGCGGCCGCAAGGTCGAGCTCATCATCAAGGACGACAGCCCGGGCACGTCGGGCGACGTGAGCAAGCGCCTGGCGCAAGAGCTGGTGGTCAAGGACAAGATCGACAACCTGACCCGCTTCGGCCTGACCCCGTCGGCATTTGCCGCAGCGCCTGTTGCCACCGACGCACGGCGGCCGATGGTGGTGATGAACGCCGCCACCTCGTCGGTGACGACCAAGTCCAACTACATCGTGCGCACGTCGATGACGCTGCCACAGAACACCGCCCCGATCGCCACCTGGGCAACCAAGAACAAGATAAAGACCGTGTTCACACTGGTGGCCGACTACGGCCCGGGCCAGGACGCCGAGGCGCAGTTCAAGAAGACCTTCACCGCCGCCGGCGGCCAGACCGTCGGCGAGGTTCGCGCGCCGGTGAAGAACCCCGACTTCGCGCCCTTCCTGCAAAAGATCAAGGACACCAAGCCTGACGCGGTGTTCCTGTTCCTGCCGCCAGGCGCGGAGACGATTGCGTTCATGAAGGGCTTTACCGAACGCGGTCTGGGCGCGGCGGGCATCAAGCTGATCGCCACCGGCGACCTGTCGGACGAAGACATCCTGGACGCGGTGGGCGACGCCGCGCTCGGCCTGGTCACCTCATTCCACGACGCCGAAGCGCACAAGTCGGACGAGAACCAGGCCTTCACGGCCGCCTACGCCAAGGCCTACCCCAAGGACCGCCCCGACTTCATGGCCGTTGGCGGCTACGACGGCATGCACTTGATCGCCGACGTGATGACGAAGACCGGCGGCAACGCCGATGGCGACAAGTTCATCGAGGCCGCCAAGGGGCTGAAGTGGGTCAGCCCGCGCGGCCCGATTGCCATCGGCGCGGCCAGCATGGCGGTGTTCCTGGTCGAGCAGCATGCGCACCAAATCCTGCCCATCACCCGCAATGCGCTGGTGCTGGAGCGCGGCCGGGTTGTGCACCACGGCCCCAGCGATGTGCTGGCAGCCGATGCGGCACTGCTTGACCGCTGGTTGGGCGTGGCTGCCCATTGACGCCCGATTGAAGCCCGATTGAAGCCCCATTGACGCGCTATTGACGCATTAGGAGACAACATGCAGTTCTACCTGAATGGCTACGCCCCAGGCGACCCCGACATCCTCGCGGCAGCGGCCGGTGTTGAAGCAGGGCCCTCAACGCTTCCAGAATTTGTTGACGTTCTCATCGTCGGCAATGGCCCGGCTGGCACGGTGCTGGCGGCCCAGCTCTCGACCTTTCCGGGCATCACGACCCGACTCGTCGAGCGGCGCAACGGCCCGCTGCAACTGGGCCAGGCCGACGGCGTCGCTTGTCGCACGGTTGAGATGTTCGAAGCCTTCGGCATGGGCGCCAAGCTCGTGCGCGAGGCCCATTGGGTGAATGAGACGGCCTTCTGGCGTCCGTCGCCACAAGACCGCACACAGATCACCCGCACCGGTCGCGTGCAGGACACCGAGGACGGCTTGTCCGAGTTTCCACACGTCATCGTCAACCAGGCGCGGATGCAGCAGTATCTGCTCGACTACATGCACAAGTCGCCAACCCGGCTGGTGCCCGACTTCGGTCTCGAGTTCGTCAGCCTGGAGGTCGACCCACCCGGCAGCGCGCAGAGCGACTATCCGGTGCGCGTCACGCTGCGCACTGTCGCCAGTGGCCAGGAGCGCACGGTGCGTGCCAAGTACGTGGTCGGTTGCGACGGTGCACGCAGCGGGGTGCGGCAGGCTATCGGCGCCCAGCCGCAAGGCGACTTCGCCAACCACGCCTGGGGGGTGGTGGACATGCTGGCCGTCACCGACTTTCCGGACATTCGGCTCAAGGCGGCCATCCAGTCGGCCGACGACGGCAACATCCTGCTGATCCCGCGCGAAGGTGGCTACCTGGTGCGTCTCTACGTCGATCTCGGCGAGATCGACCCGAACCAGCGTGAAGCCTTCCGTGACATCACGCAGGACCAAGTCGTCGCGACAGCGCAGCGCGTGATGCGCCCCTACACACTCGAGGTCAAGGACGTCGCCTGGTTCGCGGTGTACCAGGTCGGACAGCGCGTGACCGACCGCTTTGACGACGTGCCCGCCGACCTGGCCGCCGACCCTGACTCCACCCGCTTGCCGCGGGTCTTCATCGCCGGTGACGCCTGCCACACGCACAGCGCCAAGGCCGGCCAGGGCATGAACGTGTCGATGCAAGACACCTTCAACCTGGGTTGGAAACTGGTTTCGGTGCTCGATGGCCGCGCTGGGCCCGAGCTGCTGCGCACCTACCACCAAGAGCGGCACCGGGTCGCCGAGCAGCTGATAGCCTTCGACAAGGCCTGGTCGAAGATCATGGCCTCACCGCCGAAGGATCCGAAGCGTCCCGAACTGGGTGGCGTCGATCCGGCCGAGTTGCAGGCCTACTTCGTCAAGTCAGGGCGCTACACGGCCGGTGTGGCGACGCAGTACCCGCCCCTCACGGTCCTCACCGCGCAGCCCACGCACCAGGCCCTGGCCACCGGCTACCCTATCGGCATGCGTTTTCACTCAGCGCCCGTGGTGCGCCTGGCCGACGCCAAGCCGATGCAACTGGGCCATGCCGCGCGAGCCGATGCGGCCTGGCGGCTGTACGCGTTTGCCGACGCGTCAGGTACCCGCTTGCGGGCGTTGGCCGACTTCCTGTTCGAGTCGAAGGATTCCCCCATCCGCCGGCACACCCCCAGCGCTGCGGACATCGACAGCGTCATCGACTTCCGGGCGGTATTCCAGCAAGCTCACCGTACCCTCAAGGTCGAGGAGCTACCGGCGCTGCTGCTGCCGCGCAAGGGCCGCTTCGGCATCGTTGACTACGAAAAGGCCTTCTGCCCCGACCTCAAAGACGGCCCTGACATCTTCGTTGCCCGGGGTGTGGACCGCGCAAAGGGCGCACTGGTCGTCGTGCGTCCCGACCAGTACGTCGCCAACGTGCTGCCGCTGGATGCGCATGCCGAGCTGGTGGCCTTCTTCCAAAGATTCTTGCTTGATCGCCAGCCTGGTTAGCGCGCAGGTGCGCCGTGCGCTGCGGTGCTGGGTTCAGGCATGTTGCCTTTGACGGGCTGCGACTGCGACTGGGAGTGGGCGTGGGCACCGGGCGCTGACAGGCTGGACCCCACCGGCAACCCCAGGCCAGCGGCCGACCGCTCACCTGGGCCTTGTGACGAAGAGGCGCGGGTTAGGCAAGAGCAACCATCGAGCCACAAAGCAAAACGCCGCCCACTGGGGCGGCGTTTTCCAATTCGTTAGTTATTGTTTTTGTAAGTGAATTTGTGGTTGCGGGGGCAAGATTTGAACTTGCGACCTTTGGGTTATGAGCCCAACGAGCTACCAGGCTGCTCCACCCCGCGACTGATCCATAAATTGTAGCATGGCAAAGGTCGCTTTGCTGCGCTGCAGCGAACTTGTTGCCAAACAGGCCCGACAAGCTGTCGTCAGGTCTACAGCCCCGCTTTCGAAAGCGACTCACCGAATCTGCGTGCGCCTTGGAAACCCACCACCCTTGCGGCGGCTATCTCACGTCCCTGGCTATCGAAAAACAAGGTGCCAGGCGGTCCGAACAACTTGAATCGACGCAGCAGTGCACGCTCCGCCTCGCTGTTGGTCGTGACATCGGCTTTGAGCAAAAGCGCTTTTTCAAGACGATCCGAAATCGACACCTCACTGAACGTGAATCTCTCCATTTCCTTGCAAGAGACGCACCAATCCGCGTAGAAGTCGAGCATCACGGGACGGCCGGCGGCAAGCTTGATCGCCAGATCGAACTCTGCGTCGGACCGAACCACTTGGAAGGTTGGCGTCCGACCTACCTCGGCCTTTGTTGACCCCAGATGCGCCAGTGGATGCAAAGGGTCTCGCCCGCCCGAGGCGGCACCCACAACCTGTGCGATGCCGAGCGTCAATGCCACGATACCCAGCGCCCGCTGCAAGCCTGAACGCAAGGCATGGCGTCGGTGAATCGGCGTCGAGAACGGCTTGAGCAGAAATCCGGTCAGCAACAGCAACAGTCCCCAGAGCCCGAGCCCGACAGCGATAGGCAGCACGGGCTGCGCCACCCAGAGGGCCACGCCCAGCATGAGCAGGCCAAACAAACGTTTGACGCCGTGCATCCAGGCACCCGCCTTCGGCACCCAGCGACCCGCCGACGCGCCCAACAGCAACAGCGGCACGCTCATGCCTGCAGCCATCGCAAACAACGCCGAGCCGCCCTGCAATACATCGCCACTCTGGCTGATGAACAACAGCGCCCCTGCCAGCGGCGCGGTGACACAAGGACTGACGATCAGCGCCGACAACCCACCCATCAAGAAAACGGCCGCCACACGCCCCGGCGGAAGCCGGTTGCATTGGGAGGTCAGGTGCCCTGTGAATCGGGCGGGCAGTCGCAACTCGTAGACGTCGAACATCGAAAACGCAAAAACCGCCAGTAGCAAGGCAAACCCGCCAATCGCCCAAGGGGTCTGCAGGGCCGCAGCAAAGCCTTCGCCCGCCAACCCGGCGGCCAGGCCCAGGGCGGTGTACACCAACGCCATACCGAGCGAGTAGGCGCCGGCCAACGCCAGTCCCCGCCAGCGGGACGGCCGTTGATCGACGCCAACAATCAACGACGACAAAATGGGCAGCATCGGCAAGACACATGGGGTGAACGACAACAGCACGCCCATGCCGAAGAAAAAGCCAACCACCTGCCACAGGTGCCCACCCCGAAGTACACGGTCCATCATGGCGCCATCCCACCAACGCTCAGAGGACGCATTGACCGCCAGCGCGGCTGGCTGATCGACAGAATCACCGGCCCGCGCGAGCAACAGGGCGGGATCAAGCCGCACTTCGGTCGTCATTGGGGGATAACACAGGCCGGCATCGGCGCAGCCCTGGGAAACCACCACCATGGGAAACGGCGCGCCGGTATGTTCAACGGGCACCGTGATCAACAAACTGCCGCGGTAAGTTTCGACCGTTTTCTGGAAGTTTTCGTCGAACTTTTGCTTGCCAGCCGGTAGCACCGCCGGACCCAGCTTGGCGCCTGTGGCGCTGAACCGGAAAGGCTCACGGTAAACGTAGTAGCCCGGCGCAATTTGCAGCGAAACCTCCACACGCGAGGCGGAAACCAAGCGTGCGCTT
>JBKJKU010000083.1:0-2684 GCA_046597355.1 Aquabacterium sp.
CCAAGGGCGTTGGGTGACCGGATCCCGTAAGTAAAGGAGGAGATGTCGGCCAGCTGGCCGGCATCGGAGGACATGGAGGGAGCCGGTTGCCCGACGGCCTTGGCTGCCTTGGCGCCGAACGCTGCACACCGCACGTCGAAGGTCGAACGACTGCATCGCCACCGGGGGAACGACAGCAAAGAGCCGAAACCCATCCTTCAGAGTGCCCCAAAGCCACCACTTTGAAGCGTCCCCTTGAGCAAGACAAAGAAACTTGGGAGCGACCTCTCGGTTCCTGCTGAGCCATCATGCCAACACACAGCACGGCTGTGCCGCCAGCCAAGCGCCCGTGATCAGCCGCGAAAGTGGCAGGCGACCCAGTGGCTGGCGGCCGTACCGTCGTCGCCCACGGGTTTGAGTGGGGGCGACTCGATGCGGCATTGCGGCTGCGCTATCGGGCAACGGGTGTGGAAGTGGCAGCCCGACGGCGGGTGGATCGGGCTGGGCACATCGCCCTGCAGCAGCACCCGTTTGCGCTTGACCCGCGGGTCAGGGATCGGCACGGCCGACAGCAGTGCCTCGGTGTAGGGATGCAGCGGCCGGGTGTACAAATCCTGCGCCCGGGCGATCTCGACGATACGGCCCAGGTACATCACCGCCACCCGGTCGCTGATGTGCTCGACCACCGACAAATCATGCGCAATGAAGATGTAGGTCAGGTGGTGCTGGGCTTGCAGGTCTTCGAGCAGGTTGATGACCTGGGCCTGGATCGACACGTCCAGCGCCGAGACCGCCTCGTCGCAGACGATCAGCTTTGGGCTGACCGCGAGCGCACGGGCAATGCCGATGCGCTGGCGCTGGCCGCCCGAGAACTCATGCGGGTAGCGCTGCAAATGGTCGCCGCTCAGGCCCACGGTTTCGAGCAGGCCGACGATGCGCTCGGTGTACTCCCGCGGCGTCTTGGCCAGTTGGTGGATGGTCAGCGCCTCGCCGATGATCGCGCCCACCGTCATGCGTGGGTTGAGCGAGGCGTACGGGTCTTGAAAAATGATCTGCATGTCGCGCGCCATCGCGCGCAGCGCGGTGGGCGCCATCGCAGTCACGTTCTTGCCCTCGAACCAGACCTCGCCCGAGGTCGGCTCGATCAGACGCAGGATGCAGCGGCCGGTGGTGCTTTTGCCGCAGCCCGACTCGCCCACCACGCCCAGGGTTTCACCGGCGTTGAGGGTAAAACTGACGCCGTCCACCGCATGCACCTTGTCGACTGTGCGGCCCAGCAGGCCGCCCTTGACCGGGAAGTGCTTGACCAGGTTTTCGACCCGCAGCAGCGGTGTGCTGGCGGCCTGGGCGGTCCCGGCGGCGTTGGCGTGATCGCTCATACCGTGATGTCCAGGATGCAGGCCACCCGGTGCCCGGGCGCAATCTCGCGCAGCGGCGGCGTGGCGCTGGTGCAGGCTGCCACCGCATGTTTGCAGCGCGGCGCAAAGCGGCAGCCCTCGGGCGGTGCGATCAATTTGGGCACGGTGCCGGCGATGGTTTCCAGCCGCGCCTTCTGGCCCACGCTGGTGTCGATGCGGGGAATCGAGCGGATCAGGCCCTGGGTGTACGGGTGGCGCGGGTGCGCAAACAGCTCGTTCACCGGTGCTTCTTCCACCACCTTGCCGGCATACATCACCACCACCCGCTGTGCCACCTCGGCCACCACGCCCATCGCATGGGTGATCAGCATCACCGCCATGCCGAACTCGTCTTTCAGCTCGCCCAGCAGGTCCAGGATCTGGGCCTGGATCGTCACGTCGAGTGCGGTGGTGGGCTCGTCGGCGATCAGCAGTTGCGGGCCGCAGGACAGCGCCATTGCGATCATCGCGCGCTGCCGCATGCCGCCCGAGAACTGGTGCGGGTAGTCGTGTACCCGGCGCTCGGGCGTGGGGATCTTGACGCGCTGGAGCATCTGCACCGCCCGGTCGGTCGCGTCCTTCTTGCTCAGGCCCTCGTGCAGGCGCAGCGCCTCGCCGATCTGCTCGCCGATGGTGTAGACCGGGTTCAGCGAGGTCATCGGCTCCTGGAACACCACTGCGATCTGCTTCATCCGGATGCGGCGCATCTGCTCGTCGGGCAGTTGCAGCAGGTCGCGGCCCTGCCACAGGATCTGGCCAGCCACGTAGCGCCCCGGCGGCGTTGGCACCAGCCGCATCACCGACATCGCGGTGACCGACTTGCCGCAGCCCGATTCGCCCACCACGCCCAGCGTCTCGCCGGCGTCTACGGTCATGTCCACGCCGTCCACCGCATGCAGCCAGCCGTCGTCGGTCTTGAAATGGGTTTTCAGGCCCTGGATTTCGAGCAATGCCATGGGTCGGTCGCGGCCTAGAGCACCCGGCGCGGGTCGAGCGCGTCGCGCAGCCCGTCGCCGATGAAGTTGATGGTCAGCACGGCCAGAAAGATCGCCAGCCCCGGGAACATCGCCCAGTGGGGCGCGATGTCGAGGTAGTCTTTGCTGTCGTAGAGGATGCGGCCCCAGGTCGGGATGTCGGGCGGGAAACCCAGGCCCAAGAACGACAGGGTCGATTCGGCAATGATCGCCGCCGCCACGTCGATGGTGCCGGCCACGATCACCGGCCCCAGCGCATTGGGCAGGATGTGCCGCACCACCTGGCGCGAGGTGCTGGCGCCGAGTGCGCGTGCCGCCTCGACGAATTCCTTCT
>JBKJKU010000094.1:0-4364 GCA_046597355.1 Aquabacterium sp.
CGCAGGTCAAGAGCCTGCTGTTCGGCAATGCGCTGGTGGGCTTGCCGCACACCGTCTACGGCGGTGTGGCCGCCAGCACGGATGAAGCGGCGCGGGCGCTGGAGGCCGAGGCACAGAAGATTGCCCAAGCCCTGGGCGTTGATCACCTGGAGTTGCGCAACGTCGCGCGCCGGCACGACGACTGGCCGCTGCAAGACCTGTACGTCACCTTCCGCAAGGCCATCCTGCCCGAGGAAGAGGCCAACATGCTGGCCATCCCGCGCAAGCAGCGGGCGATGGTGCGCAAGGGCATCAAGCACAACCTGCGCAGCGAGATCGATGCTGGCGTCGACCGGTTCTTTGCGCTGTTTGCCGGCAACGTGCACCGCCACGGCACGCCGGCCATGCCCAAACGCTGGTTCCAGGCCCTGCGCGATGAATTTGGCGACGACTGCGAGGTGCTCACCGTGGTGTCCGTCGACGGCCAGCCGCTCAGCAGCGTGATGAGCTTTTACTTTCGCGACGAGGTGCTGGCCTACTACGCGGGCGACAGCGAAGCGGCGCGCGACGTGGCGGCCAACGATTTCAAGTACTGGGAGCTGATGCGGCGTGCGTGCGCGCGCGGGTTCAAGGTCTTTGACTTCGGCCGCAGCAAGCAGGGCACCGGCCCCTTCGCCTTCAAGAAAAACTGGGGTTTCGAGCCCACGCCGTTGCACTACGAGTACCAGCTGTACAAGCGCGACGCCGTGCCCCAGAACAACCCGAACAACGCCAAGTACAAGTTGCTGATCGCCACCTGGCGCCGCATGCCGATCGGCCTGGCCAATTGGCTGGGGCCGTTTGTCGTGCGCAACCTGGGCTGAGGCGACACATGGCCAATCTGCTGTACCTGGTGCACCGCATGCCTTACCCGCCAAACAAGGGTGACAAGGTGCGGTCCTACCATTTGCTCAAGCATCTGGTGGCGAGACACCGGGTGTTTTTGGGCACGTTTGTGGACGATCCGGACGACATGGTGCACCTGCCCATCCTGCGTGAGATGTGTGCCGAGGTCTGCGCCGTGCCGCTGAACCCCACAACCGCCCGGCTCGGTAGCCTGCTGGCCCTGGCACAGGGCCTGCCGCTCACCTTGCGCTATTACGACCACGCCGCCATGCACCAGTGGGTTGGCCAGTTGCTGGCGCAACACAACATCGATGCAACGCTGGTGTTCTCTTCGTCGATGGCGCAGTACGCGCCGCCGGCCGCAGTGCAGACCCCGGCCGCACCGATCTTGCTGGATCTTGTGGATGTTGACTCGGCCAAGTGGACCGAGTACGCCAACCAGCACAGCTGGCCGATGTCCTGGCTGTACCGCCGCGAAGGTGTGCAGTTGCTGGCCTACGAACGCGCTGCCGTGCAGCGGTCTGCCCGGGCCTTTTTGGTCACCGACAAAGAGGTGGCCCTGTTCAACAGCCTGGCCCCTGACTGCCAGGGGCGCGTCGATGCCCTGGGCAACGGCGTGGACGCCGAGCACTTTGCGCCCGTTGAGCGCGGGCCTTCACCCTATGCTGACGGCGAATTGCCGGTGGTGTTTACCGGCGCCATGGACTATTGGCCCAACGTCGACGCGGTGACCTGGTTTGCGCAGGCCATGCTGCCGGCGCTGCGGCAGCGCTGGCCGGCCCTGCGTTTTCACATCGTCGGCCGAAACCCGACGCCTGCCGTGCTGGCACTGGCCAGTGAGGGTGTCGCCGTCAGCGGCACGGTGGCCGACGTTCGGCCCTACCTGTCCCATGCGGCCGTGGTGGTGGCGCCGCTGCGTTTGGCGCGTGGCGTGCAGAACAAGGTGCTGGAGGCCATGGCCATGGCGCGGCCAGTCGTCTGCGCCAGCGCTTGTGCCGAGGCGATTGATGCCCAACCGGCGTGCCATCTCAGCACCGCCGAGTCGGCCGACGACTACGTCACGCAGATCAACGGCCTGCTTGAAAATTCGGCTGGCGCAGCCGTCATCGGCCGCGCAGGCCGGCAATTTGTCATCGATCACTACAGTTGGCCTGCCCGCCTGTCACCCATTGATGACATCCTCGATGCCTTGGCGACACCGATCCGCACCAACGCAGAACCGCAGACCGCATGAACACGATGGCCCTGATGTCTCCCCGTCTCACGTCTGCCTGGCGATGGCCCGCCTTGGCCATGCTGGTCTACGTGCTGGCGCTGTTGCTGGTATTTCGAGATACCGCGATGGCGATGGTGGCCATCTGGATCCGGTCCGAGACCTTTGCGCACGCTTTTATCGTGCCGCCAATCTCGTTGTGGCTGATCTGGCGCCAGCGGCAGTTGTTGGCCGGTCTGGCCCCACGACCTGCGCCGTGGATGCTTCTGCCTCTGGGCTTGCTGGGCGTTTTGTGGTGGGTTGCAAGCCTGGTGTCGGTCAATGCGGCGACTCAAATGGCGCTGACGGCGATGTTGGTTGCCGGTGTGCCCCTGCTACTGGGTTGGTCGGTGACGCAGGCTTTGCTGTTTCCACTGGCATTTCTGTTTTTCGCAGTGCCGTTTGGCGAATTTTTGACCCCCACGCTGATGCAGTACACAGCCGATTTCACCGTGGCGGCATTGCGCGCTAGCGGCATCCCGGTTTACCGCGAAGGGCTGCAGTTTGTTATCCCCTCAGGCAACTGGTCGGTGGTCGAGGCCTGCAGCGGTATTCGCTACCTGATGGCGTCGTTCATGGTGGGCAGCTTGTTTGCCTACCTCAACTACCGCAGCTGGCGCCGCCGCCTGGCCTTCGTGGCTGTCTCACTCGCGGTGCCCATCGTGGCCAACTGGTTGCGCGCCTACATGATCGTCATGATCGGGCATCTGTCGGGCAATACATTGGCTGTCGGGGTCGACCACTTGGTCTACGGCTGGGTGTTTTTTGGCATTGTGATCCTGACGATGTTTTTTGTGGGTGCGCGCTGGACTGAGCCTGATGTGTCGCCGCCCGAGATCGCGTCCGGGTCCACCGGCATGGCGCAAGGGCTCTACACCTGGCAGCCGTTCATGCTGGGGCTGGTCGCCTTGGCCCTGGTCCAGTTGCCCCAGGCGTTGCGCCCGTCCGCCCCGCTGTTGGCCACTTCGCCGCAGGTGGCCTTGCCTGGCGAACTGGCTGCGGGTTGGCGGGCCACCGCGCAGCCGGTAGTTGGCTGGAAACCCGCGTTTGTCGCAACCGCAGCCGAGGCCCAACGCAGTTTTGCTGCCAAAGACGCGGTGGTTGGCGTGTATCTGGGCTACTACCGCAACCAGTCAGAAGACAGCAAGCTGATCAGCTCGGAAAACGTGCTGGTGCGCAGCAACGATACCCAATGGCACAGCGTCAAAGACGGGCCGGTTGATCTGCCACAGGCCGGCCAGACTTTGCCTTGGCGTGGCACCACACTGCAAACCATGGAGACACGCGGCGGGATTGAACGGGGCCGTCTGCGGGTTTGGCGCCTGTACTGGATCGGCGGCTACCTGACTGCCAACGATATCCAGGGCAAGCTGCTTCAAGCGTGGCAAAAAGTGCTGGGGCGTCCCGATGATGCGGCTGTGATCGTGCTGTATACCCCGCAGACCGGCACTGACCAGCAGGCTGATCTGACACTGGCAGCGTTTGCAGACGCCAATTTCAGCATGATTGAACGCCAGTTGAATCAGGCCCGGACCGCACGCTGAAGCGGTGCTGGGCGAAACTATTTTTTATTGACAGGTGCAAGCGGAATGACGACTGTTGCAGTGATCGGACTGGGCTATGTAGGCCTGCCTCTGGTGGTGGAGTTTGGCAAGCAGATGCGCACCATTGGCTTTGATATCTCGTTGGCCAAGGTTCACTCCTGCCAACGTGGAATCGACCCCTCGCGCGAACTGCCCGACGACGCGCTGGCCGCTGCCAGTCAAGCCGTCTACACCGCTGACGGTGCCCTGCTGGCCGAGGCCGACATCATCATCGTGGCGGTGCCCACGCCGGTAGACCAGGCCCACATCCCCGACTTCAAGCCACTGATCGGCGCCAGCACCACCGTGGGCCGGCACCTCAAAAAGGGCGCGATCGTGGTGTATGAATCCACTGTCTACCCTGGTGCAACCGAAGAGGTTTGTATCCCGGTGCTCGAACGTGAGTCGGGCCTGAAGTGGAAGCAGGACTTTTTTGTCGGCTACAGCCCCGAGCGCATCAACCCGGGTGACAAGCAGCACCGCGTCACCTCCATCCTCAAGGTCACCTCGGGCTCCACCCCCGAGACCGCCGACTTCGTCGACGGACTCTACCAGAGCATCATCACCGCCGGCACCCATAAGGCCAGCTGCATCAAGGTTGCCGGCGGTGATGATGCTCTGGTAGAGGCCGTCGACGAAGTCGGCGGTCTCGGGGGTGGAGCCCG
>JBKJKU010000124.1:0-11566 GCA_046597355.1 Aquabacterium sp.
CATGATCGCGGCTCCCCCAAGCCCTTGAAGGAAGCGGGCCGCGACGAGCCACGGCAGTGACGGGGACACTGCGCACAGCGCGGACGCGGTCGTGAACAGCGCGACGCCCAGCGTGAAGACACGGCGGTAGCCCAGGCTTTCACCGAGTGCGGCGCAGGGCAGCAAGCCCATGACCAAAGCCGTCTGGTAGGACGTGATGATCCAGACCGACATGCCCGGCGTCACCTGGAGTGACCGCGCCATCGAGGGCAGCGCCACGTTCGCGATGGCGGCGTCAAGCACTGCCAGCACCATGGCCCCCAGCACGGCAGCAACCGCAGCATGGCGCCGCGGCCCCTGCAGCCCGGAAGGGGCAGTGTTGGCGCGCTCTGGGGATCGCGGTGCCTGGACCACGGCGGCAGGCTGGTGGGCTATCGGAGCCCCATGGCGCGCCATGGCCCGCGTGAAATACGGGTTCACGGCAGCCCCACAGTCCACACGCCATCCCGCTCGACGTACCGCGTCACCCGGTGTTCTTCCTGGTCCTCCTGCTTCAGGTCTCGCTCGGTGAAGCGGAACAGCAACGCAGGGCCCGACACGCACCGCGTGTCGTGGATGTCGCCGGGCAGGTAGACCTGGACCTGACCAGGCCGAACCCGCGTTGACCCGCGTTTCACCAAACGAACAGTGCCGTCCGGATCCTGCAGCCGAGCGTAGGTGCCCATCTCGATTTCACCGTGCTGCAAGGCATAGATGACCCAAGCCCGGCCGTGGTCGTGGGGCGGTCGGTACAGGCCTTCGGGTTCGGTGTGCGCCAAGAGCACGAAGCCCTGGGTGGGGTCGCGGTACAGCGCTTTGCTGGCCGGCGCTTCCCGGTGCAAAGCGGCCAGCCAGTCCTCGGTGGCGGGGGCTTTGAGCAGGTCCTCCAGATGCCCGCGACAAGCAGCGACCACTTCGGTGCTGAGCGGTCCCCAGGCCGACTTGATCCCCTCGATCGACCTGTCAAACGACGTATGAAATGCATTGCTGACCATGAAAATTTCCTCCGGTTTCGCCCGAACGACAGCCGATCAAGCGCATGCCCAGAAGATAGTCATTCGCCCGAGATAGCGGAAGGCGCATGATTTGCACTCAATACGTGCGTTGCACGCCCTATCAAACCGCAACGCGCGGAGCCACAGCGTGACCCGACCCGATCTGAATTTGCTGTTCACTCTGGAGGTACTGCTGGCCGAAGGCAGTGTGGCGGGCGCTGCGCGGCGGCTGCGCCTGAGCCCATCGGCGATGAGCCGCGCGCTGGCGCGACTGCGAGAGGCCACCGGCGATCCGCTGTTGGTGCGCGCCGGTCGTGGCCTGGTGGCATCGCCCCGCGCGCTCGAGTTGCGCGATGCCATCGGCCAACTCGTCCAAGACGCCCAAGCTGCCCTGCGGCCCGCCGGCAAGCCCGATCTCCGACAACTCGACCGAACCTTCACGCTGCGGTCCAGCGAGGGCTTTGTGGAGAACTTCGGGGCCAGGCTGCTGTCGCGCCTCGCCGAGGAAGCGCCGAACATCCGTCTGCACTTTCTGCACAAGCTGGACAAGGACAGCGGCCCGCTGCGCGACGGCACCGTCGATCTGGAAACCGGCGTGGTGGACGGCGCCATCGGCCCCGAAGTGCGCGCGCAGGCGCTGTTCAGAGACCGCTATGTGGGTGTCGTGAGGGCAGGTCATCCACTGGCCGAAGGCGAGATGACCGCCGCCCGATTTGCTGCTGCCAGGCATGTCCACGTGTCACGGCGGCACAACGACACCGGCCCCGTCGATGACGCCTTGGCAGGCATGGGACTGGAGCGACAGATCGCCACGACTGTCGGCGGCTTTTCGGCCGCGCTTGCCCTGGTTCGAGCATCAGATTGGGTTGTCTGCGTTCACGAACGGCACACCGGGGTGATGTACGCCGGCATGCACAGCTTCGTGCTGCCACTGCCGATTGCGCCGTTCACCGTGTCCTTGCTCTGGCATCCGCGCCTGGAAGCAGACCCTGCACACCGTTGGCTCCGAGGTTGCGTTCGCGGGGTCTGCGCAGAGCCGCTTGCGGCTGGATAGCGCACTGGCATTGCCACAGGCAGCACGCCATCCGGCCTGGGGTTTGGGGGTACAACCGACCCTGACGAACCGTATAGTCGAGCATGACCACCCCGTTGCTGGCCACCAAACTGTTCGCGCCCCCGTCGCTGCCTGGCAGCGTAGCGCGCCAGCGGTTGATGCAGCGCTTGGACGCGGGTCTGCAGGGCAAGTTGACGCTGGTGTGTGCGCCGGCCGGTTTCGGCAAATCGACCCTTCTGGGCGCCTGGGCCCAGGCCTGCGAGCACCCCAGCGCCTGGTTGTCCCTCGATGAGGGCGATAGGGACCCGGACCAGTTTGCAGCCTACTTGACCGCCAGCTTGCGGTCCATTGCCGCCGATCTGGGCGACGGCGCATTGGCGCTGGCCCAAGCCAGACCCAGGCCGCCGCCAGAAACGGTGCTGATCCACCTGATCAACCGGCTGAGCCTGCGGCGCGGCAGGCTGGTGCTGGTGCTGGACGATTCGCCAGCAGCCCCGAAGTTGACGCCTTGCTGGCCTTTCTGATCGACAAGCTGCCCGCGCAACTGCACGCGGTGATCGCGTCACGCGAGGCCCCGAGCCTCCCGTTGGGGCGGCTGCGCGCGCAGGGCCAGGTGCTCGACATGGGCCCGCAAGATCTGCGGTTCATGGCCGACGAAACCAGGCTGTTTCTGAACCAATTGATGGCACTCGGCTTGACCGAACCTCAGGTTCAAGCCTTGGACGCACGCACCGAAGGTTGGCCCGCTGGCTTGCGCATGGCGGCCCTGACGCTGGCCAGGCAAAGCGACGCGGCGTCGTTCATCCGGTCGTTCACTGGCAGCCATCGGTTGGTACACGACTTCCTGCTCGAAGAAGTGCTGCAGCGCCAGCCCGCGGATGTACAGGACTTCCTGTTGCGCACCTCGGTTCTGGACCGTTTGTGTCCGGCGCTGTGTGACGCCGTCATGCAGGCGGAGGGGGCCAGCGACTTTCTGCGCACCCTGGACCAGAGCAACCTGTTTGTGGTGCCGCTGGACGACGATCGCCGGTGGTACCGCTACCACCATCTTTTTGGCGCCATGTTGCGACAGCGCCTGCTAGAGCGCGAAGCGGTGACGCCGCTGCACCTGCGGGCCAGCGCCTGGTTTGAGAGCCAAGGCATGGTCGGCCAGGCACTGCACCATGCCGTGGCTGCTGGCGACACACCGCGTGCCATGGCGGTGGTGCAAGGGCAGGGCATGCCGCTGTACTTTTTGGAGGACGCCGAGCCTGTGTTGCAGTGGTTGCAGAACCAGCCGCCGGCCTGTCTGGACGCTC
The DNA here is from genome assembly GCA_046597355.1 of Aquabacterium sp. Lineage (GTDB taxonomy): Bacteria > Pseudomonadota > Gammaproteobacteria > Burkholderiales > Burkholderiaceae_C > Pseudaquabacterium. The sequence continues at coordinate 3,366 of JBKJKU010000124.1, forward strand.
ACCCGGCGCTGTGGTTGATGTTGGCGTGGTCGTATCTGGCAACCAGCCAGCACAGCCGGATGCGGGTACCCATCATCGGCGCTGAAGCGGCGATCGAAGCTGCCTCGGATCATCCCGCCTGCCCGAGTTGGCGGGGTGAATTGAATGCGGTTCGCGCCTGGGAGGCGGTGGCCCTGTGTGATCCGGTGGCGATCGAGCGGGAAGCTAGCCTGGCACTCGTGCGGCTGCCGCAGAACAACCCGGCCGTGCGCATCACCGCCCACTGTGCGCTGGGCGTGGCGCACCAGTTCAGTGGCGACCGTGCGGCTGCCAAGCGCGTCTATGGCGAGGTCGTGCCGATGGCCGAGTCCTGCGGCAACCGCATGTTCACCATCGTCGCCTGCATTGCGCTGGGGCATCTGCAGGAGGATGACAACCAGCTGCACCTGGCGGCACGCACCTACGGGCGGGCGCTGCAGGTCTTGGGCGATCAGCCGCACCTGGTGGCCTGCGAGGTTCACCTGGGCTTGGCGCGTATCCACTACCAGTGGAATGACCTCGATGCCGCAGCCCTGCACGCAGAGAAAAGCAGCCGACTGGCCGTGCTGCTGGAATGCGACTCCGCACTGGGCGCTGACGCACTGCGGGCACAGATCCTGTTGTCCCGCGGCGAGACGGACGCGGCGCTGACGCTGCTGGCCCAGGCCAGCGCCGCAGCGCAGACCCGAAACCCGCAAGGTGGCCGACTCGCCATCGCCGAGGTTCAGGTGCAGGCGCTGTTGCAATCCGGAGAGGTCATCGCCGCCGGTCAGATCGCGCAAGCCCAGGCGCTGCCCCTGGCGCAGGCCTGGGTCTTGCTGGCCAGCGGACAGGCACTGCAGGCGCATGAGTTGCTGACCGTTTTCCTGGCGCAAGCGCGGGATGAATCGCCGGGTGTGGCATCGACTGCTGAAGTGTTGAGGGCGCTGCTGCTTCAGGCCCTGGCGCGGGATGCCTTCGACCCGTCCGGCGCTGCACTGACCGTGCTGGAACAGGCCCTGGCGCTGGCAGAGCCGCCGGGCTGTGTGCGCGCTTTCGTCGACCTGGGCGGGCCAATGCGGCGCCTTTTGGACAAGGCAACGCATGGCGCGCGGCCGCGCTACACGGCCTTGCTGCTGGACGCGATGCAGCAGCAACTGCTGGCGATGGCGCCTGGTGCGCCCGGCAACGCGCCGGCACCAGAGCAACCGGGTGCGCCGCTTGGCCTGGCCGATCCCTTGAGCCAGCGCGAGATGCAGATACTGACGCTGATCTGCAAAGGCCTTTCCAACCAGGAAATCGGCGAGCAGATCTTTGTGTCGCTGAGCACCGTGAAGTGGCACAACCAGAACATCTTCGACAAGCTGGACGTGCAAAGGCGCACCGAGGCGGTGGCGCGGGCACGGGCGCTGAAATTGTTGTGAGCCCAGGGATGGGTGGGCAGAACCGCACTTAAGTGCGGTGACCCGCCGGGGGACGGCCGTCGACACTGCCTGCCAGGCGCTCGACATGGGGTTGGCGCCGCCACCTACCTCCCGTCTTGCCCCTCGCCATGTCGCCCTTGCCAAGTCCTTCCTGGAGACTCCCGATGTCTCTGCTGCTGCTGAGCCTGGTGCCCGTGGCTGCGGGTGCGGTGCGCTTGGTCGGGTTGGTCGGGCTGGACAGTGGCGGCGGCGCTGTCACCACGCCCGAGAACGCACGTTTCATGGCCATGCCCGCACCCGTGGTCTTGCACATTGTCAGCGCCACCCTGTTTTGCCTGCTTGGCGCGTTTCAGTTCGACTCGGCGATTCGCCAGCGCTCGCCCGGCCTGCACCGCGCCGCCGGCAGGGTGCTGGCGCCCTGCGGCATGCTGGCCGCATTGACGGGCCTGTGGATGACCGCCGGCTATGACATTCCTGCGGCACTGCAAGGTCCCCTTTTGTACGGGGTGCGCATCGGGGTCGGGTTGTCCATGGCGCTGGCCATCGGGGTGTCGGTACGCGCCATCCTTCGGCGTCGCATCGCCCAGCACCGGGCCTGGATGGTCCGCGCCTATGCGCTGGGTCAAGGCGCCGGCACGCAGGTACTGATCCTGTTGCCAGTGACGTTGACCGCCGGCGCACCGACCTTCTTTTTTCGCGATGTCCTGATGGCCTCGGCCTGGGCAATGAACCTGCTTTTCGCCGAATGGATCATCCGGCGCCGCCTGCTCCCCGTCTGAAGTCGCCCAGAAAGACCCCATGCGCAATTCAATGCTGATATTTTCTGCCGTCTCGCCAAGCGTGTTGCTCTGCGCCTGCGGCTTCATGACCCCTGTGCAGCAGTACGCCGGTGATCGAAAGGAGGTGTCCGAGATTGCCGTCATTCAGAGCCACCACGGCACGCCGCTGGGCGACGACTACCACGCGACGATCTCGGGCTACGCCACCCGGCCCGAAGCAGGCCCTTCGGTGGTCAAGCGTTTTGGTTTGCCGGGCTTTACCGATTACCCGAGAGAGATCCAGCTGAACCCCGGCCACTATGCCCTCGCGCTGTACTGCTTCAAGTCGCTGACCAAGCCCACGTTTCGTCCCACCTTTGAGATCACCGTGAAAGCGGGTTACGCCTACACGGTGAAGTGTGACGCTGGCGATGGCCAGGCCTCGGTCTTCGTCAGTCAGGAAAGTCGCATGCTGTAGCCCCCCGCGCTGCGGCCGGTGCTGACGCTGGCCTGCCCAGACTGGGGCGGGCGCTGCAGGTGCCGCAGCGCATCCATCCACCTGTTTTCTTCTTCGGCCGCCAAGGGTGGCCAGCCCCCTGGCGTGGGCTTCCTGCCCGGCTCGGCCCCGCGAGTTCGCCCTCATTCCACATCATCTCAAAGGATTTCTCCATGAAAAGATACCGCGACCTCATCGTCGTCGCCGCCGTCGCCTCGCTTGCGGCTTGCAGCACGGTCATGCCGACCGCGCAGAGCGGCTTTCTCAGTGACTACTCGGCGCTGGCCGGGGCGCCTGATGATGCAACTGCGAGCCGATCCTCGGCAGACACCATCGACCCCGCTCGCGTCAGCGTCGACGCCGTCAGCTGGCGCGTGCCGGGCAGCGCCGACATCAGTGCCGAGGAGCGCGAAGCCTTGCTGACCCAACTGCGCAGTGAACTGCAGCGGCATTTGCGGGCGCTGCCAGCCCAGCCGCAGGGCCGCCCCGCTGTGCTGCGGGCCGCGATCACCCGGGTCGAAACGGTGTCTCCTGCGCTCAACCTGGTCAGCGCGCTGGTCCTGACTGTGCCGCTGGACCGCGGCGGCGCGGCCGTAGAGATCGAGGCCGTGGACCCCCAGACCGGGCGCCAACTGGCTGCCCTGACCCTGGGCTACTTCGCACCGCTGTCCGAACTGAAGGCGCGCTTCAGCAAGCTGGCAGCGGCGGATATCGCTGTGCGCAAAGCCGCTGCCGACTTCGTCCCCCTGTTGCAGCCGGCGCCGGTTGCGGGGAAGCAAACCGCACTGCGCTGAGGCCATCCTCAATCACGAACCCGCTGTCCTCGAGCCCCCAATCAAGACCATGGCAATTCCGATGAAACACCGCACCACCGTCTCGGTCTGCTGCGCCGCCTTGGCCGCGCTTTCCGTTCATGCCCAAGCACAGGCGCAGGCTCCAGCACAAGCTCAGGCCGGCGCCGCCACAGTGGAGATCGGGCCCTAGATCGGTGCCGCTCAAGGGCAACACGCTGACCGTTGGCACCCGGTTCACGTTCTGACTTGGCGCTATCCCCCCCCCGAAGCAATCGGAAACACCCCCATGACGCCCGCCCCGCAAACTGTCCGGCCACACAAGCCCGACCACCCCCCGCGATGGCGCCGCGTGCTGCGCCATCCCCTCGCGCGCATGCTCGCCGCATCGCTGGCCCTGTTTTTGGCGCTTGCATCGAGCTTCGCGATGACGGAGGTCTTGCTGCCGAAGGACATGCACGTCGCCTGGCCCAACCTGGTGGCGGCGCTTGCTTGCGCGTTGGGCTACTGGGTCTACGCAAGATGCGTGGATCGGCGTGAAGTCACCGAACTGAGCGGCTCAGGGGCACTCCTCGAAGGGATGCGCGGCGCCGGACTGGGTGTGCTGTTGGGGCTGCTCACCCTGGCGCCACTGTGGGGCCTGGGGATCTACCGCATCGATGGCTGGGGCAACGCGTTCCCCCTCATCAAACAGATACCCGAGATGGTTCTGGTCTCGGTGTTCGAGGAGCTTATGACCCGCGGCGTGCTGTTCCGGATCGCCGAGCAGGCCTGGGGCAGCCGGATTGCGCTGGTGATTTCGACCGTGTTTTTTGTGGCAGCCCACCTGCCCGGTGAGATCAGCCTGATGGGCATGCTGGTGACGGCCGCGGCCTCGCTTGCCTTCACCGCTGCCTATCAACTCAGCCGGCGCCTGTGGTTGCCCATGGGCATGCACTTCGCGTGGAACTACCTGTTCTCTGCCGTGTTTTCGGTGCCCGTTTCCGGTCACGAGGCGCAGGGCTGGGTGCAAGGCTCGATGATCGGTCCTGCGTGGCTGAGTGGTGGCGTGTACGGGGTGGAAGCCTCAGCCTCGGCGTTGCTGGTGTGGGCAATCGCGAGCGCGCTATTGCTGCAGCGCGCCCACAGTCGCGGCCGCTTCATACCGCGTTCCAATCACAGCCGTTGAGCTGGCTAGAGCAACAACCGGCCGGCCCCGTGTCACCTTCGACCGCCCGGTGCGCGCGCGGCCGGCGGCCGCCGGCGGTCGATTTGCACTGCTTCAGCGTGTCAGGCTGCGTTTCATCGCAAGCCAATCTGTTTTCTCGCAGTCCGGTTCAACACTCGGACATCCCCTCACAAACTGGATCACCACATGACCTGCCTTCTTCGTCGCATCCTGGGCTCGCTGGCCACCCTGTTCGTCGCAGCGCATGCGCACGCCTACGAGGCCGGCTGGATGCAGATCCAGGTGGCTGGTGCAACCGCAGCTGCGCCCGCGACCACGGTCGCTCTGTATTACCCGACGATGGCCACGCCTCGAACCATCGCGATGGGGCCGTTCTCGCTCAACGCCGCCATCGGTGGCAAGCCCGCCGACAGGGTCAAGGCGCTGATCCTGCTCAGTCACGGCGTCAGCGGCAGCGAGCTCGGGCACAGTGTCCTGGCGCAAGCCCTTGCCCGAAACGGCTATCTGGTCGCCGCACTCCGCCATCCCGGCGACAACTGGCAGGACCGGTCACTGCTGGAGAAGAGCCCGGAGCGCTACTTCGACGAGCGACCGCGGCAAGCGTCTCGGGTCATCGACGCCATCCTGACCGATCCAGCGTGGAAGGATCGGATTGCCACCGACAGCCAGGGGCCTCGTGTGGGTGCGCTGGGTCACTCGGCCGGCGGCTACACGGTGCTGGCGTTGGTGGGCGCCAAGCCGGATTTGTCCCGGCTGAAAAAGCACTGCCTGACCGAAGCATCGGCAGACCCGATCTTCTGCGGCATGGGCCGCCTGGGCGACGTGACGCCGCCTTTGGCGCCCGCGCCAGACGCCACGTCCTCGCTCAAGGACGACCGGGTTCGGGCCATCGTCGCGATGGCCCCTGCGGGTGTGCTGCTCACCGGCGAATCGCTCGCCACGGTTCGATCGGCGACCATGGTCTACGAGGCTGCGCTGGACCGCTTTCTGGTGCCGCGATTTCATGCCGAGTGGGTTGCCAGCAATCTGCCCGCGCCCTACCTGCGCCGGGTGCCCAACGCCTGGCACTTCGCCTTCATGGACACGCCCAGCATGTCCCTCCCCAGTCCGGATGGCGACGTGGCTGCGAACCCGCCGGGTTTCGATCGCGATGCGTTCCTGAAGCAACTCGCTGGCGAAATTGCGGCCTTCTTTGACAAGGCACTGCTCTAGCCCCCTTTTTTCGTCGAACGACCGGGGGCGATGTCCGCAGGGGGTCTGCAACGAAGGCCGGTGAACACCGTCCTGTCCCTCTGCCCGGGAGAAGGCCTGCCGTCGGGCGGTGAGGTTGGCGAAGCTGCTGGCGGGCGTCGATCCTTGGTGGTTGGGCCGCTCGCAATTCGTCTTGACGCAGACCGGGTGTCTGCGCGGCCGCGGTTGCCCACGGCAGGTTCGGGCGTGCCCGGACCTCGCAAGTCAGCCACTTGCTCGGCATGACCGCCAACCCGGTCTGACCCCTGGCCTGCGCAGCCCTTGGGACATGAAAGCCACAGGGTTCTATTGGCGTCATCACCCCCCGCGAACCGGCTGCGCCGTCCCCGCAGTCAATGCCTACCTGCCCGGCAAGGCGGTGGTGCAGCCGGGCACCCCAGTGCGCATCTAGGCCTGGCGTACCGCGAACACCCGGCGTGCGCACAGCGCGGCTGTTGCTGCCAGGGCGGCGGCCAGGGCCATGACGGCCGTGATGCCTGAACTGATGCCCAACGCAAGGCTGGGTGCGTGCGCCACCAGCAACCCCGCTGCGGCCAGCGCGGCGGTGGTGACCAGGGCGTCGGCCAGTTGCAGTGCCGATGCGTTGCTGCCTTGCTCGCTGGGTGCTGAAATCTTGAGCAACTGCACCGAGAGAATCGGGAAGGCCAGCCCCACACCCAGGCCCGAAACAGCCCAGCTGGCGACGACCAGCACCGCCAACGGCGTACCGGCAGGCGCCAGCGCCAGCGCAGTGCCCAGCGCACCAATGCCGGCTGTCAGCAGCAGCAAGCCGGCCTGCAGACCGCGCCGGCGCTGCGGGGCTTCGGTCAGCCGCGCTTGCAGCGCGCTGCCCCCGCTCCAGAAGACGGCGCCAGTGCTCAAGGCCCAACCTGCCTGAAGCAGAGTCCAGCCGCGGTCCTGCGTCAGTGCCAGGGGCATGAAGACTTCGGCTGTGGCAAATGCGGCCGCCACCAGCCCCCGCAGCGCCACCACGCTGGGCAGGCCGGGCGCGGCGCGCAGGCTGCCGGCGGGCAGCAGGCGCCAGGCGGCAACGCCCGCCATCATCGAGCCTGCAGCCAGCAGCGTGAGCTGATCGCCGGCTGCACCGTGAAGCAGCAGCGCGCCTGCGGCGGCCAGGGCAGCGTAGCCCAGGCGCCGATCGGTGGGGGCGGGTAGAGGGGCCGGTGCTGCAGGGGCTGCGGTTGCGGTGGAAAGTGCAGGCAAACGCGCAAAGGCGGGCAACAGCAGCGCAGCGGCCACGGGCAGCACCAGCAGCACTGCCAAAAACACCCAACGCCAGCCGACTTGGTCCACCAGTACCGCCGCCAGCGCGGGCCCCACCAGGCCGGGCACCACCCAAGCCGTGGCAAACAGGCTGAACAGACGCGGATGCAGGGCGGGCGGCACCACACGGCCCATGCCCACGTACAGCGTCACCCCCAGCATGCCGCCACCCAGGCCCTGCAGCACGCGGCCGGCCACCAGCACGGTCATGTGCGGCGCCAGGCCCGCCACCAGCAAGCCGGCGCCAAACAGGCACAGGCCCCAGACCGTGGCGCGCAACGGGCCGTGGCGGTCGCTCCAGCGACCGGCCATCACCATGCCCGGCACCGACGCGGCGAGCGGACCGCCAAAAGCCAGCGCGTAGTGCGGCAGGCCGTCCAGCGCTGATGCGACCGCCGGCATGGCAACGGCCACGGCCAGGGTTTCAAAGGCCAGCAAGGTGATGAGCGCGACAGCACCGACACAAGCGCCTGTGCGGCCGGCATCAAACAGCGGTTGTGGCGCCAAGGGCAAGTCGTTCACGGGGTTGGTGCTGGCAGTCATGGCAGTCATCGGCGCACCCAAGGTTCATCGGTGCGCACAGCCTGGAGGTTCAAGTCGGCTTGAGGTCAAACCTTCGTTGTCGACACGATCAGTCCGACACAGCCTATTGTTGACTGTGGGCGAATGGGTCGAACGGGGCGGCTTGGCCGCTTCGGCGCGGTACGGCTGCGAGGGACGCGGGTGCGCCGGGTCACCGCACAGCAGCGGCCGCTCGCGTCGGGGCACAGGCGTGTGCAGCGGCGTGACGGGAACACTTGGCAATCTGCTGACCGCAAGGGTCTGAGGCCGGCGCGCAGACAACTGTCGAGAGTCGCAAGCCGCAAGCCGCAAGCCGCAGAAGGCAGGAAATGTGTTGCCTGAAAGTCGGAACTTGCAACAGCCGGAGTTGCCACACGATCGTGTCCCAGCGCGTGGTGTAAGTCCGTGATCCCGGGTGGGGTGGGATGCGCGGTACTCAGCGCTGCACAGCAGGCAGCCGAGTCGGGGCAGTATCGGTCAGGCTCTGCAGTC
>JBKJKU010000031.1:0-5179 GCA_046597355.1 Aquabacterium sp.
TTCGATCATCTGGTGCAGGCCCTGCTCCCAGGACCGGTCGGCCATCACGCGCCCGGTCGCCTCATCGACGATCTGCACCTTGCCGGCTGAAACCACATAGTGCTGGTCACGCGCATAGAGGTGCAGCGCCACCAGCGCACGCTGAACCTCTTGCTCGCAGCTGCGCACCGACTCGAACAGCGCGGCCTCGTCGCTGCCCTCGCGCCAGTCGGCCAAGGCATCGCGTCCGGCGTCGGTCAGGCGCAGGCGCCGGGTGGCCGGCTGCAGCTCAAAGTGCAGCGTGGCTTGCAGGCGCCGCGCCCAGGCCAGCGCCGCGTCACAGCCGGCAGCGGACGGGCCTTGGCCCGTGGTTGACGACAAGATCAGCGGCGTACGGGCCTCGTCGATGAACACGCTGTCGGCCTCGTCGACGATGCCGAACACCAGGCCGCGCAGCACGCAGGGCGGGCTGCCCTGCGTGGCCTGGCCGTGCAGGCCGCGCACGGCCAGGTGGATCGGGCTGGCCCGGTCGCCCAACGCCGCGCGGTCGCGCAGGTAGTCGAAGGCCAGCTCCTTGTTGCTGACATAGGCGATGGCGCCGGCATACGTTGCGCGCCGCTGTTCGCGCGTCATGCCATGCACCACCGCGCCCACCGCCAGGCCGAAAAAGCGGTAGAGCGGCGCCATCGCCTGCGCATCGCGGTCCGCCAGGTAGTCGTTGACCGTGATCACATGCACTGGCAAGCCCGCCAGCGCGGCGGTAACGGCGGGCAGGGTGGCGGCAAAGGTCTTACCCTCGCCCGTGGCCATCTCGACCAGCGTGCCCCGCAACAGCAGCCAGCCAACCGCCAGTTGCACCGGGTAATGGCGTTTGCCAATCACCCGCCCCGCGGCCTCGCGCACCGCGCCAAAACATTCGGCCACGGTGTCGCGCGCGAACCCCTGGGCCCGCAGGCGTCGGCCCAGGCCGGCCGCATGCCGGCGCAGCGCAGCGTCGTCCAGCGCGGCCAGCGCATTTGCGTGCCGGTCTACCTGGGCGACAAAGTCGTCGCGCTGGCGCCGCTCGCTCCACAACGGCTGCAGTGCGGGGCGCAGCACACCATGCCAGAGTGCCAGCGTGACGCGGTCGTGCCACGGCGCCTGCACTTCGTCGCGCTCGACATACGGGCGGCCAGGTGCCAGGTCGTCGGTGCGCAGGCCCAGCAGCGCCGCGTCAGACATCGAAGTGGCGCAAGAACAGACGCCGGCTGGCACGCCAGGCCTGGGTAGCCAGCGGCGCGGGCTCCAGCACGAAGCGCACATGCACCCGCTGGCCGTAGGCCACCGGTCGGCCCACCGGCTCGGTCAGCGCCAGATCGATCTGGAACACCCGCTCCAGGGTCTTGCGCCCTTCGGGGTCGCGCGGATCGACCGCCAGGCGCCCACCCCCAGAGGCCACCAGCGCCCGGCTCGGGGTTTCCTCGTTGGCGGCGGGCACCTGGCGCGTGATGCGTGCGCCCAGTACCCGTGACGGCTCGTCCACCAGGCGCACCGCCACGGCGCGGGTCGAGGCGCCGACCAGGTCGGCCACCGATTGCTCGACCACCACCCGCACCACAGGCTCGTCGGGCCCCAGCACATGGCCCAGCACGCTGCCCTGTTTGTGCCAGCGCCCGGGCAGGTCCTCGGGCGCCGACAGCACGAACACGCCGCCCACCGCCGCCACCACAGGCAGCGCGGCGGCCTGCTCGCGGGCGCGCCCCAGCGCAGCCTGCGCCGCCAGCAGTTGTTCACGCACGATCTGCGCCCGGGCCAGATCGGCCACGTACTCGACGCCATGGCTGGCCTCCAGCTCGGCCACCCGGGCTTCCAGGCCACGGATGCGCGCAGACAGCACTGGGTCAACCCGCTGCACCAGGGTCTGGCCGACGTGCACCGTGCTGCCCGGCGCCACTGCCAGACGCGAGACGAAGCCGGGCACGGCAGTGCGCAGGACGGCCTGCTCGGGCAGCCAGACCACGCCCTCCGCCTGCGCGCGCTGCGGCAGTGGCAACCAAGTGGCCAGCGCCGCGGCCCCCAGCAGCACGGCGCCGGCCACTGCGGCGATGCGCCCGCGACGCTCGCGCAGCGTGGCGTGGGTTTGCAGATGCCGGATGGCGCGCAACAGGGGCAGGCCCACCATCGCGCCCACGGCCCACAGCGCCAGCACCACACCGGCAAAAAAGTACTGGCTGCCGATGAACAGCGCGATCGCCAGCGTCACGAAGACGCGGTAGACCGCCGATGCCAGGCCGTACCAGCCCAGCCAGGCCCGCTCACCCCGGGTGTGCGCGGGCGAGACGGCATCGCGCACCCGCAGCAGATGGCGCTGCAGCAGGTAGCCCCAGTAGCGCGCCGCCCGCTGCCCCAGGTTGGGAAACTCCGCCAGGTCCGACAGGATGTAGTAGCCGTCGTAGCGGAGCAGCGGGTTGGCGTTGAAGACCAACGTTGACACGCCGGCCACCACCATCACGTTGAAGCACACCGCGCGCACCAGACCCGGCTCGACCGCCAGCCAGACGTAGAAGGCCAGCGCCGCCAGGAACAGCTCGACGATCATGCCGGCAGCCCCGATCAGCGCGCGCTGCCAGCGCGAGGGCAGCACACTGGCCGCCGAGGCGTCGACATACGGCACCGGCATCATCACCAGCAGCATCAGGCCCATGTCGTGCACCTCGCCGCCGCGGGCGCGGGTGGCCGTGGCGTGGCCCAGCTCGTGCAAGGCCTTGACCACCGGAAACACCAACAGCAGCAGCAGCAGGTTGTCGGCCTGCAGCACGCGGTCGGCCACGTTGCTGCCCAGCTCGGCGGCGTGGCCGGGCAGCAGCAGCAGCGCCGGCACCACGGCCAGCAGCCACAGCAGCGCGCCAGGCCAGCCCCACAACCGGCGCCACAGACCCTGCCCGCGGTCGAGAAAACGTCCCGGATCCACCAGCGGCAGGCGGATCGCCATCGGGTTGGCCCAGGCACTGCGGCGTTTGGCGGCCTCTTGGCGCTGGCCGCGCTCGATCACTTCCAGCGCGTCAGGCGCCGCATCGGTGCGCAACAGGTCGCTGGCATGCAGCTGGCCGAGCAGCTGGATCATGTCGTCCTGGGTCGGCGCGTCCTCGCCCATGCGCCGGCGCGCCAGGCCCCACAGCTCGGCCACCGTGCGCCGGCCGTCCATGGCCGCAATCACCAGCCGGGCTGCCGGGGTGAACCGGTGCACCCGGCCCGACGCCGGGTCTTGCAGCAGGTACCAGCGCTCACCCCGGTAGCGGTGACGGTGCAGGCGGGCGCGTGTCAGCAGCATCGGCCGCAGCGGCGCCACGCGGTACCACAGGCTGCTTTGCAGCGGTGCATCGTGGCTCATCGGGCTAGGGCAACCAAGACCACAGCGCCACGCGCAAGCCGTCAACCGCGTTGTGGGTCCAGATCCACAACAGGCTGCGCTGGCTCACGCTGATCTTGCCAATGCCCTCCATGCCGGGCCGCAGCCGCTGCTGCGTCAACGGTACCTGGGCCTCGACCCGGAACACATTGCGCCCATCGTGCTGGGTCGCCACCGAGGTGATCGAGCTGACGCGGAAGGCCACGCTGCGGTCGGGCAGACTGGACAGCACCAGCTCACCGGTCTGCCCCACGGCAACATGGGCGATGTCGCGGTCGTCCACCTGAAGCACCACCCTGAAACCCGCCAGCGGCGCGACTTCGAACAGCGTGCGCCCCTGCTCGACCGGTGTACCGACCGATTGGCTCAGATCCCCCGAAACCACCACCCCGTCAAACGGCGCGGTGATCTGCGTGCGGGCCAGCTTTTCGTCGACCAGGCCCAATTGCGCCTCGGCCTGCAGCGACTGTGCGCCCAGAACCCCCATCGCGCCGCGGTCGGCCTGCGCCAGCGCCACCTGAAACTTGCGCTGGGCCTGCTCCAGCTCGGCCGTCCAGCGGGCGCGTTCCAGCTTCAGGTCGCGGTCATCCAGGCGCGCCATCGGCTGGCCGTCGCGCACCGTGTCGCCGGCCCGCACCAGGGCCTCGGCAATAAAACCGTCGAACGGCGCGACCCGGGCGCGCTGGGTCGAGCCCTCGATCACGGTGCGTGCCGCCACGCGGAAGTCGGCCGGCCACAGCGCCAGCGCCAGCAGCGCCAGGCCGGCCAGCGCGCTGCCCAGCTTGAGCCCCGGGTGGCGCGGCCCCAGCAGCGTCTGCAGCCCGTCGCGCCATTGCGCCAGCAAGCGCGCGCGCCAACTGCGCTCATTGAGCCGCTGCAAGGCCCAGGCCGGCCCCAGCAGCAGGCCGGCAGCCTGGGCGATGCGCCGGTCGTTGGCGCTGAATTCGGGGCCCTGGTGGCGCTCGAACGTCATCACGCCCACGGTGCGGGCCTCGTGCACCAGTGGCACCGACAGCATCACCCGCGCACCCAGCGCCTGGGCGGCTTGTTCGTGGGCCACGGCGCCCAGTTCGTCGCCGGCCGGCCGGGGCAGCACCACCACCGTGCCCAGATCCAGCACCTCGTCCATCGCCGCGCCCAGCGCGCGCACCAGGTCCGACCGCGGGTCGAAGGTGGCGGTGTGCGAGACAGCCAGCGGCACGATGCCGTCGTTGTGCTCGAAGCCGATGGCCACCCGGTCGCAGCACAGGCAGGCGACCAACTCGTTGGCCACGGCCATCGACGAGGCGCGGCAGCGGCGCTGCTGCAGCGCGGTGGCCATCAGTGCGTTGAGCAGGCCCGCGCGTGCCGCATCGGCGCGGGCCTCATCGACGATGCGCCGCCGCACCCGGTCTTGAATCCAGGCGCCCGCCCACTGCAACTGGCGCAGCGCCGAAGCGGGCGGGCTGCCAGCGGCCAGATCGGCCGCGATGATGGCGCAGGTGCGGCCATCCACGTCGATCGCCTGACCGACATGGGCGTGGCCGTCGAGCAGCGGCAGGCCGTCCAGGCGGGTGATGATGATGCCGTCGCCCTGGCCCAGCGCCTGCTTGGCGGCTGGACTCAGGTACTTCAGGTCGGCCGAATCGTCGGGCCAGGTGGCGGCCACCGAATACGACACGCCGTCGTCGCCCGGCAACAGCAACACGGCGCCGCGCACCCGGCCCAGCCCCGGTACGGCCAACTCCAACCAGGCCCGGTAAAAGGCCAGATCGTCGGCGGCGCCGACAAAACGCGCCCAGACCGCGGGGTCGGCTTGCGGCCAGCCCTCAC
>JBKJKU010000387.1:0-5165 GCA_046597355.1 Aquabacterium sp.
GAGGTGCACCGCGAGGCCATTGCCAAGCTCGAACTCGGCCGCCAGCGTGCACTGCGCACCGGCCTGGCCGGGCCAGCGGTTGAAATGCCGATCACCCGCGGCAGCTGATGGCGCCACAGCGCCCGAATTTTTCCGGCTCACCCATAGAAAGCACACCACATGAAAGCTGTTCTCTGCAAGGCCTGGGGCCTGCCCGACACCCTGGTGGTTGAAGAGGTGCCCACGCCCCAGCCCAAAGCGGGCGAGGTGTTGATCAAGATCGCAGCGGCGTCGGTCAACTACCCCGACGTGCTGATGATCCAGAAGAAATACCAGGTCCAGCCCGAACTGCCCTTCATCCCCGGCAGCGAGGTGGCCGGCACGGTCGCCGAACTCGGCGAGGGCGTGACGAATGTCAAGCTGGGCGACCGGGTGATTGCGTTTGTCGGCCTCGGCGGTTTTGCCGAGCAGGTGGTGGCCAGGGCGGCCGGCCTGATCCCCATCCCACCCGAACTGGACGACGCCACCGCCGCCGGCTTCACACTGGTCTACGGCACCTCGCACCATGCCGTGATCGACCGCGGTGAGCTCAAGGCCGGCCAAACCATGCTGGTGCTGGGCGCGGCCGGCGGGGTCGGGCTGGCGGCGGTGGAGATTGGCAAGGTGATCGGCGCCAAGGTGATTGCCGCCGCGTCCACCGACGAAAAACTGGCGGTGTGCAAGGCGCACGGTGCCGACGTGCTGATCAACTACAGCACGCAAGACCTGCGCGCCGCGATCAAGGACGCCACCGGCGGCTTGGGGCCGGACGTGATCTACGACCCGGTGGGTGGCGTTTATACCGAGTCGGCTTTCCGCTCGATTGCGTGGCGCGGCCGCTACCTGGTGGTGGGCTTTGCCAATGGCGAGATCCCCAAGCTGCCGGCCAACCTGATGCTGCTCAAGGGCGCCAGCATGGTCGGTGTGTTCTGGGGCGACCATGTGCGGCGCGACCCCAAGGCCAATGCCGCGGCGATGCGCGAGATGATGGGCTGGGTGGCCGATGGCAAGTTGAAGCCGCTGGTGTCGGCGCGATACTCGCTGGCCGACACGGCCAAGGCCTTCGAGGCCCTGGCTGCGCGCCAGGCCACCGGCAAGGTCGTGATCGAGCCCGGCCGCACCTGAGCACCTCCCGCCCCGCGCAGCCGCCGCCGGCGGCACGCCTTGAACCGCTGTCCAGGAACCGCCCATGAAAACCCTGATTACCGAGATGTTCGGCATCCAGCACCCCATCATCCAAGGGGGCATGCACTTTGTAGGCTTTGCCGAGCTGGCGGCGGCGGTGTCCAACGCCGGCGGGCTGGGCATCATCACCGGGCTGACGCAGCGCACGCCCGCGCTCCTGGCCAACGAGATCGCCCGCTGCCGCGAATTAACGGACAAGCCGTTTGGTGTCAACCTGACGTTTTTGCCCACGGTGTCGTCGCCCGACTACCCCGGCTACATCAAGGCCATCATCGACGGCGGTGTCAAGGCGGTCGAGACCGCCGGCAACAACCCGCAAAAGTGGCTGCCCGCGCTGCACGAGGCCGGCATCAAGGTGATCCACAAATGCACCTCGGTGCGGCACTCGCTCAAGGCCGAGTCGATTGGCTGCGACGCGGTCAGCGTGGACGGCTTCGAGTGCGGTGGCCATCCGGGCGAGGACGACATCCCCAACTTCATCCTGCTGCCGCGCGCTGCCGATGAGCTGAAGATCCCGTTTGTCGCCTCTGGCGGCATGGCCGACGGCCGGTCGCTGGTGGCAGCGATGGCGCTGGGCGCGCAAGGCATGAACATGGGCACCCGCTTCATCGCGACGAAAGAGGCGCCAGTGCACGACAACGTGAAGCAGGCGATTGTTGCGGCCAGCGAGCTCGACACCCGGCTGGTGATGCGCTCGCTGCGCAACACCGAGCGGGTGCTGCGCAATGAGGCGACGGACCGCCTGCTGGCCAAGGAAAAAGCGCTCGGTGCCAGCCTGAAGTTCGAGGACATCATTGCCGAGGTGGCCGGTGTCTACCCGAAGATCATGCTCGAAGGCGAAATGGACGCCGGGGTCTGGTCCTGCGGCATGGTGGCCGGGCTGATCCACGACATCCCGACCTGCAAAGCGCTGATCGACCGGATCATGGCCGAGGCTGACGCCATCATCCGCCAGCGGTTGATGGGCTTTCTGGCGGATTGACCGGGGCGGCGGCCCCGCCGCCACCCCGGGAGCTTCAGGCCGCCGTCTTGGGCGCGTAGCCCAGCACGGCCTTGACTTCCAAAAAGTCGGCAAAGGCGTGGTCGCCCCACTCGCGGCCGTTGCCCGACTGCTTGTAGCCCCCAAAAGGCGCCATCAGGTCGGGGCCAGCGCTGTTCAGGTTGACCTGGCCCGCACGCAGCCGCGACGCCACCTTGCGCGCTGCGTCCAGGTCGGTGCCCGAGACGTAGGCGGCCAGGCCGTACGGTGTGTCGTTGGCGATCTGCACCGCCTGGTCCACCGAGTCATAGCCGATCACCACCAGCACCGGGCCGAAGATTTCCTCGCGCGCCACGGTCATGGTGTTGTTGACATGGCCCAGCACCGTGGGCTTGACGTAGTAGCCGGTCTCCAGACCGGCCGGCTTGCCTGGGCCGCCGGCCACCACGGTCGCGCCCTCCTGGATGCCCGCCTGGATCAGGGTCTGGATCTTGTCCCACTGGGTGGCTGAGATCACCGGACCCAGTGCAGCGCCGCTGTCGGGCGCACCGACCGTGGTGGCCTCGGCGGCAGCCTTGGCGATGGCCAACGCCTCGTCCATGCGGTCATTGGGCACCAGCAGGCGGGTGGGGGCGTTGCAAGACTGGCCCGAGTTGCCCATCACACCGCGCACGCCGTTGGTCACGGCATGCTTCAAGTCGGCGTCCGGCAGGATCAGGTTGGGCGATTTGCCGCCCAGCTCCTGGTGCACCCGCTTGACGGTGGCCGCGGCATTGCGTGCCACCTCGATGCCGGCCCGGGTCGAGCCGGTGAACGACACCATGTCGACCTCGGGGTGGCTGGCGATGGCCGCGCCCACGCTCAGGCCGTCGCCATTGACCAGGTTGAAGACACCGGCCGGCACACCGGCGGCATGCAGGATCTCGGTCCAGATCTGGGCCGAAAACGGTGCGATCTCGGACGGCTTGAGCACCATCGTGCAGCCGGTGGCCAGCGCTGGCGCCACCTTGCAGGCAATCTGGTTGACCGGCCAGTTCCAGGGGGTGATCAGGCCGCAGACGCCGATAGCTTCCTTGACGATCATCGTGCTGCCGCGCAGCTCCTGGAAGTGGTAGTCCTTCAACACCGCCATCGCGGTCTGCAGATGGCCCAGGCCCATCGCGGCCTGGGCTTTTTGCGCCAGCAGCACCGGCGCACCCATTTCTTCGGTGATCGCGGCGGCCATGTCGGCATACCGCTTCTGGTACTCGGCGATCACCCGCTCCAGCAGGGCCACACGTTCGGCCACCGGGGTTTGGGAGTAGCTGGCAAAGGCGGCGCGGGCGGCACGCACCGCCTTGTCCACGTCGGCGGCCGAGCCCATCGAGATATGGCCGGCGGCCTGCTCGGTGGCCGGGTTGATGACGGCCAGGGTCTTGGGCGTTGCCGGGTCAACCCAGGCACCGTTGATGTAGAACTTCAGGTACTCGCGCATGGGTGTGGCTCCAGGAAGTGGTCTTGCGGCACAGCGCCGAGCCGGCATTCTAGGCAGCGGTAGGCGGCGCAGCGCCCAGCGCACAATGACCCCATGGCGCATGCCCTTCCCACCCCCGAAACCCCCTCCGGCGACACCGGCGCGTCGCCCGACGGGCGCCACCGCCGCAGCGCCCTGACCCGCAAGCGCATCGTCACCGCACTCACCGCGCTGGTGAGCGAGGGCGCGATCACGCCCACCGCCGAGATGGTGTCGCTGCGCGCGGACGTGGGCCTGCGCACCGTGTTCCGTCACTTCGACGACATGGAGACGCTGTACCGGGAGATGAACACCGAGTTCGACGCGATCCTGGCCGCGGCCATGCGGGCGCCGCTGGCCGCCGCGTCGTGGCAAGACCGGCTGCAGGAAAGCGTGACCTTGCGCGCCGCATTGTTCGAGCGTTTGGCGCCGTATTACGTCGGCACCCAGGTGCACCGGCACGAGTCGCCGTTCCTCAACGCCCAACTGGTGCGGGCGGCCGTGCTGCACCGCGACCAGGTTAGGCGCATGCTGCCGCCTGCGCTGGCTGACGACCCGCCCCGCTTCGAGGCCTTGCTGCTGGTGCTCAGCATCGATGCCTGGCTGCGGCTGCGGCGCGAGCAGGGGCTGGACCTGGCGACCGCGACCACGGTGGTGCAGACACTGGTCGGCACGCTGATCGGCGCGGCGCCGGACCGGCCGCAAGGCCTGCCGCCGGGCGTGTGATCAGGCTGTCAGCACCTGCCACGCGGGTGCTCGCGGCACCGTGATCGGCGCAGAGTCGCCTTGCGTTGCCAGCGGCTGGCCACAGGTCAGGCAGGCCGGTGGCAGGCAGGCTCGGGCATGGACATCACCCGCAACGGTAGACCAAGCGGCAGGGGCCCGCGTTGCTTGACGCAACCCGATCCAACCCGATCCAACCCGATCCAACTCAACCCACTCGACCGGACAGCCGAGGGCATCGCGCCGCTGCACCCGCAGCAGATACCCTTGCGCCATGGGCATTGGAATCTTGTACGCGCTGGCCGCTGGCTTGATGTGGGGCCTGGTCTTCATCGGGCCGCTGCTGTTGCCCGACTATCCGGCAGCGATGCAGGCCTTTGGCCGCTACATCGCGTTTGGCCTGATCGCCTTGCCGCTGGCCTGGCTGGACCGTGCGCGGCTGGCGCAACTGACCCGCGCTGACTGGCTTGCCGCCACCTGGCTGGGCCTGGTGGGCAACATCGTCTACTACCTGTTCCTGGCCAGTGCCATCGGGCGGGCCGGCGGGCCACTGCCAACCATGATCATCGGCACGCTGCCGGTGGTCATCGCGATCAGCAGCAATCTGCGGTCGTCCGCGGCGGTGCAGCGGCGTGAGGGCCGCCTGCCCTGGCGCCGCCTGCTGCCGTCGCTGGCCTTGATCGCGGCCGGCATAGGCTGCGTCAACCAGGTCGAACTGGACCACCTGCGCGCGGATCCGCTGGCCGACCCGGCACGCTATGCCGTGGG
>JBKJKU010000186.1:0-12531 GCA_046597355.1 Aquabacterium sp.
GAAGAGATGCTGACCCATGTCATCACCCACGGCGCCTACCACCGCGGCAACGTTGGCCAGGTTCTCAAAGGCATTGACATGACGCCGCCACGCGATCTGTTCACGAAGTTTTTGCACTTGCGCGAGCCCGCACGCAGGCAGGCCTGACCCGTCTTTGGCAAGCGTCTGGCCGCGTCATATCGCCGGTCCGGCGCGGTGGATCGCCTGTCAGCGGCAGCGGCAACGGCAAGCTGTGACGTGTCCAACTGACCCACTGCCCATCGGCCTTGAACATTTCCAGGTCTGGCTGGCCCGCTCAACCGTCATCAACCGCCGTCAACCCGAGCCTCCATGACCCCCAACCCACTCACCCTCGCCGACCGCCGCCGCAGCTTCCGCCAACTGCACGAGTCCGGCTGCTTTGTGATCCCCAACCCCTGGGACGTCGGCAGCGCGCGCTACCTGCAGAGCCTGGGTTTCAAGGCCCTGGCCAGCACCAGCGCCGGGTTTGCGTGGTCGATTGGCCGGGCCGACAACCAGATCAGCCGCGATCTGGCGCTGGCGCATCTGCACAGCATGGTCGAGGCGACCGAGTTGCCGGTCAACGCGGACTTTGAGAGCGGCTTTGCCACGGATGCCGCCGGTGTGGCCGAGAGCGTGCGGCTGGCGGTCGAGGTGGGCGTGGCGGGCTTGTCGATCGAGGATTCCACCGGCGATGCCGCCCATCCGCTTTACACCCTGGATGTGGCTGTCGAGCGGCTGCGCGCTGCCCGCCAGGCGATCGACCGGGCCGGTGGCGACACCCTGCTGGTGGGCCGGGCCGAATGCTTTTTGGTCGGTCGCCCGGACATTGACGAAACGATCGTGCGGCTCAAGGCCTATGCGACGGCGGGCGCCGATTGCCTGTTCGCGCCGGGGCTGCGCAGCCGCGAGCACATCGTGGCCGTGGTCGAGGCGGTGGCGCCCAGGCCGGTGAACGTGTTGATCGGCTGGGCCAGTGCGCTGACCGTGGCCGACATCGCCAACCTGGGCGTGCGGCGCATCAGCGTGGGCGGCGCCTTGGCGGGCGCGGCGTGGACGGGCTTCATGGACGCGGCGCGCCTGCTCGCCGACGGCGGCACGTTCGATGGCTTCAAGCCGTCGCCCGGGCGTGAGCTGAATGCGCTGTTCAAGGCCGCAGGCCCCGGCACCGGCCGCAGCCGCAGCGGTGGCTGACACTTCAAGCCCGGCCGTTGCCCGGCCGTTGCCCTGACGGCGCTGCGGCACCCGCTCTTTCGTCCACCCGAACCGGCCACCCTGATGCAAATCGACAATCTTCAAACCTTGCGCCAGCACTACGCGGCCCCGCAAGAGCGGGCCGTCAAGAAGCAGATCGCAGCACTCGACAAGCATTGCTTGCAGTTCATCGCCCTGTCGCCGTTTGCCGTGCTGGCCACCAGCGACGCGCAGCACCAGATGGACGCGTCGCCCCGCGGCGGGCCGCCCGGCTTCATCAAAGCCAATGGCCAGGGCCAGTTGCTGATCCCGGATTCGCCGGGCAACAACCGGCTCGATTCGCTCGAAAACATCCTGGCCACCGGGCAGGTGGGGCTGCTGTTCATGATCCCGGGCTTTGATGAGACGCTGCGGGTCAACGGCAGCGCCGTGTTGTCGGTCGCGCCGGCCGACATCGCCCTGTGCACCGACGAGCGGCGCGCGCCCAAACTGGTGATCAAGCTGACGGTGCAGATGGCCTACCTGCACTGCGCCAAGGCGTTTTTGCGCTCGCGCCTGTGGTCGCCCGAGACCCGCGTGGCCAGAAGCACGCTGCCCACCATCGGCCAGATGATTGGCGACCAGACTGGCATGCTCGGGATTGCCGAGACCCAGGCCGAGATGGAGAAGCGTTACGCCCCCGACCTCTGAGCTGGCCTCGCCCGCGCGCGCTGGGGCGCAGCGGTTTCATGACGCCGGCAGGGGCCCGACCTTGTCGCTCGCACAGCCGCCCGGCTTGACCCCCATCAAGACCCGCCCACCCGGCCCCGCGCAAGATTGGGCCCATGATTTCTGAAATGTCGCGCCGGTGTCATCGGGGCTCGCTGTGGGGCTTGCGGCGTGCGCCGGGGGACTCGGTGCGCGGCCGGACCATCGAGCAGCGCTGGCGCTGGCCCACGGTGCTGGCGCTGGCCCTCACCGTACCGGCTTTTTATGTGGAGCTGCTGCGTGCCGCGCCGCAGGCACTGGCCACGTTGGCTTATGCGCTGAGCGCGCTGACCCTTGCCGCCGCGCTGCTGCACACCGGCTGGCGCAGCCAGCGCCTGGCCCAGCACCTGGCGGCCAATCCGCTGGATTTGGCGCTGGTGGCCGGCCTGCTGCTGGCCGCCGTGCTGCCCCCCAGCAGCACATCGGCCGGGGCGCTGTCGCTGCGCCTGGTGGTGGCTTTCATGACGCTGTTGCGCATGGTCTGGTCGCTGCAGCACCTGCTGACCCGCGGCGGCCTGGGCTACATGCTGCTGTCGTCGGCGCTGATCCTGGGCCTGTGCGGTGTGGGCTTTTGGTGGCTGGAGCCGCGCGCCGAAACCCTGGGCGACGGCCTGTGGCTGGCCTTCACCACCGCCGCCACGGTGGGCTATGGCGACATCGTGCCGTCCACCCCGGCGTCCAAGATCTTCTCGGTGTTTGTCGTGATGCTGGGCTTTGGCGTGCTGTCGCTGGTGACGGCGGCAATCGCCACACGCTGGATCGAGACCGAAGAGC
The DNA here is from genome assembly GCA_046597355.1 of Aquabacterium sp. Classification (GTDB taxonomy): domain Bacteria; phylum Pseudomonadota; class Gammaproteobacteria; order Burkholderiales; family Burkholderiaceae_C; genus Pseudaquabacterium. The sequence continues at coordinate 2,716 of JBKJKU010000186.1, forward strand.
GCATCATCGAGCGCGAAATCCTGCGCGACATGCACCGCCAGATGGACGCGTTGCACCACGAGATCGTGGCCCTGCGGCATGAACTGGTGCAGGTGCGCGAGGCGGTGCCGTTCATGCCGCCCAAGGACGCGGCGCCGTAGCGGGGCCCGGGCGCCGCCCGGTTTCGGCGCGCGGCGCCAGCGGGTTCACAGTGACAGCGGGTTCACAGTGACAGCGGGTTCACAGTGACAGCGGTTCACAGCGCCAGCCGGTGCGCCTGCATCGCCAGCAGGCCGTCAAAGATCAGCGAGTCGATCAGCTCGTGCTCCATCGTCATCCAGGGCGCGACCTTCCAGCCGGCACCGCCGGTCATCAGCGTGATGGGCGCTTGCGCGCAGCGGGCGGCCAGGTGGCGGTGCATGCGCTCCATCGCGCCGGTGATGGCGTAGGTGCCGCCGCTGGTCAGGGCGTCGCTGGTGTTGGTGGGGAAGTTGCGCACCTCGCCGGTGGGCACACGCAGGCCGGCGGTGCCGCCTTCCAACGCGCGCAGCATGATGCCGTGGCCGGGCAGGATGATGCCGCCCAGAAAATGCCCGTCGGTGTCAACCGCGTCCACCGTCACCGCCGTGCCCACCATCACCACCAGCACCGGCTTGGGCAGGCCACGCGCCAGCACATGGGCGCGGGCACCGATCTGGGCCACAAAACGGTCGGTGCCCAGGCGGCCCGGGTGGTCGTAGCCGTTGCTGATACCGGCCGCGTGGGCGCTGCTGACCACCCAGCGCGGCGCCACGTCCCACAGCTCCAGCTGCTCCTCGACCCGGCGCCGCACCGCGTCACCGGCCACGTTGCAGCCCAGGATCGAGCCGGGCTGCGGCAGCTGCTTCCATTCGTTCTCGGCCAGCGAGTCGATGTTTTCCAGGAAGACAGCACCCTGCGACAGCACCACCGCGCCGGGCTGGGGCGTGGCGTACAGCGCCCACTTCAGGCGGGTGTTGCCGATGTCGATCGCAAAAAAGCTCATGGGGCATCCTGTGGGCAAGGGCGCGTGGGGGCGCAAGGGCCGGGCGATGGACTGCCAAGGTTCGCATCCTAGCCCGGCGCCGGTTTGGCGTGGCAACGATCCCGGCTTGTCCGATGATGCGGGCTGCGCGCCGCCCACCCGGCCCGATCACTGACCCAGGACCTGACCCATGCCCCTCGCCGCTTTGACCCCAGCGCTGCGCCGACCGCGCCCGACCCTGGCCACACTGGTCTTGTGCTGCGGGCTGGCCGCCTGTGCCCTGCCACCGGCCGGTCCGCCGACCGGCGCCAGCCTGGCGCAGGCCGACCCCGGCCGCGCCGCCACGCGCCAGCTGCATGCGCTGTTCGACGCGGCCTGGGAGCAAACCCTGCTGCGCTACCCGACTTGGGCCACCTTCCTGGGCGACCGGCGCTACGGCGACCGGCTGGAGGACGCCTCGCCCGAAGCCGAGGCCGCCGGCTATGCCGAGACCCGGCGCCACCTGGCCCAAGCACAGGCCCTGCCGCGCGCCTTGCTGTCGGCCACCGACCGCACTTCGCTCGATCTGTTCATCCACGAACTCGACGACACGCTGCGTTTTGAGCCCTTGCTGGGCTTCCGGCGGCTCAGCCTGGGCGCGATCGGCGGCTTCCAGACCGGGTTCAGCTCGCTGCTGCAGGCCAGCCCGACCGACAACCGAGCCGCGGCCGAGCAACTGTTGGCGCGGCTGGCCGCCTACCCGCGCCGGGTCGATCAGGAGCTGGTGCGGCTGCGCGAAGGCATCCGCCTGGGCTGGGTCGCGCCACCCGCTGTGCTGGACCGGGTGCTCGCCACGCTGGACGGCCAGTTGGCGGCCGAGGGCGATGCCAGCCCGTTTTTCTTGCCCTTCAACAGCCTGGGCAGCGACATCCCGGCGGCCGAGCAACACCAGCTGAAGCGCCGCGCCCGGCAGCTGATCACTGACCAGGTGCTGCCCGCCCAACGCCGGCTGCGCGACTTTGTCGCCGGCGACTACCGCGCAGCTGCACCTGTCAGCGGCGCGATGAGCAGCTACCCCGGTGGCGACGTCGTGTATGCCGCCACCGTGCGCCAGCACACCACCACCGACCTGAGCCCGGCGCAGATCCACGCCATTGGCCTGCGCGAGGTGGCCAGGCTGGACCGCGAAATCCAGCAGGTGATGGTCGAGCTGAAGTGGACCGGCCCGTTTGTCGGTGCGAATGGTTTTGCCCAGCACATGCTGACCGACCCGAAGTACTTCCACCCCAGCCCCGAGGCACTGCTGGCGAGCTACCGCGACATCGCCAAGCGCATTGACGCCGAGCTGCCCAAGCTGTTTGCCGAGCTGCCGCGGGCGCCTTACGGCGTGCGGGCCATGCCAGCGCACGAGTCGCCCGACCGGGCCGAGTACTACAGCGGCCCGCCGCTGGACGGCAGCCGGCCCGGCTGGTTCAACGCCAATGCGCAGGGCTACAAGACCCGGCCGACCTGGGCCCAAGAAACCCTGACCGCGCACGAGGCCGTGCCCGGCCACCACCTGCAAACCGCCCGCGCCATCGAGCTGGGCGAGCTGCCCAAGTTCCGCCGCGCGGCCTGGTTCGTGGCGTATGGCGAGGGCTGGGCGCTGTACGCCGAGACCCTGGGCTTCCAACTGGGCCTCTACCTTGACCCGGCCAGCCGTTTTGGCCACCTGCAGGACCAGATGCTGCGCGCCTGCCGACTGGTGGTCGATACCGGCCTGCACAGCCAGGGCTGGACGCCACGGCGCGCCGCCGACTACATGACCGAGCACAGTGGCATCGAGCGCGGCATGGTCGAGAGCGAGGTTGACCGCTACCTGTCCTGGCCCGGTCAGGCGCTGGGTTACATGATTGGCCAGCTCAAGATCATCGAGCTGCGCGACCGGGCCCGCGCCCGGCTGGGTGATCGCTTCGACATCCGGCGCTTTCACATGGTGCTGCTGGACCAGGGCGCCGTGCCGCTGTCGGTGCTGGAACAGCGTGTGGATGAGTGGACCGCTGCGGAGGCGGCCAAGTCCTAGGCCGCGCCGTTGGGCGACGCGCCGGCAGGTTGGGCGGGTTGATTGGCCGGATGGCTGGCCGGATGGCTTGCCGGCAACAGCGCCCGGCCAAACAGCTTGTCACGCAGCGTGCCCGCGCTGTAGCCGGTCTTGAAGGCGCCCCGCGACTGCAGCTCGGGCACCACCAGCCGGCCAAAATCGACCCAGCATTCAGGCGCCACGGTGCGCGACAGATTGAAGCCGTCCACGCCCGCGTCCTCGGTCCAGCGGATCAGCGCCTCGGCCACCTCGCCGGCCGAGCCCACCATCGGCGGCTGGCGGCTGCCCAGCACCATCTGCTGCAACAGCTTGCGCTTGGTCCATTGCGGGCCCTGGCTGCGGGCCATCGCTTCGGCATTCGACGTGATGGCCTGGCTGGCGCTGGTGTCCACCGGCTCGTCCAGGTCAAACCGGGCCAGGTCCACGCCCATTGAGGCGGCGGCGTGCACCAGCGCGGCGTCAGAGCTGACGTACTGGCGGTAGTCGTCAAACTTGTCCTGCGCCTCGGCGGCAGTGGTGCCGGTGACCACGGTGGCGCCCAGGAACATCTGGATGTCGTCGGGCGCCCGGCCAGCGGCCACCGCCAGCGCGCGGATGTCGTCCACGATGGCCTTGACGCCGGCCACGCTCTGGCCGTTCAGGAACACGCACTCCGCATGGCTGGCGGCAAAACGCCGGCCGCGCGGTGACGAGCCGGCCTGGTACAGCACCGGCGTGCGCTGCGGCGACGGCTCGCTGAGGTGGATCGCGTCAACTTTGTACTGCTTGCCGTGGTGGTGTACCGCATGCACCTGGGCCGGGTCGGCGTAGACGCCGGTTGTGCGGTCGGCCCGCACCGCGCCCGCCTGCCAGCTGTGCTGCCAGAGTTGGTAGACCAGCGCCATGTACTCTTCGGCCAGGTCGTAGCGGTCGTCATGCGCCGGTTGCTGGGCAAAGCCTGCCGCCCGCGCCGCGCTGTCGAGGTAACCGGTGACGATGTTCCAGCCGACCCGGCCGCGCGTCAGGTGGTCCAGCGTGGACATGCGGCGCGCAAACAAATAGGGCGCCTCGTAGATCAAGTTGGCGGTGACGCCAAAACCCAGGTGCTCGGTGGCTGCAGCCATCGCCGGGATCAGCAGCATCGGGTCGTTGACGGGCACCTGCACGCCGCCCCGGATCGCCGCATCGGCGTTGCCGCCGTAGACGTCGTACACGCCCACCACGTCGGCCAGGAACAGGCCGTCGAACAGCGCCGTCTCCAGGGTCTGGGCCAGCTCGGTCCAGTAGCGGATGTCGAGGTAGCGGGTGGACTGGTCGCGTGGGTGGGTCCACAAGCCCTGCTGGATGTGGCCGACACAGTTCATGTCGAAGGCGTTGAGGCGGATTTGGCGGGGCATGGTGGGGCTCGTGTTGGCGGCGGCTGTGCCGCGGTTCGGGGGGAGGGCAGAGCCAGCCCATTCTCGGTCGCAAGGCGTCGCCCGAGCCGGCACCGGTCTGCGGGCAAACCCGACGCTTGGGCCGCTGGACGGCGCGGCTGCCCAGTCACAGAATCCAGCCTGGCATCAGGCTTGCATACAAGTTTGATGAACAGCGCTGACATGCACCAGAACAGCGCAATTCACACCCCGCCGCCCAGCGCTCAACCCAACTGCATCCGTCCCAACGCACCATGAGCAAGCCGATGGCCCGCAAACCAGGCGACGCAGCGCCAAGAGTCCGCAGCAAGTCCGGGGCCAGCACCGCCCCTGCCGGCGGCGTACGTGCAAGCCTGGGCGCGGACCCAGGCCCCGGCTCGGCAGCGGCGCCCGCCGAGGCCGGCCGGCCCGACCAGATCGCCGACCGCATCGTCGACGCAATACTGGCCGGCCGCCTTGCGCCGGGCCAGCGGCTGGGCGAGCAGGCGCTGGCCGACCTGTTCAACGTCAGCCGCACGCTGGTGCGCGAGGCGATGGCCCGGCTCTCGGCCCGGGGCATGGTCGAGGTCAATGCCCGACGCGGCTGGTTTGTGGTTCAGCCCTCGCTGGATGAAGCGCGCGAGGCCTTTGGCGCCCGGCTGGCGCTGGAGACCGGCCTGCTGCACGGCCTGACCGGGCCGCTGCCGGCGGTCGCGCTGGCCCGGCTCAAGACGCACATTGCCGACGAGCAAGCCGCCATCCGCGCCGGTGACGCCGGTGAACGCAGCTGGCTGCTGGGCGATTTCCATGTCTGCCTGGCCGAATGCGCTGGCAATTCGCTGCTGGCCGACATCCTGAAAGACCTGACCGCCCGCACCACGCTGATCGCCACGCTCTACCAAAGCACCCACAACGCCGGTGAATCCTGCGCCGAGCACGCGTTGATCGTGGCCGCGCTCGAGGCCGGCGACCTGCCGCTGGCGATTGCGCAACTGCGCGCCCACATCGGCAGCGTGGCCGAGCACCTGGGCCAGCAGGCCGATGCCTCTGACCCGCTGGCGCCGCTGCGGGCTGCCCTGAGCCCACGCCCAAGCAAGCTGTTCACCCGCCTTGATTTGTCCCCCGCCCACCCTGAAACGGAGCTTTGACCCTCATGAAACGCCGCGCCACCCTGACCCAACTGGCCACCACCCTGGCCGCTTCATTGACCCTGCTGCTGCTGTCCGTCAGCGCCCCGGCCCAGACCACGCTGGACGATGTGATGGCCAAGAAGCAGATCAACATCGCCATCCCGACCGACTTTCCGCCCTACGGTTTTGTCTCGACCGACCTGAAGCCGCAGGGCCTGGACATCGACATGGCCAACTACATTGGCGCCAAGCTGGGCGTCAAGGTGGAACTGGTGGTGGTGACCAGCGCCAACCGCATCCCCTACCTGCAGACGAAAAAGGCCGACCTGGTGATCTCGACCCTGGGCAAAAACGCCGAGCGCGAAAAGGTGATCGACTTCAGCGCCGCCTACTCGCCGTTTTTCCAGGCGGTGTTTGCCGCCAAGTCGGTGGTGGTCAAGGGCGCGGCGGACCTGGCCGGCAAGAGCGTGGCCGTGACGCGCGGCGCGATCGAGGACCTGGAGCTCACCAAGGTGGCGCCGGCCAGCGCCGACATCAAACGCTTCGAGGACAACAACGCCACCGTCTCGGCCTTTGTGTCGGGCCAGGTGCAGGTGATTGCCACCGGCGCGTCGGTGGCCGGCAACCTGATGGCGCGCAACCCGCAGCTCGGCACCGAGTACAAGTTTGTGCTCAAGGACTCGCCCAATTTCATCGGCGTGGCCAAGGGCGAGGACAAGTTGCGGCTCAAGGTCAACGAGATCATCGCTGGCGCCAAGGCGAGTGGCGACCTGGACAAGATGGCAATGAAGTGGCTGGGCCGCCCGGCCGGCGACCTGCCGAACTGATCGCCAGCGCCAACCCGCCCCAGCCCTGAAGGGTCTGCCACGATGATCCAACTCGACTTTCTGGCCGTGCTCGAGCAGTGGCCCGCGCTGCTGCGGGGCGCCGGCTTCACGCTGGCCTTGAGCGGCGCAGCGGCGGTGGCCGGCGTGGGCTTGGGCATTGCCTGCGGCTGGGCCCGGTCATCCGGCCCTCGCGCACTGGCTGCAGTGGTGTCGGTCTATGTCGAGCTGATCCGCAACACGCCGTTCATCGTGCAGCTGTTTTTCATCTACTTCGGTCTGCCCACGCTGGGGGTCAGGCTATCACCCGAGGTGGCGGCGATCATCGCGATGGTGGTCAATCTGGGGGCGTATGCGGCCGAGATCGTGCGCGCCGGCATCGCCACCACGCCGCAAGGCCAGCTGGAGGCGGCGCGCAGCCTGGCACTGACCGAAGCCCAGGTCTTTACCCGCGTGGTGCTGCCACCGGCGCTGGGCCGGGTCTGGCCGGCGCTGGTCAGCCAGATCGTGATCGTGATGCTGGGCTCGGCGGTGTGCGGCCAGATCTCGGCGCAAGAGTTGAGTTACGCGGCCAACCTGATCCAGAGCCGCAACTTCCGCGCCTTCGAGGCCTACATCATCGCGACCGTCATTTACCTGGGTTTGTCGATCGGCGTGCGGGCGTTGCTGAACTGGGTCGGGCCGAGGTTCATCTTCGGCCGTTTGCCGAACATGGGTTACTGACCCGCCGCGCTACCGGAGCTCAAGATGGTCGACTTTTCACTCTGGGACATCTTCCGCAACCTGCTGCTGGCAGCGCGCTGGACGGTGGCGCTGTCGCTGATCGCCTTCATCGGCGGCGGCGTGGTCGGGCTGGCGCTGCTGCTGGCCCGGCTGGCCCGGCTGCCAGGCGCGCAGCCGCTGGTGGCCGGCTATGTGCAGCTGTTCCAGGGCACACCGCTGCTGATGCAGCTGTTCTTGGCCTACTTCGGGCTGGCGCTGGTGGGCATCAATGTCTCTGCCTGGGTCGCGGCGGGCGTGGCGCTCACGCTGTACGCCAGCGCGTTTTTGACCGAGATCTGGCGCGGCTGCGTGATGGCCATCCCCAAGGGCCAGTGGGAGGCGGCCGACAGCCTGGCGCTGTCCTTCACCGAAAAGATGCGTTACGTCGTGGGCCCGCAGGCGCTGCGCATCGCCGTGCCGCCCACAGTCGGCTTTTTGGTGCAGGTGATCAAGGGCACGGCGCTGGCGTCGGTGATCGGCTTCATCGAGCTGACCAAGGCCGGCACCATGATCACCAACGCCACCTTCCGGCCGTTCACCGTTTACGCCTGCGTGGCGCTGATGTACTTCTTGCTGTGCTGGCCGGTCTCGGCCGCCAGCCGCAAACTCGAAAGGAGTTTCAACCATGGCCGCTGAATCCCAACCTCTTGCTGGCGCTGCCGCTGCCGCTGCCGCCGGTGCCGGTGCCGTCACCACGGCGCCGATCGTGCAAATCGAGGCCCTGCGCAAGTCCTTTGGCGCCAACGAGGTGCTCAAAGGCATCGACCTGGACGTGCAGCGCGGTGAGGTCATCGCCATCATCGGCAAGAGCGGCTCGGGCAAGAGCACGCTGCTGCGCTGCATCAACGGGCTCGAGACGTTTCAGCACGGCAGCTTGCGGGTGGACGGGCTGGCGCTCAAGCACGGCGACGCCCGGGCAATGCGCGCGTTGCGCCAGCATGTGGGCATGATCTTCCAGAGCTTCAATTTGTTTCCGCACCTGAGCGTGGGCAAAAACGTGATGCTGGCGCCGACCCTGGTCAAGCAGACCGATGCCGCCGCCGTGACTGCGCTGGCGCGCCAGTTGCTGGAGCGGGTCGGCCTGGCCGAGAAGTTCGACGCCTGGCCCGATCAACTCTCGGGCGGCCAGCAGCAGCGCGTGGCGATTGCACGCGCACTGGCGATGCAGCCCAGCGTGATGCTGTGCGACGAGATCACCTCCGCACTCGACCCCGAACTGGTGGGCGAAGTGCTGCGGGTGGTGGAGGGTCTGGCCGACGAGGGCATGACCCTGCTGATGGTCACCCACGAGATGAACTTTGCCCGCAAGGTGGCCGACCGGGTGGTCTTCATGCATGCCGGCCGGATCCACGAGATGGGCCCGCCGGCCGCGTTGTTTGGGGACCCGCAGACGGTGGAGCTGAAGCAGTTTTTGTCTGCGCTGCATTGAGCGCCAGCCCTACGCGGCCCCGCCCCCCGCCTGTCATCGAGGCGACCTCAGACACCGGCCACAATCAGCCATGACAAGTCCCACCCTGATCGTCACCCAGTCCTTCACCGACGCCGACGCGGCGCTGGCCCATGCCGCGCTGATCTACGACACCGGCATCGACCACCTGCGGCGCAGCCTGCAAGACTTTATTGGGGGTGTCACGCCGCCGGGCCGCATCCGCGCCTGCTACCCGTTTGTGCGGGTGCGCACCGACACGGTGGCGCGCGCTGACTCCCGCCTGAGCTACGGATTTGTCGCCGGCCCCGGCACCTACGAGACCACGCTGACCCGGCCCGATTTGTTTGCCAACTACTACCGCGAGCAGTTCAGCCTGCTGCTGCGCAACCATGGCGGGGCGATCGAGGTGGGCATGTCCAGGATGCCGATCCCGATCCACTTCTCGTTTGCGCAACATGACCATGTCGAGGGCACGATGAGCACCGTCCGGCGCCAGCTGATGCGCGACGTGTTCGACCTGCCGGACCTGGCGGCAATGGACGACGGCATTGCCAACGGCACCTATGAGCCCGGACCGCGGGATGCGCAACCGCTGGCGCTGTTCACCGCACCCCGGGTGGACTACTCGCTGCAGCGCATGCGCCACTACACCGGCACCTCGCCCGAGCACTTCCAGAACTTCGTGCTGTTCACCAACTACCAGTTCTACATCGACGAGTTTGTGCGGCTGGGTCACGAGATGATGGCCAAGCCGCTGGGCCAGGGCGGCCTGCTGGGCGACTGGCCCAAACACGCCGCCGAGAGCGACAACTACTGCGCCTTTGTCGAGCCCGGCAACGTGGTGACCCGCCGCGCCGGCCTGCCGCCTGAGCCCGACGACGCCTTTGGTGCGCCACTGCCGCGCCTGCCGCAGATGCCCGCCTACCACCTGCAGCGCCCGGACGGCAGCGGCATCACGATGGTCAACATCGGCGTGGGCCCGGCCAATGCCAAGAACATCTCCGACCACATCGCCGTGCTGCGTCCGCACGCCTGGCTGATGCTGGGCCACTGCGCCGGCCTGCGCAACACGCAAGAGCTGGGCGACTATGTGCTGGCCCACGGCTATGTGCGCGAGGACCATGTGCTCGACGAAGAGCTGCCGCTGTGGGTGCCTATCCCGGCGCTGGCCGAGGTGCAGCAGGCACTGGAGCAGGCGGTGGCCGACGTCACGCAGTTGCAAGGCTTCGAGCTGAAAAAGATCCTGCGCACCGGCAC
>JBKJKU010000338.1:0-7656 GCA_046597355.1 Aquabacterium sp.
TCCGCATCGAGGGTGTGCCCACACTGGGCATTGCCGGCCGCTACATGACCTCCCCGTCGATTGCCGGCACGCCAGAGCGTGCGTTGGCGGTGGCCGATGCGCTGATCGCGCAGTCGCGCAAGGCCTGACGCGGCCCGTCCGCACAACCTGCCCGGGTAACCGGGCCGCCCTGCCGGGGCCCTGCGTCGGTAGGCACTGGGTTGTCCGGACGCACCCCAGGGGTGCGCAGAACTGCCGCGTTGCGCGGGCCGCGCCGGACCCGTCTGGCGGTGCCGCTTGTGGGCCGTCGCCTACACCCAATCGGGCGCCCGGCTGATGGCGCGCCGTTGCGCCGCAGGCAATGCTGCATGCAACCGCTTTTGATGCGCCCCACCGTTCGACGGGTTTTTTGCGGACCTTCGGTCCCGACCCGGGGGGTGTGATTGCAGGCGGCATCGAAAGCAAGCATGTCGCTCCAACTTGGCCTGACGCCGCTCATCTCACTGCTGGCGGGCATCCTGATCCTGGTGATACCCAGGCTGCTCAATTACATCGTTGCGATCTACTTGATCGTGATCGGGTTGGTGGGCCTGTTCGGCCTGGGGGCGCTCAAGCTCAGCTAGCCGACCGTTTTGCGACGGTGGCAACGGCCTCTTCTGCCGCGCAGAACCCGACGCCAGGTTAAGTGGCGCAGCGAACAGACGTCCGGCCTGTGCACGCGCAGGCTCGGGGTGTCGCAATGCAGTTGCCATCGCCACCGGCGCAAACCGGGCGGTCTCGTGCAGTGCGGCGTTCGGCAATGCCGCCCCGCCCGGCGCCCAGGATCCGCTGCGCGCCACCACAACCCCTCTCCCCTTCACCCAACGAGTAAACACCATGACCAACAGCTACATGACGCGCGACACATTTGGGATGTACGCCAAAAAAGACCAGGGTCCCGGCCCGGAGTTGATGGGCGCTGACACGCTGATGGGCAACGACGTCTACAACAGTGACGACGAAGACCTGGGCGACATCAAGGAGTTCATGATCGACATGGCGTCCGGCCGAATTGCCTATGCGGTGCTGTCCTTCGGCGGTCTGCTCGGCATGGGCGACAAACTGTTCGCAGTGCCCTGGCGTGCGCTGACCTTGGACACCGAGAACAAGCGCTTCACGCTCAATGTGCCGAAGGACAGGCTCAAGGACGCGCCGGGCTTTGACAAGAACAACTGGCCGTCGATGGCCGACAAGGCCTGGGCTTCCGGCGTGCACAGCTTTTACGGCACGCCGTACGAGGCCAACTGAAACCTGCCTGGCTAAAGGCGTGGCCATCCCGGGGCCAAACCTGAAGTGTTGACAGGGTCCCGGGGTCGATTCGCTCGACCCCGCCCGAGCGCCGCGCTTCTTCGTCGCCTAGAGGAACCAACAGCAGCGCTTCAGGGGTGGTTTGTCGACAACCCGAAAGGTGTGCCGGACAAAGCCGATCAGCGGGTTCACGAATCGATGCAAAAGCACGGCGGTCCGATCGCCGACTATGCGCCCCTCGTGGCAGGCAGGCGGTTGTCTCAGCGCCCGCGGCGTTGCAGGCATGAAAGCACTGGCGGGTACGGCCACACGCGCGGCGGGTGATCTCGCCGGTCAAGGACTGGCCTGAACCGGACGAGACCGCCGGCGTGCTGCCCGGCGAGGCTACTTCACCAGGACAAACAGCATGGCGTTGGCAACCGGCTGGCCGCCCGCCGACACCTGGAGTACAGCCTGCTTGTGGCCGGCGCTGGTGCCCCGGGCTGCTGCCATGCCCACGGCCACCGTCTGGCTTGCGCCGGGTGCCAGTGTCACCGCGCCGGACGGCAGCGAGAAGGTCACGCCCGCACCCATGCCCTCGACGACCGACAGCGACAACGTCTGGGCGGCGCCGGTCAGGTTGGTGAGCGTGACCGACCCCTGCAGGGCCTGACCGCTGCCCGAGGGCACGCTACCGAAGCTCAAACTTACCGGCTCCAGCGCCACCGTGGCGGCCACCGCCTTGGCCAGATTTTCACGGCCGGTGCCCACCTGGTTGGCGTCCCTGATGATCGACGCGCCGTCCAGGCTGCGCACCACCCCCCGGTCGGCCGTGTTCACGATCGCCGACCGCACCTGCGCCGCCGTCCAGTCTGGGTGCTGCTGGCGCACGATGGCGGCGCTGCCGGCCAGGTGCGGCGACGCCATCGAGGTGCCGTTGAAGAACGCGAAGCACGGCGCGCCGCCGCAAAAACTGCGCGGGATCGACGACACCACGTTGACGCCAGGTGCCATCACATCGGGCTTGATGCGGTAATCGACGTCGGTCGGGCCCCAGGAGGTGAAGTCGGCGATGACATCGTTGCCGCCGGTAGCCTGGTAGGTACCGAGTTGCGGCAGCGTGACCGTTTGCCCATCGGCCGCCTTGAGCGCAGCGCCGTACAGCACCGGGTCGACCATGAAGGCCGGGATGGTGGGCTGGTTCGGCTCGCCGTTGCCGCCCATCACAAAGGCGCCCGGCACCCGGTTGAGCACGATGGCACCCACACCGCCAGCGTTCTGCACGTTGCGCATCTTGACGGTGAAGTCGCAGACGCCGCGCGAAATGAGCGCGATGCGGCCTTGCAGGAAGGAACTGGTAGCGAATGGGCTGCAGGCCAGCGACAACCCGTTGAAGGGGCTGGCCGCGTCCGCCACCACCTGCAGCGGCGCGGTCACCGGCCCGGCACCGAACACGCCCTTCACGCCAGGAACGGTGGTGGTGCTGCCCACCTTGATGAGGTGGACGATGGCATGGCCCACAGCGCTGGCGCCGGCGGTCAGCCCGCGTGCCGCTGAACCGGGCGACCCGACGGTGCGGTAGCCAGGGCCTTCGTTGCCATTGGCGATGGCCACCACCATGTTGGCCTGGTCGAGGTTGTCGACCGCCACGGTCAGCAGGTCCTGGACGCCAGCGGCGCCGCCGCCCAGGCTCATGTTCGCGACATCGAAGCCGTCAGCGTAGGCGGCTTCCAATGCGTTCAGGATGTCCTCAGACCGTGCGTTGCCCACGGCGCCCGGGAAAACGTTGTAGTTGCCCAGCAGCGCCCTCGGGGCCACGCCCGACATCCGGTAGTCCAGCGTCACGCCATCGACCGTGGTCGGGGTCTCGAAGTTGCACGCGACGGTGCCGGCCACGTGCGTGCCGTGGGATTCAATCGCCTCGGCCGTGAAGCCTTGCGAAGGCGTCTTGTTGTTGAAGACTTTCGCCGCGATGACCTTGTTGTTGGTGAAGCGGGGGTCGCCCAGCTTGTTCTGTGGCGCATAGCCCGTGTCGTCAAAGCAGGGGTGGCCGGTGTCGATACCCGAGTCGACGATGGCGACCTTGACGTTGGCGCCGGCCGTGCCTGAGCCGCCAGCTGACGCCCACGCATCGACCGCCTGGATGATCTGCAGGTCGGGATCGGCGGCGTTGGGGTAGTACAGGCCCTGCAATTGCGCGCTGCGGACCATCGGCGCGGCCGCAACCTGCGCCAGCGTCGCGCCGTCAAGCCTGACTGCCACCGCGTTCAGCGAGATGTCGAATTCGCCGCTGACGCGGGCTTGCGGCACGTTGACCCGCAGCCAGGCCTTGTAGTCGTTGCGCAGCGCGGAGAGCTTGGCGCGGTAGGCTTTGGTGGTGCTGTTGTTGAAATCGATCTTCCTGCCCTTGGCCGGGCGGGTCTTGGCGTCGGTGGCCAGCGGCTCACCGAGCAGTTGCACCAGCGCGTAGCCGTTGTCCTGCGCCGGACGCACCACCGTGCTGTCGCTGCGCTGCGCCGCCTGGGCCTGGGGCGCAGACAAGCTGGCCATTGCGGCAAGCGCGGCAATGGCCATGGCCCGCAAAGGCTGGTGGGATGTTGATCGGGTGCTCATCGGGGTGCTCCTGGGCGGTAGGGTGAATCGCACAGATTACTCTGGTTAAGGCGCTTTTGCGCGGGCCGCACCGCTGAAATCCCGCACCTGCGGGGGTCAGGTGCTCGACGGCGCAGCGGCCGGCACATCCTGTGGGATGAAGGGGCTGGAAATGCGTGCCCCCGCCCCGTAACCGTCAATCGCGGACCGGGGTGGGGTGCCGCAGGCAGTGACTGGCACCTGCCGGTTGATCAGGGCGCCGCAGACCCGGCATGGGCCACCGGCGTGATGGGCCGGGCCCCGGGCCGGACCCGGGCTTCGATCACCGCCAGCGTCGCGGGGTCGAAATCGCAGCCGTACGCAACGGGCAGGTAGGCGCCCGCCGCGTTGCGGAACTCGGCGCGGTCGCCGGCCAGCGTCACGGTCCCCCGAGTCTGCTGCAGCCAGGTGAAGCGGTCGAACTTCGGGGCTGCGGCGCCCGCATCGAGCCAGCGCACGCCAAAGCCCGCGAGTTCCTCGACGGCAGCCGCGCACGCGGTGGACGCAGGCACGATCACCTTGGCAACGACGCAGCGCGCATCACACCCGGACGCCAACGGCACGTCGGCCGGCGCAGCGGGTGTTCGGACGGTTTCGGTCGGCCCGGCCCGCGGAACCGCCCCGGCGTCCGGCGGCGCGGGCTGAAGCAGCCAGGCGAGCGCGACGCCGAGAAAAATGACCAGACTGGCCAGCGCCACACCCGGTCGGACCCGGCGCGCCGGCGCGTGAAAGTGGATCGCCATGGCCGCATCAAGGCATCAGGGTCGCTGCCGTCTTGATCGCCTTGCGGATGCGGCCATAGGTGCCACAGCGGCACATGTTCTCGATCGCGTCGATGTCGGCATCGGTCGGGTTCTTGGTGCGGCTGAGCAGGTCGACGGCGGCCATGATCTGGCCGGGCTGGCAAAAGCCGCATTGCGGCACGTCGATGTCGAGCCACGCCTGCTGCACCGGGTGCAGCACATCGCCGGTTGCCAGGCCCTCGATCGTCGTGACCTTCTTGCCGCGCACCGACGAGACCTTGGTGACGCAGGTCTGCACCGCCTTGCCATTGACCAGGCAGGTGCACGCCTTGCAGACGTTGAGGCCGCAGCCGTACTTGGGGCCGGTGATGCCCAGCTTGTCGCGCAACACCCAGAGCAGCGCCATGCCGTCTGGCGCATCCACATTGACCACCGTGTTGTTGACCGTGAAGTTCTGGTTGGGCATGGCTGTGTCCTCAGTTGAAGGCCGGCACGGCGGGCAGCTCGCCGGCCGGCGTGGGTGTGAAGATGGGCTGCGCGTTGAGCGGGAAGTTGCGCGGCTTGATGCCGGTGGCGCGGGCGTACGCGTTGGCGATCGCGGCCGACGGTGCGGTCATCGCCACCTCGCCCATGCCCGAGGCCGGCTCGCCGACGTTGGGCATGATGATGATCTGCACATCTTTCGGGAAGTCCGCCATCTTGGCAAAGGTGTACTGCTTGTAGCTGCCCTCTTGCGGCAGGCCGTCCTGGATGGTGACGCCGGTCTTGAGCACCAGCGAGACCGCCTCGGCGATGCCGCCATGGCACTGCTGCTCGATGCCCGACGGGTTGATCGGCTTGCCGGCGTCGATGACCATCGTCACCTTGCTCACCTTGCAGTTCAGCGGATCGCGCGCATCGAGTTCGACGATGCAGGCCGAGAAGGACCGCGACTCCATGTGCAGGCCTAGCCCCTGCGCAAAACCGGCCGGCATGGCCTTGCCCCAGTTCGCCGCGCCGGCAACACGCTGCAACACCGCCTTGGCCCGCTCCAGGCGCAGAAACTCCAGGCGGAACTGCAGCGGATCGCGACCGAGCTTGGCCGCCATTTCGTCGACGATGATCTCCTCGACGGTGCGCGCCGGGTGGATATGGACCGAGCGGTACGACACGGTGTTCATCTCCAGCGCGACCGGAAACAGCTGCTTGCTGTTGACGCCGAAGTTGTACGGCGACGTGACCATCGTCTTGAAAAAGAACTCCTCGTAGCCGAGATTGCCGACGGTCTGCGTGACCTGCAGTGGCAGCGCGCCCGTCGTCGCGGTGCCCAGGTCGCCATAGCCGTGTCGTGCGTCGAGCCGCACGGCGCCGATGCTCTGCTGGTAGCTGAGTACATTGCCCGGCGCCAGAACCGTTGGCGGCAGCATCGTCGCGCGCACCTTGTGCACCTGCGGCGGCCGCATCCGTGTGTGGCGGATGTCATCGCTGCGGTGGTACATGAGCTTGCAGATCAGGCCGGTCTTCTTGGAGATCTGCGCGGCCACCTGCACCGGGTCCCAGAACAGCCGGCGACCGAACGCGCCGCCGCTGGGAATGCAGTGCGCCAGCACCTGCGTGGGCAGCAGGCCGAGTTCGATCGCCGTGGATTGCGCGGCGACGATCGGGGCCTGCATGCCGGCCCAGATCTCGACGAAGTCGGGCCGGGTGGCATCGACGATTGCACATTCCACCTCAAGCGGCACCGCCGACGCGGCCTTCCAGGTGAACTCGGCATCGATCGAAACCGTGCCCGCCGGCGCCGGCACCAGCGGCGGGATAGCGGCGCGCAGCTTGTCGCGGATCGTTGCGTCGTTTTCGCCCTTCAGCGGACCGTCGCCCCAGGTGATGTCGAGTGCATTGCAGGCATCCCAGCACTGGCCGAAGGTCTCGGCCATCACCGCTACACCGGGCGGAATCTTCACGATCAGTCCGCCGGCCGGGATGGTCTCCACCGCGATCACGCCGGGCATGGCCAATACCGCGGCACGGTTGTTGACCCGGACGACCGTGCCGCGCAATGTGGATGGCATCCGGCACATCGTTGGCACCGCGCCGGGCACGTTCAGGTCCATCGTGAATTTTTTCTTGCCGGTCACGATGTCGCGCGCGTCCAGCTTGGCGTAGCGCTTGCCCAGCACCTTGTACTGCGACGGGTCTTTCGGCGCGCCGGCCTGGGGCGGCAGGCCGGCCTTCAGGCGCGCCTCCAGCACCATTGCCGGCAGCACCGGCTCAAACGCCCGCACCGAGCAAGAGCCACCGGTGATCTGGTTGTATTGCAGTTCTGGCTGCGCATCGGCGGACGTGACCCTCACCATCGACAGCGGCACGCCGGCCTCTTCGGCGATCATCATGGCCACCGCGGTCGCAATACCGGTGCCCTGTTCGAGCCGAGGCAGTGCCATCGTGTAGACGCCTGCGGCGTCGATCGACAGCTGCACCAGCGGCATCGTTGGTGCGCCAAGCTGCACCAGCGAGTCGCCAAGGTCGTAGGTGTCAACGCTGTCGGGCGGCGTCAAAGGCAGCGGCAGCGCCTGGGCTTTGGACGGCGTACCGAGCAGGCCGACCGCGGTGGTGGCCACCGGCGCTGACGCGGCATAGCCCAGCAGGCTGCGGCGCCGCAGCGTTGGCGGTGGCGTGTCGCGCTCGACGGCGGCGGGTGTGAATTCCGGGTCTCTCATCGCAGGTCTCCTCAGGGGCTGTGCTGGCTGCATCTTGCAAACAAGGCGGCGCAGAGGTTGTCGTCGCAACGACATCTCTGGCGAGCGTTTTCCCCGTGCATCTGAAACCGGTCCTGGGCCGTATGCACGTGCAGGCGAGACCAATCGTCAGGCCGATGCGCGCCGCCGGCCAAACACGATTGAGCCCTGAGGAGACCACGATGCAGACGCTTGAATCAACGCTGCGGGACAGCCTGTGGGCCACCGCACTGAGCGCGGCCGAACTTGACGCGGTGGTGCGCGAATCGCATGAGCGGTTCGTGCCGGTCGGGGGTTACGCCATGCGTTGCGGTGACCCTGCC
>JBKJKU010000058.1:0-8667 GCA_046597355.1 Aquabacterium sp.
CGCTGCAATGGGCAAACACGCAGGCGTCCAGCACGGCGGGTGCCAGGCGGTGCGCCACCAGCAGCGCCGCGCCGACGATGAAGCCATCGACCACGATCACGCGCCGGTCGGCCGCTGCGGCCAGCATGGCGCCGGCCATCATCGCGATCTCGAAGCCGCCAAACTCGGCCAGCACCGCCAGCGCTGACTGTGCGGCTGGTGCACGCGCCAGGGCCTGCGCCAGCACCGTTTGCTTGTGGGCCAGGCCGGCATCGTCCAGCCCGGTGCCGCGGCCGGTGGCGGTGTGTAGCGGCACGTGGTGCAGCCGGGCCAGCAGCAGCGCCGCGCTGGCGGTGTTGGCAATGCCCATCTCGCCAAACAGCACCGCGTTGCCCGGCAGGCCTTGCAGCAGGCCGGCGCCGCGGCGCATCGCCTGCACGGCCTGGTCCTGGCTCATCGCCGGCTGCAGGCTGGCATCGGCAGTGCCCGCGCCCTGCTTGGCATCGACCAGGCCGGTGCGCGGGCCGAAATGGTGCGCCACGCCGGCGTCCACCACGGTCAGCGCCAGGCCGTGCTGGCGCGCCAGCACATTGACCGCTGCGCCACCGGCCAGCATGTTCTCGACCATCTGCCAGGTCACATCCTGCGGATAGGCCGACACGCCTTGCCGCGCCAGGCCGTGGTCGGCGGCAAACACCAGCAACTGCGGCGTGTGCAGCGCCGGGTCGGACCGGCCTTGCAGCAGGCCCACTTGCAACGCAAGTGCCTCCAACCGGCCCAGCGCGCCCAGCGGCTTGGTCAGGCCGTCCAGGCGCTGGCGCAGGCGCTGGGCCAGCGCCGCGTCGTCGCGCGGGCTGATGGCGGCGATCAGGGCCAGCAGGTCTGCGGGCAGGGCGGTCTCAGTGGTCATTTCGGCTCCAGCAGGGACATCAACGCCCCCGGTACAAAGTGTTGGTCGATGCAATCGGCCAGGCGGTCAAAAACGGCGTCCAGCGGCGGCGGCCGGCGGCCGAACAAGGCCATCACCACTGCCGGGTTCTCGAACAGGCCGTGCAGGTAGAGCGCCAACACAGGCCCGGCCTGCCAACCGAGACCCGGCGCGCTGGGTACGGCGGGCAGCAGCGCGGCTGATGACCCGCCCGCGCCTGCTGCAGGCGCCGGCTGGCTGTGGCCGAGGTGGATCTCGTAGCCGTCCACCAGCTGGCCGGCGAGTGGCGCCCAGGCGCCTGTCAGCGCGCCCAGCCGGTGTTGAGCCCGGCGCAACTGCTTGGCCAGTAAAAATCGGGTGCGCAGCGGCAGCAGGCCCAGGCCACGGTCCTGGCCGGGCTGGCCGCCGTCCAGCCCCAGCGGATCGTCCAGCGTTTCGCCCAGCCACTGCAGGCCGCCGCAGACCGCCAGCAGCGGCCGATTGGCGGCGACATGGGACTGGATCAGCGGCGCCAGACCCTGGGCGACGACCCAGGCCGCATCAGCCCGGCTGTGTTTGCTGCCGGGCAGGATCAGCCAGTCTGCACGCGCCAGCACCGCCGCGTCGCGGCTGAACTGCAGCGCCAGGCCGGCGGCGCGCAGCGGCTCGAACTCGTCCAGGTTGCTGGCATGCGGCGTGGCCAGCACCACCACGCGGGGGCTGTCGGGCACGCCGGCCGCGTCGGCCTGGGCCGGGTGGTCGTCGGGCACGCCGTCTTCTTCGGGCAGTCCGTGGTTGCGCAGCAGCGGGATCACCGCCAGCGTGGGCACGCCGGTGCGCTGCTGCAGCAGCGCAGGGCCGGGCGCCAGCAGCCGGGCGTCGCCGCGGAAGCGGTTCAGCACAAAACCGCGCACCTGCGCCCGCACCTGGGCGTCCATCAGCGCATGGGTGCCGTAGAGGTGGGCAAACGAGCCGCCCCGGTCGATGTCGGACACCAGCAAACAGGCGGCCTGGGCGGCCAGTGCGGTGCCGGTGTTGACAAAGTCGTCGGCCGCCAGGTTGATTTCGGCGGGTGAGCCGGCGCCCTCGATCACCAGCACGTCGCAGTCGGACTGCAAAGACCGCAGCGCCGCCTGCGCGGTGGGCCAGAGCAGCGCGCTGCGCTCGCGCCAGGGCATCGCGCCCAGGTCGGGGCGCACCTGGCCCATCAACACCACCTGGCTGCGGGTGTTCGATTCGGGCTTGAGCAGCACCGGGTTCATGCGCGGATCGGGCCGGGCGCGCGCGGCCAGCGCCTGGAAATACTGGGCGCTGCCGATCTCGCCAGCCGTGCCGTCCAGAAGAGGGACGACACGGGCATGGTTGCTCATGTTCTGCCCCTTGAACGGCCGCACCACCAGGCCTTGCCGGGCATACCAGCGGCACAGCGCGGTGGCCAGCCAGCTCTTGCCGGCATCGCTGGTGCAGCCCAGCACCATCACGGCGCGGGCGGTCATGCGGCAAGCTCCCTGCTTCGCATGGCGGTGGCTTTGCCTTTCGGTCGGCCGGGCAGGCTCATGCGACCCGCCTCAGTGCGGCGATCACGCCCGCAAGCCCGGCCAACAGCAGCGCGGCGGCAGCCAGCGCCTGGCCGGCCAACTGCGCGGCGCGGCCGGTGTCGGCGGCGGTGGCGTCGCGGCCGTCAGCCCCCAACCGGTAAACCCCGGGCTTGCCCAGGCCCACGCCCAAGCGCAACGCCATCGCGCCCATCGGCCAGCCGCCGTTGGGCGATGGCGTCAGGCGGGCCTGCCGGCGCAGGGCGGGCCAGGCCGCCGGCCAGGGCAGCAGAAGCAGGCCGGTGAGGCGGGCCGGCACCCAGGACAGCGCGTCGTCGGCGCGTGCGGCCACCTTGCCGGCCCACTCCCAGCGGCCGCGGTAGCCCCACATCGCGTCCGCCGTGTTGGCATAGCGGTAGAGCACCGCGCCGGGCAGGCCAGCCACGGCCCACCAGAACAGCGGCGCGATCACCGAGTCGTTGAGGTTCTCGGCCAGGGTTTCGATCGCCGTCTCCCGCACCTGCACAGCGCTCAACCTGCCGGTATCGCGGCTGCACAGCCGCGCCACCTGATCGCGCCCGGCCGCCAGGCTGACCGCCAGCGCCGCCTCCACCGCCAGCACCTCGGCGCGCAACATGCGCCAGGCCAGCATCGGCTTGAGCAGCACGCCCAGCAGCAGCGCCAGCCCCAGCAGCCCACCCAGGCTGTGGCCCAGGCAGCGCCACAGGGCCTGCTCGATCCACGCGGCCAGGCCAGTGCACAGCGCGGCACCCACGGCCCAGGCCAAGCCGCCACCGACCAGCGCCAGCGCGGGCGGGCAATCAGGCCAAGGCCGGCCGGCCCAGCCCAACCAGCGCCCCATCGCGACCACCGGATGGGCCCAGGCCGGCGGCTCTCCCCAGGCACGGTCGATGGCCAGCGCCACCATCAGCGCGGCGGGGGCCACGGCGATCGCCAGCCAGTTCACGGCGTACCGCTGGCCGCAGCAGGCCAGGCCAGCGGCTGGAACACCAGCACGGTCGGCGCCCAGGGTGGCTGGGTGGCCACGCGGCGCTGCGGCAAGTCCAGCACGGCCAGCGGCGCGGCAAAGCCCGGCGCATCGAGCACGACGGTGTGGAACTCGCCGTCCTCACCCACCGGGCAGACACCCGCCGGTAGCCGCGCCAGCAGCGCCGCGTCGTAGGCGGCACCGCAAAAGCTGGCATCGAGCCAGCGGGTGTCCACACACACCAGCCGGGCCCGGATACCGCTGGCGATCACCGCCTGCGCCAGCGCGGCACGCGGTTCGCCCCAGAGCGGAAACAGCGCCTGCAGCCCGGCCCGCTCGCAGGCCGGTGCCAGCCAGTCACGGTGGGCCTGCAGGTCGATGTCGCCAAACACCATCGCGTCGAAGCCTTCGGCCTTCAGGCCGGCCAAGGTCGCGTCGAAGGTGGCCGCGTAGCCGGCCGCCGGCACCCGCACCGGCTGCCAGTCACCGCCCAGCGCCGCCACCTGCGCGGCGATCAGTTCGGGCGGCAGGGCGTGGCTTTTGCTGAGGCCGTCGGGCTCGCACATCGTGACGAAGCGGTCCACCTGCAGACCCGCTGTGCGGGCGCGCAGCAGCGCCAGGCAGGCGTCTTTGCCGGCGCTCCAGCTGATGGCGGCACGCAGCGGGGCGGCGTGCTGCGGTGGGCCGGGCTTCGGCTCAGTCTTCGATGCCACGCTGCGCCGGCACGCCGGCCCGGAAATGGTGTTTGACCAAGCGCATCTCGGTCACGGTGTCGGCCAATTCGATCAGTTCCTCGGGCGCGTTGCGGCCGGTCAGCACCACGTGCACCTGGGGAGGACGGTCGCGCAAGGCCTGCAACACCGGGTCGAGCGGCAGCCAGCCATAACGCAGCGGGTAGGTGATCTCATCGAGCACCACCAGAAAATGCGCGCCGGCCCGGATCGTGGCCTCGGCGCGGGCCCAGCCGTCGCGGGCCAGCTGGGCCGAGTGCTCAAGGTCCTGGCTTTTCCAGCTGAAGCCGTCGCCCAGGCCCTCGATCGGTACGCCGAGTTGCTCAAACAGGCGGTGCTCACCAAAACGCGCACTCGGCACCTTCATGAACTGGTAGATCTTGACGGCCTTGCCGCGGCCGTGGGCGCGCAACGCCAGACCAAAGGCGGCCGTGCTCTTGCCCTTGCCGTCGCCGGTGTGCACCAGCACCAGGCCCCGGCGTTCGGTCAGCGGGTGCGAGCGGTCGCGGTCGGTGGGCGGGGATTCAATCTGCATGGGGGACTTTCAAGCCTTGGGAGCGGGAACGTGGTCGGGTTCGGACCGGGTTGATGGCGGACCGGCGGGTCAGCGCACCGGCACCGCGACCCAGCGCGGTGCCGCCGTCGGGCCAAAGGGCTCGATCGTGAACGCGTGTTCAAACACCTCCGCCAGGCAGCGCCGCACCCCGGCGTCGGCTGGCGGACCATCGGCCACCAGCCGGCCGGCCGCCATCACCAGCAGCCGGTCGGCCGCCAGCGCCAGGTTCAGGTCATGCAGCACCGCCACCACCGCCGCGCCAGCATGGGCGCGGGCGGCCAGACTGCGCACCAGCGCACGCTGGTGCGGCGCGTCGAGGTGGGTGGTGGGCTCGTCGAGCAGCAGCACCGGCGCGCCCACGGCCAGCGCCCGAGCCAGCAGCACCCGCTGGCGCTCACCGCCCGACAGCGCACTCAGCCGGCGCCCGGCCAGCGCTTGGCATTCGGTTTCGGCCATCGCCGCGCAGACGGCGGCCTCGTCAGCTGGCGTGGCGGCGCCAAACAGGCCCTGGTGGGGCAAGCGGCCCAGCCGCACCACGTCGGCCACCGCAATCTCACCCTCGGCCTCGCCTTGTTGCGACAGCCAGGCCAGGCGCTGGGCGCGTTCGCGTGCCGACCAACCCGCCAGCGCACGGCCCGCCAGGTTGACGCTGCCGGCGTCTGGCGGCCGCAGCCCGGCCAACAGCGTCAGCAGGCTGCTTTTGCCCGCACCGTTGGGGCCGACCAGCGCCGCCCATTGGCCAGCGGCCAGGTCCAGCGCCACGCCGTCCACCACCCGGCGGCCGCCGAGCATCAACACCAGACCCACCGCTTGCAGCGCGGGTGTGGCGGTGGCGGTGCCCGGCATCAAACCACCGCCCCCTGCCGCCGCAGCAGCACCAGCAGGTACAGCCCGCCCAGCAGAGCCGTCAGCACGCCGACCGGCAACTCCTGCGGCGCGACCAGGCTGCGCGCCGCGACATCGGCCGCCAGCAGCAGCACCGCGCCCGCGCCGGCCGACAGCGCCAGCAGCGCGCCGTGGGTGACCACCACCCAGCGGCGCACCAAATGCGGCGCGACCAGACCGACAAAGGCCACCAACCCAGCCTGCGACACCGCGCTGCCGGTGGCCAGCGCCATCACCACCACCAGCAGCAAGCGCATCGCCGGCAGGTGCAGCCCCAGGCTGGCGGCGCTGGCCTCGCCCAGCACCAGCGCATCCAGCACCCGCGCGAAGCGCACCGCCACCGGCAGCAGCAGCGCCAGCGCGGCGCCCAGCAGCCAGACACTGTCCCAGCCCAGGAAGCCGGTGGTACCGAGCAAAAACACCTGCTTGCCGCGCAGCGCTTCGGGCGACAGCAGCATCAACAAATCGGAGACAGCGCCCATCAGCACGCCCACCACCACGCCGCACAGCAGCAGCTTGAGTGGGCGCGCGGCGCCACCGGCCAGCAGCAGCGTCAGGCTGACCCCCGCCAGCGCACCGGCGAAGGCGGCGCCCACCAGGCCCAGCCGCAGCAGCCAGCCGGCGGTGGCCAGGCCCATGCTGACGCCTGCCAGACCGCCAGCGGCCAGCACCGCCACGACACCCAGGCTGGCGCCGGCTGCCGAGCCCAGCAGGTAGGGGTCGGCCAGCGGGTTGCGAAACAGGCCCTGCGCCACCGCGCCGGCCAGCCCCAGCAGCCCTCCCGCGGCCAGTGCGCCCAAGGTGCGCGGCGCCCGGATGGCGCGGATCAGCTCGGCCTCGTCGCCCCACGCCAGGCTGAAGCCCTCGCTGCCGGCGGCCAGACCGGCGCCCACCATCAGCAGCGCCAGCACGGCCAGCAAGGCGCCGAGCCGGCCAGGCGTGAAGGCCGGGGTGGCAGGCGGGATGGCAGGCGGGATGGCAGGCGGGGTGGCAGGCCGGGTGGACGGGATGGTGGACAGGGCCGCAGCCGGCAAATCGCCCGGGGACTGGCGCGCCGGCACCGTCATGGCCGCGGCCCGATCATGGCTGGCGCTGGCCCGAGGCGGCTGGGCCTTTGGCGCCCGGCGCCCGTGCCACGGCGGCCTCGGGCGGCAGTTTCACCAGGCAATCGGCGATCAGCTCGGCGGCCTCGGCCAGGCGCGGGCCCGGGCGGATCAAGATCTCGTAGCGGGTTTCGGCAAAACCGCAGCTGCGCTGCCGCTGCAGCGCGCTGATCGCGCCCCAGCCCGGGCGCTTGGGCATCTCTGCCAGATTGCGCTCGGACGCCATCACCAGGTCGGGCTGGGCCCGCACCACAAACTCGGGGTTGAGCTTGGGAAAAGGCCCCAGCGCTGCGGGCACCACATTGCCCAGGCCCAGCCGGGCCAGCATCTCGCCGACAAAACTCGATTCACCGGCGGCATACGGCGCCGACGACACTTCAAAATACACCCGCTGGCCGTGCAGCGCCAGGGGTACGCGGGCCGCAGCGGCGCCGATGCGGCGCTCGATCTGCGCCCACAACTGCTCGCCCTGGCCGGGTTTGCCCAGCGCGGCGGCCACGGTGTTGATCACGCGCCGGGTCTCGGGCAGGCTTTTGGCCTCCAATGCCAGCACCCGCAAGCCCAGCGACTCCAGCCGGTCGATCGCCCGCGACGACACCGCCGCCAGCACCAGGTCGGGCTTGAGGCTGACGATGCGCTCGAGCTGGGTGTCCTCCAGCCCGCCCAGCTTGGGCAGCGCCAGCACCGAGGCCGGCCAGTTGGAGTAGCGGTCGGTGCCCACCAGCCGGTCGCAGGCCTGCAGCTCGCAGACCGTCTCGGTCAACGAGGGCAGCAGCGTCACCACCCGCAGCACGGGCCGGTCAAGCACGACCTGGTGGCCGCGGTCGTCGGTGAGGGTGACGGCAGCGTCGGCGCTGGGAGGCAGCAGCAGCAACATCAGCACCGGCAGCCCCGAAAGCAGCCCGAACCGCACAAAGTGGCGCACAAAGTGGCGGACAAAGGGGCAGGCAAAGTGACGGGCCAGGCGCTTCACGCAGGCTCCCGCTTGATCGCCAGCGCACAGCCGGCCACCATCAAGGTGACACGTTCGCACGCGGCGGCCAGCTGCTGGTGCAAACGGCCCTGCAGGTCGATGAACCGGCGCGCCTCGGCAAACAGCGGCGACACCCCCAGGCCGATCTCGTTGGACACCAGCACCACCGGGCCACGGGCCTGTTGCACGGCGCGGACCAGACCGTCGGTTGCCGCAGCCAGGGCCTCGGCGCTGGCCGGCGGCCCTTGCATAGGCAGGGCCAACTGCGTCAACCACAGCGTCAGGCAATCGACCACCAGCAAGCGGTGCGGCGCACTGGCAGCCCGCATTGCCTCGGCCAAAGCGGCCGGTGGGGTCACGCCCAGGGCCGACGGGTCAGCGCCCGGCCCGCCCACCTCGACGGTGAGCAGGCCTGGCAGCCGCAAGGCCCGGTCGGCGCGGTGGCGGGCGATGCGCTCGGCCATTTCGGCGTCGCCTGCCAGCGCGGTGGCCAGCAGGCAGGCTTCAGGGGCCTGCCCGGCGACCGGCCCGGCCGCCAGCCACAGCGCGGCGCGGGCCTCCGCAGCGCCTGATTTGCCGCTTTTCTGGCCGCCGAGAATCAGCTCGCGCACCGCTACTACCCGGCTCAACGCGGCTGGTAGCGCAGCGTCAGGAAGCCCTGGCGCAGCGGCTGGTTATAGCCGTACGCCGTCTCGTAGCCCCGGTTGGCGACGTTGTTGACGCGTGCCCCCAGCGTCCAGTCGGGGGCCACGGCCCAGTCGGCACGCACATCCAGCGTGGCGTAGCCGGCCAGCCGCAAGCTGTTGGCCGGATCGTCGAAGCGCTCGGAGTACGCCGCCAGCGACGCACCCAGCACCCAGGCACCGCTGGTCCAGTCAGCCTGCGCCTTGGCAAGGTTCTGGGCCCGGCGCGGCAGCAACTTGTCGAAGTTGGCCGAGCCGCTGGTGTCGTTGCGCGGGTTCAGGTGATCCAGCGACGCACCCAGCTTGAGTGCGTTCCACTGGCCTTCG
>JBKJKU010000133.1:0-16699 GCA_046597355.1 Aquabacterium sp.
CCGCCGGCCTGACGCGCGCAGCGATACACGCCCGAACGCTCGACCCGACGTGCGACCCGACGCACGACCCGACGCACGACCTGGCGCGCGCCCTGACCCACGCGCTGACGCACGCCCGGGTGCGGGACCGGGTACCCGCCCCGATGCCCGGTCGGATGACCGTCCCGACCACCGTGCAGACCAGCCGCGTGCGGATGCCCCTCGTGCGGATGCCTCTCGTGCAGATGCCCGTCCCGGCGGTCGGCCTGACGCCCGTCCCGGGGGCCGCCCTGGCGGCCGCCCGCCGGGCCGTCCCACCGAGCGCTGAGCCGCAGTCCGGCCCAGCGTCGGGCCGGCTCAGCGCCGGTACAGCGTCTGCGCCAGCGCCCAGGCCTGCTCGGCCAGTGGCCGGGCCCGGCGGCCGGCCTCCAGCGCCTGCGGGCTGGACGCATTGCCCTGCAGCGCCCGGGCCATGATGCCCTGCAGGATGCCGGCCAACCGGAACATGTTGAACACGATGTAGTAGCCCCATTCGTCAGCGCTGATCTGGCGGTCAGTCTGGGCCGTGCGCTGCAAATAGGTTTGCAGGTAACTCGCCTCATCCGGGATGCCGAGTGCCGCCAGGTCGGCACCCGCCAGGCCGCGTGCGGTGGGCCCGTTGTGCATGTGCCAGGTCATGCAGTGGTAGGCAAAGTCCACCATCGGGTCGCCCAGCGTGGACAGCTCCCAGTCCAGCACCGCCAGGATGCGCGGCTCGGTGGGGTGGAACATCACGTTGTCGAGCCGGTAGTCGCCGTGCACGATGCGGGTCGGCCCCTCAGGCGGCAGGTGCTGCGGCAACCAGGCGATCAGCGACTCGACGGCGGGTATCGGCTCGGTCTCGGCGGCGCGGTACTGGCCGATCCAGCGCTTGACCTGGCGCGCCAGGTAGCCGCCCACCTTGCCGTAACCATCCAGCCCCACAGCGGACGGGTCAACCCGGTGCAGCGCGGCGATCACGCGGTTCATCTCGTCGTAGATCGCAGCGCGTTCGGCCGGCGTCATGCCGGGCAGGGTCGGGTCCCACAGCACACGGCCCTCGATGCAGTCCATCACATAAAACGAGGTGCCGATGACCGCCGGGTCCTCGCACAGCACATGGGCGCGGGCCACCGGCACCTCGCTTGCGTGCAGCGCGCTGATGACACGGAACTCGCGGTCCACCGCATGGGCGGACTGCAGCAGCACCCCCGGCGGCTTGCGCCGCAGCACATAGCGCAGGCCATCGGCCGCCGTCAGCCGGAAAGTCGGGTTGGACTGCCCGCCCTTGAACTGCTCGACTTGCAGCGGCCCGGCCGCCAGCGCGGGCATGTGGGCCTGCAGGTAAGCGCTGAGCGCCGCCTCGTCGAAGGCGTGTTGGTCTGAGACCGGGCGGGTGCCGCTGAACTGTGCATAGCGGTCGGCAGGCGGGGTCGCGGCGGGTTGATCGCTCATCAGGGTTCTCCAAAAGGTGGGTACAAAAACAGGGCGTTCGCCGCAGGCCTGTCAGCTTGATACCGGGTCGGCCAGCAGGCCCATCAACAGCGGCCGGGCCAGCACCGGGGCCAGCGCCTGGCGTCGCTCGGCGGGCACCCAGTGGTCGATCTCGGCCAGGGCGTTGACCAAGCCGCCGATCAACTGGGCCGCTACCGCAGGGTCGATCAGGCGCACGCTGCCGTCCACCATGCCGGCGCTGACGATGGCTGCAAAGCGCTCGCCCAGCCGGTTCATGGTGTTGAACTTCTGCCAGCGCAAGGCGCCGGGCAGCTCGGACCAGGCGGTCAGCCTGAGCACCGGGCCCAGACAGTCGCCCGGGCTGCCGGCCAGTGCCGGGTCGTGTGCGGCCACCAGCGGCACGGTGGCGGCCACCAGTTGCTGCCAGCCACTGCCGCCTTGCGCCATCGCAGCCAGTTGCAGCCGCCGGATCAAGGCAAAGCTGCGCTCGAAACAGTCATCGACCAAGGCCTCCTTGGTGTCGTGGTGGTGGTAGAACGAGCCCTTGGTCAGCGCCAGCGTGGCGGCAATGCGCTCGACCGACGCCCCGCCGACGCCGTGGTCGTTGATCAGGCGGGTGGCGGTGCGCAGGTAGGCATCGCGCAGGGCGTCGGCGCTGGAGGCGTCGGTCGGGTTGGCGGTCGGGTTGGCGGTCGGGCTGATGGTCGGGTTGGCAGCGCGCACGGCTTGCAGCGGCGCAAACACTGAACTGACCTGGCAGGTGGGCGCAACCGGCCACGGCTGGTCGGCTGCGGCCATGCCATGCAGCAAGATGTCGCTCATCGATGCCGCCACCCGCGGGTAGTCCACCGGCTCGTAGCGGCCCAGCCAGGCGCGGGCCCACAGCACCTCGGCCAGCAGCAAATGGGTGCGGGCGTTCAGCGCACGGCGGCTGTCGGTGCCAACGTCGGCCGGGCCTTGGCGCAGCAGCCGGCGCAGGTTGCGGAACATCTCGACATAGGCGGCAAACACCGGCTCGGCCTGGGCCGGCGGCAGCGCGCGCATGTCGCCAAAAAAAATCAGCTCGGGCCGCCGCCGTTCGGCCACGTCGCCCATCAGCGCCACAAAGCCGTGCACAAAAGCGCGTATGCGCCCGGCCAGGCTGTCGGCGGCAGCGGCTTGGGCAATCACACCGTCCATCGCGGCAATGCTGCGCACCAGGCAAGCGAAGACCAGGTCTTCTTTCTTGCGGTAGTAGTAGGTCAGGCTGTTGGTGGCCAGGCCCACGCTGTCGGCCACCTCGGCCAACGTGCCAGCCTTGATGCCGCGCCGGTTGAACAGCCGCGCCGCACCGTCGAGGATCAACTCGCGTTTTTCGGCAAAGCGCAGCGTGGATTTGGGCGTGGCGGTCATGGTGTCAGCCGCAACGACTGCCGCAACGACTGCCGCCACAACAGCCGCAACGACAGCCGCCACAGCAGCCGCCGGCAACGCGGGCGACGGCTGTCGATGCAGCACGGCTCATGCGCGGTGCACCAGGCCATCGAGCAACTGTGCAAAGGCCTGCGGCTGGTCCACCATCACATGGTGGTCGGCGTCGGGCAGCTCCAGCACCGTGGTGCCAGGCGGGGCCAGCGCCACGGCATGGGCCATCAGCTCGGGCGTGACCAGGCCCGACCGACCCCCACGCACCAGCGTGACCGGGCAGCGCGCCTGTTTCAGGTCGCGGTACGGCCGGCCAAAGTCGAAATGCCGAAACTGGAACGGGTCGAAGCGCCAGACCCAACCCGGCTGGCCCTGCGGACCGGCCACGCGTTTCAGGCCACGCCGCGCGATGACGTCGGCGATGAACGGGTGCGCACAGCCCTGCGGCGGCAGGAACCGAAAACGCATCAGTGCCTCGGCCTCGCTGCCGTAGACCCGGGCCGACCGCAGGTTCTCCGCGCGGTGGCGGCGTTTGCCGTCCACACCCGGCGGCGGACGCAGCGGGGTGTCGACGATCACGGCGCGGGCCAGCCGGTGGCCAAAACGCGCCGCCAGGTTCATCAGCGGAAACCCGCCGAACGAATGCGCTGCGACCGTGGGCGCCACGTGGGCATTGAACAAGCCGGTGGCCTCGGCCACGGCCAGCGCCTCGTCGGCCCACTGTGCCACGCTGTACTGGGTGCGCCAGCCCGACCCGCCCATGCCCGAAAAACTCATCGCCACCACCCGACGGCCGGCCTTGAGCTGCGGCGCGATGAAACTGAACCAGTCGGCATGTGCACCGTTGCCGTGCAGCAGCAGCAGGCCCGGATCGCCGGCACGGCCCCAGGCCAGGGTTTCGATCGGCGCACCCTGCACAGTCACCGTGCTGCGATCGGGCAGATCGGCGATGGCCGCCTGGAACCAGGCCGGCGCGTCGGGCACCGCGCCGCCAAACGCAGCCAGCGGCGGTGGGTGGTGCGGCGGATGGCTGCGGTGCGGCATCGGGGCTGCTCAGCGACGCGCCGCCAGCGCCTGCGTCACCTCGTTGCCCCCTTGCGCCGCGCCGCTTGCCGGCACCTGCTCGCCCTGACGGTCACTGACCTGGGCCCAGGCGGCGGCCAGTTGCTCGGGCACGTCGGCCCCCATGCCCAGGTGCAGACCGTGGGTCAAGGTGATGTGCGCGGCCTCGAAAGTGCCGGCGCCGGCACAGGCGATGGCGCGGTTGGGCGCGTCGGTGCAGGCCAGCCACAACATCGCCGGCACCACCGCCTCGGGCTTGAGCGCGTCCAGTACTGCGGGCGGCAGCAGGCCCTCGGTCATGGCCGTGGCGGCCGTGGGGGCCAGGCAGTTGACGCGGATGTCGTTCTTGGCGCCCTCGATCGACAGCGTCTGCATCAGGCCGACCAGCGCCATCTTGGCCGCGCTGTAGTTGGATTGGCCAAAGTTGCCGTACAGGCCGGACGACGAGGTGGTCATCACGATGCGGCCGTACTTTTGCGCCGACATGATCGGCCACACCGCCTGGCAGCAGTGCACCGCACCCATCAGGTGCACGTCGATGACCCGCCGAAAGTCATCGATCGTCATCTTGGCAAAGCTCTTGTCGCGCAGGATGCCGGCGTTGTTGACCAGGATATCGACCCGGCCCCAGGCTGCCATCACGTCGGCCACCATCGCCCCCACTGCGGCGGCGTCGGTGACCGATGCGCCGTTGGCCATCGCCTGGCCGCCCGCCGCCACGATCTCGTCGACCACAGCCAAGGCGCTGCGGGGCACACCGTCGGCGCCCGCCAGGTCATTGACCAGCACCCGTGCGCCGCGTGCGGCCAGCGCCAGGGCATGCGCCCGGCCCAGCCCGCCACCAGCGCCGGTCACGATGGCCACACGGCCGGTGAAATCAATCGTCATGGGATGAATTTTCAGGTTTGGAGGTTATGGTATGGCCAGCCCGGGCTTTATACCGTAAGTACCAATGGTGTTGCCGCCCCTGGCTTGGAAAGATGCGGATGTCGATTTGTATCCTGCCACACCCCCACCCCAGCACCGAGGAAACACCATGGAATTGTTCGATTTGAAAGGCCAAGTGGCCATCGTCACCGGCTCGTCACGCGGTATCGGCCGGGCCATCGCCGAGCGGCTGGCCGAGCACGGTGCCAAGGTAGTGATCTCGTCGCGCAAGCAAGACGCCTGCGACGCCGTGGCCGATGCCATCAACGCACGGCACGGTGCCGGCACCGCGCTGGCCGTGGCCGCCAACATCTCCAACAAGGCCGCGCTGCAGGCACTGGTGGACCAGACGATGGCGGTGCATGGCCATATCGACACCCTCGTCTGCAACGCCGCCAGCAACCCGTACTACGGGCCGATGGCCGGCATCGCTGACGAGCAGTTCCGCAAGATCCTGGACAACAACATCGTGGCCAACAACTGGCTGGTGACGATGGTCTCGCCGCAGATGATGTCGCGCCGCGACGGCTCGATCATCATCGTCTCGTCGATCGGCGGCTTGCGGGGGTCGTCGGTGATCGGCGCCTACTGCATCAGCAAGGCGGCCGACATGCAGCTGGCGCGCAACCTGGCGGTGGAGCTCGGCCCGCACAACGTGCGGGTCAACTGCATCGCGCCCGGCCTGATCAAGACCGATTTTGCCAAGGCGCTCTGGGACAACCCCGATGCGCTGGCCGCGCGCAACGCCGAAACCCCGTTGCGCCGCATCGGCGAACCCGACGAGATCGCCGGCGCGGCGGTCTACCTGGCCGCGCCCGCCAGCCGTTTCATGACCGGCCAATCGCTGGTGATCGACGGCGGTGTGACGATCTGACCGGTTCCGCCGCCCGGGGCCTGGCCTGACCCGCCCGCCGGGCGGAGCGCCGGCGGGCGGGTCACGCAAAATGCGGGCAATATGCCTGCGCCGTCCCTGACCTGGATCGATGAGCACAGCCCGCTGCCGCCCACCGCACTGGCGCTCGGGCCGGGCAGCGATGCCCCTGGTCTGCTGGCTGTCGGCGGCAGCGTCACGCCCGAGCGGCTGGAGGAGGCCTACCGGCTGGGTGTGTTCCCGTGGTACAGCCCGGGCGATCCGCCGCTGTGGTGGACCCCGGACCCTCGCATGGTGCTGCCGGTGGCCGGGTTCAGGCTGTCGCACAGCTTGCGCAAGACGCTGCGGCGTTTCATCCGCGATCCGCGCTGCGAGGTCCGCATCGACTCGGCCTTTCGCCGCGTCATGGCAGCCTGCGCAGACACCCCCCGCGACGGCCAGGACGGCACCTGGATCGCGCCCGAAATCATCACCGCCTACAGCGCGCTGCATGACGCCGGCCGGGCCCACAGCGTCGAGACCTGGGTGGACGGTGAACTGGTCGGTGGCCTGTACGGCGTGGGCATCGGCGCGATGTTTTTTGGTGAGTCGATGTTTGCGCATCGCAGCGACGCGTCCAAGATCGCGCTGGCCGCGCTGGTTGCTTTCTGCCGCGCCCACGCGATCACGCTGATCGACTGCCAGCAGCGCACCCGGCACCTGGCCAGTTTGGGTGCGCACGAGATCAGCCGGCGGGCTTTTGAGGCCCACCTCGCCCTCACCCTGGGGGTGCCGGCTCCGGCGACCTGGACCTATCATTCCCGTATGTGGGCGGCACTGGACCTGGCGCCGATTGAGCCTGATAGCCCGGCTGATAGCCCCGCTGATATCCCGCCCGAAGTCCCCCCAGAAACCCCGCCAGACACCCCGTCCGCCCCCGGAGCAGGCCAGCCTTGACCCACCCGAAAGAGCTACCGCTGGCGTCCTTGCAGTTTTACGCCACCGCGCCCTACCCGTGCAGCTACCTGCCGGACCGGCTGGCCCGGTCGCAGGTGGCCACACCCAGCCACCTGATCAACGCGGATGCGTACTCCAGCCTGGTGGCCAACGGCTTTCGGCGCAGCGGCATGTTCACCTACCGGCCCTACTGCGACAGCTGCCGCGCCTGCGTGCCGCTGCGCGTGCCCGTCGCCAGCTTTGCGCCCACCCGCAGCCAGCGCCGGGCCTGGACGCAGCACCAGGGCCTGAAATCTCGGGTGTTGCGGCTGGGTTTTGTGGCCGAGCACTACCAGCTCTACCTGCGCTACCAGTCCGGCCGGCATTCGGGCGGCGGCATGGACCACGACAGCGTTGACCAGTACACCCAGTTCCTGCTGCAGAGCCGGGTCAACTCGCGGCTGGTCGAGTTTCGCGACGCCAGCGAGGACGGCAGCGGCACGCTGCGCATGGTGGCCATCGTCGATGTGCTGAGCGACGGCATCTCGGCCGTCTACACCTATTACGACCCCGACTACAAAGGCAGCCTGGGCACCTACGGCGTGCTGTGGCAAATCGAGCAAACCCGGCAGCTCAAGCTGCCGCACCTCTACCTGGGCTACTGGATCGCGCAGAGCGACAAGATGGCCTACAAGGCCGGGTTCGGTCCCAACCAGATGCTGCGCGAGGGACGCTGGGATTGGGCCGATGCGGCGCCTGTCGACCCGCCTGCGGGCTGAGCGTCGGTCGGCCACCGGCAAAGGCCCGGCACACCCTGCCCGCCTACAATCCCGTCATGGCACTTTCCCCTATTCCCGAGCTCGTGGCCGAGCTGGCTGCTGGCCGTATGGTGATCCTGGTCGACGAAGAAGACCGTGAAAATGAGGGCGATCTCGTGCTGGCGGCCGACCACGTGTCGGCCGAGACCATCAACTTCATGGCCAAGCATGGCCGCGGCCTGATTTGCCTGACGCTGACCCGCGAGCGCTGCGAACATTTGCAACTGCCGCCGATGGCTGCCCGCAACGGCACCTCGCATGGCACCGCCTTCACCGTGTCGATCGAGGCCGCGCAGGGCGTGAGCACCGGCATCTCGGCCGCCGACCGGGCCCGCACCGTGCAAGCCGCGGTGGCGCGCGACGCCGTGGCGGTCGATCTGGTGCAACCCGGCCACATCTTTCCGCTGCAGGCGCAAGACGGCGGCGTGCTGATGCGCGCCGGCCACACCGAGGCCGGCTGCGACCTGTCGGCGATGGCTGGCCTGACACCGGCCGCCGTGATCTGCGAGATCATGAACGACGACGGCACCATGGCCCGGCTGCCCGACCTGCAGGTGTTTGCCAAGGCGCACGGCCTGAAGATCGGCACTATTGCCGACCTGATCGCCCACCGCATCCACAACGAAACCCTGATCGAGCGTGTCGGCGAGCGCGAGATGGTGACGGCGCAGGGCAGCTTCCAGTGCATAGCCTTCCGCGACCGCTCGGGCGGCCTGCACCTGGCCCTGAAGCACGGCCAATGGGCACCTGGTGACGAGGTCGCCGTGCGGGTGCACGAGCCCTTCACCGCGATGGATTTGCTGGATGTTGGGCGCAGCGGCCATTCCTGGCCCCTGCCCAAGGCATTGGCGGCGATCCAGGCCGCGCCCGCTGGCCTGGCCGTGCTGCTGAACTGCGGCAACGATGTGCTGACCCTGCTGCCGCACGTGCTGCCGCAGCAGGCCGCCCGGCCCGAGCGGGGCATGCAGATGGACCTGCGCACCTACGGCGTGGGCGCGCAGATCTTGCGCGAGTTGGGCATCACCCGCATGAAACTGCTGGGCAGCCCGCGCAAAATGCCCAGCATGATGGGTTACGGGCTAGAGGTCACCAGCTTCGTCGCCGCCGGCCATTGACCGGCCGCAGTCCGCCGCCTTCCACCGCTTTGCGCCGTATTTCGGCAGTCTTCCTAAGGTTTCCATGCAGAACGCCATCAAGGGCGACACCGCGGGCGATGCAGCCCGGCTCGACGGCTCACGGCTGTCGGTCGGCATCGTGCAAGCCCGTTTCAACAGCGGTCTGACCAACGCGCTGGCGCAGGCCTGCCTGACCGAACTGGCCGCACTCGGGGTGCCTGCTGACAACATCCGCCACGTCACCGTGCCCGGCGCGCTGGAGGTAGCAGTGGCGCTGCAAGCGATGGCCGAGAGCGACGAGTTCGACGCCTTGATCGCGCTGGGCTGCATCATTCGCGGCGAGACTTACCATTTCGAACTGGTCGCCAACGAAAGCGGCGCCGGCGTCACCCGGGTGTCGCTGGAACACACGCTGCCGGTGGCCAACGCCATCCTGACCGTCGAGAACGAGGCGCAGGCCTGGGCCCGGACCGAAGAAAAAGGCCGAGACGCCGCCCGTGTGGCGGTTGAGATGGCCAACCTGCTGGACGAACTGACGTGAATGCCACCCCCGTACCCACTGGCACCGATGACGGCGAGCCCGGCACTGCCGGCCCGACCGGCGCGCCCGCCGCCGCACCGGCCGACAAGCCGGCCGGTGGCGCCAGCCGGCCCGCCCGCAAGCCGCAAGCCAAGTCAACCCGCCGCCGCTCGCGCGAGCTGGCGCTGCAAGGCCTCTACCAATGGCTGGTCAGCGGCGCCGATGGGGCCGAGGTCGAAGCCCATATCCGCGAGCAAGAGGGCTTTGACAGGTGCGACCGGGCGCACTTCGACGCCTTGCTGCACGGCGGCATCCGCGAGGCCGCGGCGCTGGATGCGGTGCTGGCGCGCCATGTCGACCGCAAGACCACCGACCTGTCGCCCATCGAACACGGCGTGCTGATGATCGGCGCCTACGAGCTGACCCACTGCATCGACATTCCGTACCGGGTGGTGATCAACGAGGCGGTGGAGCTGGCCAAGAGCTTTGGCGGCACCGACGGCCACAAGTACGTCAACGGCGTGCTGGACAAGACCGCCAGCGACTTGCGGCCGGTCGAGGTCAAAGCCCGCAACGACGCACGCCGCGCCGGTTGATCGGCGTCAGCAGCGCCCGATCGCCCCAACACCCTGATCGCCCGGACGACCTGACGCCCTAGCCATGAAGCTCGCACGGCGGCTTGACCATATCGAGCCCTTCTACGTGATGGAGTGCGCCAAGGCGGCCGCAATGATCGCGGCCAGCCCGGCCTGCGACCCGACACGGGGCGGCGAGCGCATGTTGTTTCTCAACATCGGCGAGCCAGACTTCACCGCGCCGCCGCTGGTGCAAGAGGCCGCCGAGCGCGCTATCCGGGCCGGCCGCACCCAGTACACCGACGCCACGGGCCTGCCCGCGCTGCGCGAGGCGCTGTCGGGCTGGTACGCCCAGCGTTTCGGGCTGGACATCCCGGCGCGGCGCATCGTCATCACCGCCGGTGCGTCGGCCGCGCTGCAGCTGGCCTGCCTGGCCTTGTTCGAGGCCGGTGACGAGGTGCTGATGCCCGACCCCAGCTACCCCTGCAACCGGCACTTCGTGGCCGCTGCCGAGGCTGTGGCGCGGCTGCTGCCCACCACCGCAGCGCAGCGCTTCCAGCTCGACGCGGCGGCGGTGGAGCAGGCCTGGGGACCGGCCACCCGCGGTGTGTTGCTGGCGTCGCCCAGCAACCCGACCGGCACCTCGATCCACCCCGATGAATTGCGCCGGATCGACGCGGTGGTCAGCCGGCACAGCGGCGTCACCATCGTCGACGAGATCTACCTCGGGCTGAGCTACGACGACACCTTTGGGCGCAGCGCGTTGCAGCTCGGCCAGCACATCGTGTCGGTCAACAGTTTTTCCAAGTACTTCAGCATGACCGGCTGGCGGCTGGGCTGGATGGTGGTACCCGACGCCCTGGTGGCGCCAATCGAGCGGCTGGCACAAAACCTGTTCATCTGCGCGTCCACCATCGCCCAGCATGCGGCGCTGGCCTGCTTTGCGCCCGAGTCGATTGCCGAATACGAGCGCCGCCGGGCCGAGTTCCGCGCCCGGCGCGATTTGGTGGTGCCGGCGCTGAACCGGCTGGGCATGCGCGTGCCGGTGCTGCCCGACGGCGCGTTTTATGCCTACGCCGACTGCAGCGCCCACAGCGCCGACAGCTGGGACCTTGCCTTCGAGCTGATGCACCGCGCGCATGTGGCGCTGACGCCCGGCCGCGACTTTGGCCGCCATGACCCGAAGCGCTGGTTGCGCCTGTCCTTTGCCAGCAGCCGCGAGCGGCTGGACGAGGCGTTGCATCGCTTGCAGCGTGTGCTGGCGTGAGGGCCGGTTGCAGGCCCTGCGCCTGACCGCGATCACGAACCCCGTCCCCTGAGGCGCCCTCCCCATGAACCAGGATTTTTCGATCATCACGCTGGTGCTGCATGCCAGCTTTGTGGTGCAGTTGGTGATGGTCGGTTTGCTGCTGACCTCGCTGGCCAGCTGGACCGTGATCTTCTCCAAGCTCTTCGGACTGCGCCGATTGCGGCGTGGCAACGATGCGTTTGAGCAGGAGTTCTGGTCCGGCAAGAACCTGAACGACCTGTTCAACAGCGCCAGCACCAACGTCGAGAGCTCGACGATGGAGCGCATCTTTGCCAGCGGCATGCGCGAATTTTTGAAGCTGCGTGAGCGCCGACAAGAGTCCCAAGCCCAACTCGATGGCGCGCGCCGCGCCATGCGCGCCAGCCTGCAGCGGGAGCTCGACACGATCGAGGGCAACGTCGGCTTTCTGGCCAGCGTGGGGTCGGTCAGCCCGTATGTGGGCCTGTTTGGCACGGTTTGGGGGATCATGCATGCGTTTGTCGGGCTGTCCAATGTGCAGCAGGTGACGCTGGCCACGGTGGCGCCCGGCATCGCCGAGGCCTTGGTGGCTACCGCCATCGGCCTGTTTGCCGCGATCCCGGCGGTGGTGGCCTACAACCGGTTTGCCCGCGACATCGACCGCATGGCGATCCAGCTCGAGAGCTTCATCGAGGAGTTCTCCAACATCCTGCAGCGCAACGCGGGCCAGCCGCCGGCTTCGGCCGGCGCGCGCTGAACGCCGCCATGCCTGCCGTTGCCTCCCGCGGCCGCAAGGGCCGCCGCGCCATCGCCGAGATGAACATGGTGCCGTTCATCGACGTGATGCTGGTGCTGCTGATCATCTTCATGGTCACGGCGCCATTGATCACCACCGGCATCGTCGATTTGCCCAGTGTGGGCAAGTCGGCAAACCGTCCCACCAGCGTGGTCGAGGTGATCGTCAGCACTGACGAAAAACTGCGCTTGCGGCTGGACGGCGGCGAGCCCAAGCCGGTCACGCTGGGACGGCTGGCCGCGGCGGTCCGGGAGCTGCAGGCGGGCAACCCCGCGGTGCCGGTGGTGATCTCGGCCGACAAGGCGGTGAAGTACGAGCAGGTGGTGCGGGCGATGGACGTGTTGCAACGCGCCGGCCTGCAGCGGGTGGGCCTGTCGGTCAAGCAAGGCAGCTGATGGGCTCTGCGCTGTCGCGCGACGACCTGCTGCCACGGGCCGACAGCCCGGTGGGCTTGGGTGCGGCACTGGCACTGCTGGCCCATGCCGGCTTGATTGGTGCGCTGGCGCTGGGGCTGAACTGGCGCTTGCCCAAGCAGGCGGCGGTGGTCAGCGCCGAGCTGTGGGCTGCCGTGCCGCAGGCCGCTGCGCCGGCCGCGGTGGCGGCGCCTGCGCCACTGCCGGTCACGGCACCGCCCCCACCATCGCCCCCAACCCCACCCGCACCCCCACCCCTACCTGCACCCGTCGCTGCGCCACCACCGGTCAAACCAGCGCTGCCGCCGGTACCCAGCCCCGCAGATCTGGCTGCTGAGCGTGCCGCGGTACGCGCTGCCGAACGCGAGGCCGAGATCGCGCTCGAAAAAGCTGCGCAGCGCCGCAAGGCCCAGCAGGAGCTGGCGCTGAAAGAGGCCCGCGAGGCGCAACAGGTACGCGACGCCAAGCAGGCCCGGGACACCGCCGAGCGCGAGCGCCTGCAAGCGGCCGAGGCCCAGCGCCAGAAACAAAAGCTCGACGACAAGCGCCTGGCCGATGAAAAGGCATTGGCCCAGAAACGCGACAAGCAGCTCAAGGACGAAAAAGCCCGCGAAGACAAACGCCTGGCCGACCTGGCCGAGCAGAAGGAACGGCAGGCCCGCGAGGTCGAGGCCAAGGCGCAGGAGGCGGTGGTGGCCAAGCAGCGCGAGGAAAACCTCAAGCGCATGTTGGGCCAGGCGGGTGCTGCGGGCGCTGCCGGTGCGGCCAACGCCACCGGCAGCGCGGCGCGGGACGGAGCCCCATCGGCGTCCTATGCGGGCAAGATACGGGCGTTTGTCCGGCCCAACATCCTGCTGACCACCGAGGTGCCCGGCAACCCCACCACCGAGGTGGAGGTCAAATGTGCACCCGACGGCAGCGTGATCAGCCGGCGCATCAGCAAACCCAGCGGCAACCCGACCTGGGACAACGTGGTGCTGCGGGCCATCGACAAGACCGGCACGCTGCCGCGTGACAGCGACGGGCGCATTCCCGCCACCATGATCCTGGTGTTTCCGCGCCAGGAGTAAGCCGCCAACGCCGCGCAACCCGCGGCCGACGTCAGTGGTTCTCGCGGGCGTGGTTGATCGTGTACTTCGGGATCTCGATCGTCAGGTCGGCATCGGCCAGGATGGCCTGGCAGCTCAGGCGCGAATCGGGCTCCAGCCCCCAGGCGCGGTCGAGCAGGTCTTCTTCGCCCTCTTCCATCTCGTTCAAGGACCGCTGGCCCTGGCGCACGATGACGTGGCAGGTGGTGCAAGCGCAACTCATGTCGCAGGCATGCTCGATGGCCACGCCGTTGTCGAGCAGCGCCTCGCAGACCGACGTGCCGCGCGGTGCGCTGATGGTGCGGCCCTCTGGGCAAAGCTCGGCATGGGGCAGTATCTTGATGACAGGCATGGGGGACTCGCGGGTCAGATGTCGGTGAGCTTGCGGCCGGTCAGCGCGGCCTGGATACCGCGGTTCATGCGCAGCGCGGCAAAGTTCTCGGTGCCCTCGGCGAGATGTTCGACCGCGGTGTCAATCGCCGCATGGTCCTCGCTGGTGGCGGTCTGCGCCAGATCCCGCAGCAAGGCCTCGATCGCGTCGCGCTCAGCGGCATCCAGCAGGTCGGCGTCGGCGGCCAGTGCGGCGCGGGTGGCCAGCGTCATGCGCTCGGCCTCGACCCTGGATTCGCGCAGCGAGCGCGCCACCATGTCGGACTCGGCGCTGGCAAAGCCGTCCTTGAGCATGTTGGCGATCTGGTCGTCGGCCAGCCCGTAGCTGGGCTTGACCACCACCGAAGCCTCGACGCCCGAACCCAGCTCGCGTGCCGCCACGCTGAGCAGCCCGTCGGCATCGACCTGGAAGCTCACCCGGATGCGCGCCGCGCCCGCCACCATTGGCGGGATGCCGCGCAACTCAAACCGGGCAAGACTGCGGCAGTCGGCCACCAGTTCGCGCTCGCCCTGCAGCACATGGATGACCATGGCGGTCTGGCCGTCCTTGAAGGTGGTGAAGTCCTGCGCCTTGGCCACCGGGATCGTGGTATTGCGCTCGATCACCCGCTCGACCAGCCCGCCCATGGTCTCGAGCCCGAGTGACAGCGGGATCACATCGAGCAGCAACAGCTCGCCGTCCCGGGCGTTGCCGGCCAGCGCGTTGGCCTGGATTGCCGCGCCCACCGCCACCACCTCGTCGGGGTTGAGATTGACCAGCGGCGGGCGGCCGAACAACTCGCCCACCGCCGCCTGGACCGCGGGCATGCGGGTCGAGCCGCCCACCATCACCACGCCGGCCACGTCGGCTGGCTTGAGCCTGGCATCGCGCAAGACCTTGCGCACGGCCGCCAAGGTGCGCGCGAGCAGCGGCTGGGTCAGCGCGTCGAACTGCGCTCGGGTCACCGTGACAGCCAGCGCTGCCGGTGCGCCCCCGCCGCTCAGCGTGCAGCCCAGCACGGTTTGCGGCGCCTCGGTCAGCGACTCCTTGGCAGCGCGCGCGGCCACCAGCATGGCCCGCTTGTCGTGGGCCGATGTCGCCTGCAGCCCGGCTTGCGACAGGGCCCAATCGGCCAGCACTTGGTCAAAGTCGTCGCCACCCAACGCGGCGTCACCGCCGGTGGCGACCACCTCGAAAACCCCGCGCGACAAGCGCAGCAGCGAGATGTCGAAGGTGCCGCCGCCCAGATCGTAGACCGCAAACAGGCCCTCACTGCCGTTGTCCAGCCCGTAGGCCACGGCCGCTGCCGTGGGCTCGTTGATCAGGCGCAGCACGTTGATACCGGCCAGTTGCGCGGCATCTTTGGTGGCCTGGCGCTGGGCGTCATCGAAATAGGCCGGCACGGTGATCACGGCGCCAAACACGTCGTCGTTGAAACTGTCCTCGGCCCGGTAACGCAGCGTGGCCAGGATCTCGGCCGACACCTCGACCGGCGTTTTGACGCCCTGGCGGGTGGCGATCGCCACCATGCCGGGCTGGTCGACAAACCGGTAGGGCAGGCGCTCGTGGCCGGCGATATCGGCCAGGCCGCGCCCCATCAGCCGCTTGACGCTGACCACCGTGTTCTCCGGGTCGTCGGCCACCGCGGCCAGCGCGTCGAAGCCGATCTGGCGGCGGTTGTCGTCCCCGTAACGCACAGCCGAGGGCAAGATGGCGCGACCGGCCGCGTCGGGCAGGCATTCGGCCACGCCATGGCGCACGGCCGCCACCAACGAGTGGGTGGTGCCCAGGTCGATGCCCACAGCGATGCGTCGGGCGTGGGGATCGGGCGTCTGGCCGGGTTCCGAGAGTTGCAGCAGGGCCATCGTGGTGGGGTGGATTGGTGGGTGGAAAGAGAGCAGCGCCGGCGCCTCAGGCGTCCAGCGCTTCGAGCCGGCGATCGATATCCTGGCGGAACCGGGCCACGAACATCAGCGCCCTGACCTGCTGCGCGGCAGCAGCGGTGTCGGCGCGCTCGTCCAGCGTGTGGCCGAGCTCCGCCAAGCGGGCGGTCTCGTCAGTGGCGACCGCGGCGTCAAGCCGCTCGACCGCCGTCACACCGTTTGCGTCGTCCAGGTCCTCGCGCCAAGCCATCTGCTGCATCAAGAAGGCCGCCGGCATGGCGGTGTTGTTGTCGGCCTGGATCGGCACGCCCCGCAACTCGCAAAGGTAGGCACCGCGCTTGAGTGGGTCCTTCAGGCGCTGGTAGGCCTCGTTGACCCGCACGGCCCATTGCATCGCCAGCCGCTGGGCTGACGCGCCGTCGCTGGCAAAGCGGTCCGGATGCACCTGGGCCTGCAGTGCGCGCCAGCAGTCGTCCAGCGCGTTGCGGTCCAGGGCAAACCGCTGGGGCAGGCCAAACAGGGTGAAATCGTCGTTAGCGAGGTGCATGCCGGGTCTGCAAAGGTGGGGTCAGGGTCGCGTTGGCGGGCCGTGCTCGGGTTCATTTGCAGCAAAGGCACACCCAGCCGACAAGACAAAGGCGCGGTCAACCGTCACCGCGCCTCGTTGCAAGCCGGGGCGCCGCCCGGAGCCCGACCTCAGACGCGGAACGACTCCCCGCAGCCGCAGCGGTCTTTTTCACGCGGGTTGTGGAACTTGAAGCCCTCGTTCAGACCTTCGCGCACAAAGTCCAGCTCGGTACCGTCGAGGTAAGGCAGACTTTTGGGGTCGATCAGCACCTTGATGCCATGGGCTTCAAAAATGTGGTCCTCGGGCGCGATGTCGTCGGCGTATTCCAGCTTGTAGGCCAGGCCCGAGCAGCCGGTGGTCCTGACGCCCAGCCGCACGCCCACACCCTTGCCACGCTTGCTGATGTAGCGGGTGACGTGCCGCGCAGCGGCTTCGGACAGGGTCACTGACATGGTCAGTGCGCCTGGCTGGCCGCTGGCTGGGCTGCGTCCGGCGCGCCGGCATCGCCGTGGCGCGACTTGTAGTCCTGCACTGCGGCCTTGATCGCGTCCTCGGCCAGGATCGAGCAGTGGATCTTGACCGGCGGCAGCGCCAGTTCCTCGGCGATGTTGGTGTTCTTGATCTCCAGCGCCTGGTCCAAGGTTTTGCCCTTGAC
>JBKJKU010000280.1:0-8851 GCA_046597355.1 Aquabacterium sp.
TGGGCTGGGTGTCGATGTGGCTGCCGGTGACGATTGGCGCCAGCAGGTTGTTGCGCCCGGCGCGGCGCATGAAACCGTTGCCGATCTTGTCGATGGTCACCGTCATGCCGGCTTCCATTGCCCAGCGGCTGACCAGGTCGCGGCCTTGCTTGTCCAGGTCGGTCAGGGTCAGGCGGCAGACACCGCCCTTGGGCGTGGCACCGATCTGCGCCAGCTCCATCAGGCTGTCCCACAGGCGCGGGCCGTTGATGCGCAGGCTTTGCAGTTTTTCGGGCAGGGTGCGGGTTTTCATGTCCATGGCGGGCTCCAGGCGGATTTGAGAAGCGGCGGGCAGTCGGTCAGCGCGGCTTGTGTGAGTCGTTTCAGCGCGCCACGGCGGCCGGCGCAGCCAGCGCCGCCTTGCGCGCCAGCGCATCAAACTGCGTGCCAAAGGCCGGCCGCTTGATGTACTGGCCGGCACCGCGCACCGCACGCAGGTCGCCGTCGGCAAACACCACCCGGCCGGCGGACACGGTATGGCTGGGCCGGCCCAGCACGGTGCGGCCCTCGAAGATGTTGAAGTCGCCCAAGGACCGCTGGGTCTTGACCGAGAAGGTCTGGCTGGCGGCTGGGTCCCACAGCACCAGGTCGGCATCGGCACCCTCGACGATGCAGCCCTTCCTGGGGTAGATGTTGAACAGCTTGGCCGCGTTGGCCGAGGTGATGGCGACAAACTCACTCGGTGTCAGCCGGCCGCCATTGACGCCCTCGTGCCACAGCACGCCCAGGCGCTCTTCCACCCCGCCGCAACCGTTCGGGATCTTGCTGAAATCATCGATGCCGGCCGCCTTTTGCGCGGCGCAAAAGGTGCAGTGGTCGGTGGCGGTGGTGT
Organism: Aquabacterium sp.; assembly: GCA_046597355.1. Lineage (GTDB taxonomy): Bacteria > Pseudomonadota > Gammaproteobacteria > Burkholderiales > Burkholderiaceae_C > Pseudaquabacterium. The sequence continues at coordinate 872 of JBKJKU010000280.1, forward strand.
GCAGGTAACCGGCCTGCAGGCCGCGCCACAGCATCTCGGCGTTGCCCTTGGGCCGGAACGGCGGGCTCATCACATGGCCGGCGGCAAAGGCAAAGTCGGGCGAGCGGTAAACGCTGTCGTCCACCGTCAAATGGCCGGCCAGCACCTCGCCATACACCCGCTGGCCGCGCGCCCGGGCGCGGGCGATGGCGTCGGCGCTTTCGGCGCACGAGACGTGCACGATGTAGATCGGCACGTTCAGCACATCGGCGATGGCAATGGCGCGCTGGGCGGCTTCGGCCTCGACCGCCGGCGGGCGGGAGAGCGGATGGCCCTCGGGGCCGAGGATGCCTTTGGCTTTCATCTCGGCTTGCAGCAAGAACACCAGCTCGCCGTTTTCGGCGTGCACCGTGGGCATGGCGCCCAGTTCCAGCGCGCGCCTGAAGCTGTTCACCAGCGTCTCGTCGTCGCACATGATGGCGTTTTTGTAAGCCATGAAGTGCTTGAAGCTGTTCACGCCCTCCTCGGTCACCAGCGTGCCCATGTCGCGCCGCACGCTCTCGTCCCACCAGGTCACGGCGACGTGGAAGCTGTAGTCGCCCGCGGATTTCTCGGACCAGCCGCGCCACATCCGGTAGGCGTCCATCAGCGGCTGCTGCGGGTCGGGGATCACGAAGTCGATGATGGTGGTGGTGCCACCGGCCATCGCCGCTGCCGTGCCGCTGTAGAAGTCGTCCTGGGTGACGGTGCCCATGAACGGCAGTTGCATGTGGGTGTGCGGGTCGATGCCACCCGGCATGACGTAGCGGCCACCGGCATCCAGCACCTCGCAGCCGATTGGCGGCGCCAGACTGGCGCCCACGGCGACGATCTTGCCGCCCTCACACAGCACATCGGCGCGGAACTCACGGTCGGCATTGACGACGGTGCCGCCTCGGATCAACAGGGGTTTCATGGGGAAGGCTCCAAACCAGGGTGAGTCGGATGGTTGCGCGGGCGCGGCGGGCCGTCAAGCCGGCACGGGCTTGCGCATCGGGTTGTTCGGGTGCGCGGTCCAGTTGGCCGGGCTGGCGCTGACCGTCTGGCCGGTGCGGGTGTCCACCTCGCCGGGCGCCAGGCTGCGCAGCGTGATGCACTCGGGCACCGGGCAGACGGTGACACACAGGTTGCAACCCACGCACTCGTCGTCTTTGACCTCAAAGTGACGCTGGCCGTCTTTGGTTGCGGTGATGGCCTGGTGCGAGGTGTCCTCGCAGGCGATGTGGCAGCGGCCGCAGCCGATGCAGGTGCTCTGATCGATGCTTGCCTTGCTGATGGCATTGAGGTTGAGGTATTGCCAGTCGGTGACCGTGGGCAGCGCGCGGCCGCGGAAGTCCTCGATCGACGTGAAGCCCATGCTGTCCATGTAGTCTGACAAGCCGCTGGCCATCTCTTGCACGATCTTGAAGCCGTAGACCATCGCCGCGGTGCAGACCTGCACATTGCCAGCGCCCAGCGCGATGTAGTCCAGCGCGTCGCGCCAGGTGCCGATGCCGCCTATCCCTGAGATGGGGATGCCGGCGGTATCGGGCGAGCGGCCGATCTCGGCCACCATGTTGAGTGCAATCGGCTTGACCGCCGGGCCGCAGTAGCCGCCGTGTGACCCCAAGCCACCCGTGACCGGGCTCATGGTCAAGGTGGCCGGGTCCACGCCCATGATCGAGTTGATGGTGTTGATCAGGCTCACCGCATCGGCCCCGCCGCGTTTGGCAGCGGCGGCGGGCAGGCGGATGTCGGTGATGTTGGGCGTCAGCTTGACGATCACCGGCAGCCGGCTGTGCTGCTTGCACCAACGCGTCACCATCTCGATGTACTCGGGCACCTGGCCCACCGCCGCGCCCATGCCGCGCTCGCTCATGCCGTGCGGGCAGCCGAAGTTGAGCTCGATACCGTCGCAGCCGGTGTCCTCGACCCTCGGCAGGATGGCCTGCCAGGCGGCTTCGGTGCAGGGCACCATCAGGCTGACCACCATCGCCCGGTCGGGCCAGAGCCGCTTGACCTCGGTGATCTCGCGCAGGTTCTGCTGCAGCGGCCGGTCGGTGATCAGCTCGATGTTGTTGAAGCCCAGCAGCTTGCGGTCGGGTGTGAGCAGCGCGCCGTAGCGCGGGCCGTTGACGTTGACCACCGGCGGGCCCTCCTCGCCCAGCGTCTTCCAGACCACGCCGCCCCAGCCGGCCTCGAAAGCACGGTGGACGTTGTAGGCCTTGTCGGTGGGCGGTGCGCTGGCCAGCCAGAACGGGTTGGGGCTGCGGATGCCGGCAAAGGTGGTGCGGAGGTCAGCCATGGTGCTGCGGTCCTTGGGTTTGAGGCGGTCGGTGGAGCGGTAGGTCGGTAGGTCGGTGGGTCGGTGGGTCGGCAGGTCGGGCGGTGGGGCGGTCGGGCGATCGGGTGTTTCGACGGGCAGGCGATCCGCGATCGGGCGATCAGGTGACCGCCAGGGCCTGGTCAGCCCAGGCGGCATGCATGGCCAGCGCGGCGCGTTTGCCGTCCTGCACCGCCTCGACTGTCAAGTCGCGCCCGCCCAGCCGGCAGTCGCCGCCGGCAAACAAGCCGGGCACGCTGGTGCTGCCGTCGTCGTCGGCGACGATGCGTCCGCCTTGCAGCGCCAGACCGGTACCGGCCAGCAGCGCGTCATCGGGTTTCTGGCCGATGGCCTTGAGCACCATGTCGGCGGCCATCGTCTCGTGCCCACCGGTGGCCTGCAGGCGCCCGCCAGCCGAGCGCTGGCGCGCAAAGCGCACGCCTACCGCATGGCCATCCGCACCCAGCACGGCCTCTGGCGCCAGCCAATGGTGCAGCACCACGCCGTGGGTCAGGGCCCAGTGCTGTTCGGCCTGTGAGGCGCCCATCTGCTCGGGCCCACGGCGGTAGACCATGTGCACCTCGTCAGCCCCCAGCAGCCGGCTCTGCACCGCGGCGTCCACCGCCGTCATGCCGCCGCCGATCACCACCACCCGACGGCCGATCGGCAGCGCGGCTTTGTCAGGGGCCTGGCGCAATTCAGCGATGAAGGCCACCGCATCGCGCACGCCGGTCAGCTGCTCGCCCGGCACGCCCAGGTCGTGCACCCGGTCCAGGCCCAGCGCCAGGTAAACCCCCGCATGGTCGGCGCGCAACGCGGTGAGTTGTGCGGCGTCCTGCAGCCGCCAACCGGTGTGCAGCGTGATGCCGCCGATGCCCAGCAACCAGTCCAGCTCGGCCTGGGCAAAGTTGCCGGCTGTCTTGTAGGTGGCCAGCCCGTACTCGTTCAGGCCGCCGCCCTTGGGCCGGGCATCGAACAGATGAACCTGGTGGCCCAGGCGTGCCAGGCCCACCGCACAGGCCAGCCCGGCCGGGCCGGCGCCAACCACGGCAAAACGCTGGCCCGAGGCGGCGGCGCGAGGCAGCAACGTGCTGATCGGCTGGTCCATCACGGCGTCCACTGCGAAGCGCTGCAGCCGGCCGATCTCCACCGGCTTGCCTTGCTGCGCGGTGCGCACGCAGACCTGTTCACACAGCACTTCGGTCGGACAGACCCGGGCGCAGGTGCCGCCCAGCGGGTTGGACTCCAGGATGGTGCGGGCCGCACCACGCAGGTTGTCGTCGGCAATGCGGCGGATGAAGCTGGGCACATCGATGCCGGTCGGGCACGCCGTGGTGCACGGTGCATCAAAACAGTACAGGCAGCGCTCGGCCTCGACCAGCGCCTGGCTGCGGCTGTAGCGCGGTGCAGCGTCGGCAAAAGCCTGGGCGTAGCGCTCGGCGGGCAGGCGCGCCGGGCGGATGTCGGGTGCCGTGCTGGACGGCGCAGCCGCTGGCGCAACGGTCGCGCCAGTGGAGGACGGTGGGGGGCCGGCAATGGCCATGGGCGGGCGCTCCTGCAAGGCCCGGGCGGTGGGTGGCCCGGCTGCACCAGAAAAGCTGACCGTTTGGTCAGGAATCTTCGGAATGGTACGCAAACCGCGTGCCAGGTGACGACCCGGGCAAACCCCTGCTAGCGCCCATCGGGGCGGGCAGCGGGCAGCGGGCAGTGGGCGGCGGGCGGTGGGCAGCGTCGGTGTTTGGCGGCACGGCGGGCTGCGATCCCGATTCGCGCCAGCCCAGCCTCGCCCAGCCTGCAGACAACCCTTGTTCCGCAGCGGGCCGGAAGCCCGGATCATGCGTTGTAAGCCGGCTGGGGCAAGCTGCCGTCTCAGCGCTCGTCTGCAAACACCCGTCGGCAAACGCCCGTCTGCAAACGCCCACCCGCCAGCGTCGTCTGACATCACACTTCACCCGCAACCGCCTGCCCCACCCACCGGAGCCTCACCCCATGCCTTCGACACCCCTGGACACCGGCACCGCCGATCTGCTCGCCACGCTGGACGCCGGTGTGCTGACCTTGACCCTGAACCGGCCTGACGCCCGCAACGCGATGTCGCGCGAGATGAACACCGCGCTGCAGCAGCAACTGGTCTCGGCCGAACTGAACCCCGCCGTCAAGTGCATCGTGCTGACCGGTGCCGGCAAGGGCTTTTGCGCCGGCGGTGATGTCAAGGGCATGGCCGCCGCCGGCGACGGCACGGTCGGTGCGCACACCATCGACGAGGCCATCCACCGCCAGCGCATCAACCAGCGCGCCACCGCGGGCAAGCTGTTCAAGATGCCCAAGCCCACGCTGGCGGCGCTGCCGGGTGCCGCCGCCGGGGCCGGTCTGGCGCTGGCATTGGCCTGCGACCTGCGCATCATGGCCAGCAACGCCATCTTGACCACCGCTTTCGCCCGCGTCGGCTTCTCGGGCGACTACGGCGGCAGCTACTTTCTGACGCAACTGGTGGGCACCGCCAAGGCGCGCGAGTTGTACTTTCTGTCTGACCGGGTCAGCGCCGACGAGGCCTTGCGCCTGGGCCTGACCAACTGGGTCTGCGCGCCCGACGACCTGGCCGCCCGCACCCAGCAGATCGCTCTGCGCCTGGCCGCCGGCCCGACCGTGGCCTACCGCTACATGAAAGAAAACCTGAACCGCGCCCTGGCCGGCGATGTTGACGACTGCATGGACCTGGAGGCCACCCACCATATCCACTGCGGCCAGACCGAGGACCACCGCGAGGCCACGCGGGCCTTTGTCGACAAGCGTGAACCCGTCTTCAAGGGGCGCTGAACCATGCCGCCCCTGACCCGCCAGCAGGCCATCGCCGCACTGACCGGGCCCGGACAGCGCTACGCGCTGGAGGATGTGCTGGTCAATGGCCGCAGCGTGCGCATGTTCAGCCAGGCGCCGGCCACGCTGCGCGCGCTGTACAGCGACACCGTCAGTGACCTGCCCTTCATTGCCTTCGAGGACGAACGCCTGAGCTTTGCCCAGGCCTGGCAGCAGGCCAGCCGCATCGGTCATGTGCTGGTACACGACTTGGGCGTGCAGCCCGGTGACCGGGTGGCCATCTCGATGCGCAACTACCCCGAGTGGGTGCTGGCGTTTACCGCCATCACCTCGGTCGGTGCTGTCGCCGTGGCGATGAACGCGCTGTGGCAGGCTGATGAGTTGGCCTACGGCCTGCGTGATTCGGGTGCCAGGGTGCTGTTTGCCGACCCGGAGCGGCTGGACCGGCTGGCGCACTGCCCGCCGCTGCCCGGCCTGCAGGTGATCGCCGTGCGCGCCAGCCAGACCGCGCCCAGTGTCAGGCGGCTGGACGACCTGCTGCGGTCCGTGGGCGCGGTGCCCATGCCGCCGGCCGCGACCCAACCCGACGACGCCGCGACGATCTTCTACACCTCCGGGTCCACCGGACATCCCAAGGGCGTGGTCTCGACCCACCGCAACATCCTGGCCGCCTTGTTGTCCTGGGAACTGGACCGCAGCATCGGCGAGTTGATGGCCGGGTTGGACACTGCGGCACAGGCGCCCGGCCCGGTTGGCAGCGCACCCCTGACGCCGCAGCCGGGCACGCTGCTGGCCGTGCCGCTGTTTCACGTCACCGGCTCGCATGCCGTCTACCTGTCGTGCTACCGGCTGCAGCGCCGCCTGGTCTGCATGGGCCGCTGGGACGCCGAGGCGGCGGCCGCGCTGATCGAGCGCGACCGCCTGTCGTCGGTGATCGCCCCCGCCGCGATGACCGGCGATCTGGTGCGGGTGGCGCGCAGCGGCCGGTTCGACCTGGGCTCGCTGCTCACCGTGGGCGGCGGCGGTGCGCCCCGTGCGCCCGAGCAAGTGCGGCAGATCGGCGCCAGCTTCGGGCAGGCCCTGCCCAACACCGGCTGGGGCATGACCGAGACCAACGCGATCGGCGCCGGCATCGGCGGCGAGGACTACCTCAGCCACCCCGCCAGCTCGGGCCGCTGCTCGCTGGTGCTGGACCTGAAAGTGGTGGACGAACTGGGCCACGCGCTGCCTGCGGGCCAGCGCGGGGAGTTGCTGGTGCGGGGCACGTCGGTCTTTTCAGGCTACTGGATGCGGCCCGAGATCAATGCCACGGTTTTTGAGGACGGCTGGTTTCGCACCGGCGATGTGGCCCTGATCGATACCGACGGCTTTGTCTACATCGTCGACCGCATCAAGGACCTGATCATCCGCGGCGGCGAGAACATCGGCTGCGGCCAGGTCGAGGCGGCACTGCTGATGCACCCCGATGTGCACGAGGCGGCAGTCTATGCCGTGCCCGACGATCGCCTGGGCGAGGAGGTCGGCGCCACGGTGCACGGCAGCAGCGGGCTCGACATCGCCGCGCTGCGCGAGTTTCTGGCGGCCCGTCTGGCGCGCTTCGAGGTGCCGCGCCATATCGTGCTGTCACCCACGCCGCTGCCCCGCACACCGTCGGGCAAGATCTTGAAGCGCCAGATCAAGGACGCCGCGCTGGCCGGTTTGGCGCCGGACCCGACCGACGCCCGGCAGGCGGCGGGGTCCGGTTGGGCTTTTTGACCCGCGTGCCTACCACTTGGCCAGGAATCGATCGGCCCGGGCGGCGGCCAACACGGCCGGCGCGCAGCACCCCAACGCATCAGCCGGCGTGGCGCCTCTCAACCAGCCGTTGGGTTGAACAAACCAACGCGCGACCTCGTCGTCGATCAAGGCACCCGACAGCTCGGCCATGGCCCGCACCACGCCGCTGCGCACACACCCCCGCACGAAGTCGAACTGGAATACCGGGAACATCAAGCCCGAGCAGCACGAGAAGGTGAGCACTTGCCTGTCGACGGTCCAACGCGCCAGCAACGAGACAGGTTGGCTGATGACCTGCCGCAAGCGGTCGGCAATTTCGTCGCCGGTGACCGCCCCGCCACTCGACTCGAATTGCGGCAATCGACAAGCGTTAGGGTGGACGCCTGCGCACTGCGGGCGCAGCGTGCGCAGTGCCGCCGGCCCGTGCCAGTGGCACAGCGCGGGTCTGGATGGTTGGACGGTACTGACCCAAGACACGCGCGGCTCCCCTGTCCTGTGGCGAGCAACTGCTCACCCTCGCTTTGCAGGTTAGGCGCGGCTGCCCAACCCGTCTGTTCGCAAACGAACGGATCAAGGTGATCAAATCGCTGGACGCGCGCCGGCTTCATGGCTGGCCGATGCCGCCACTGCACCTCACAACGCAGCGGCGGTTGGCGTGACGGCCGTCGCCGCGGCACCCGAGAACGCCACCCGCCAGGTACCCGGCCAGATGTCACCGCCGCCCGGCTGTGCCGTGACCGAGTCCAGTCGAGCGAAAACCCTGGCACGGTCATCGAAAGCCCATGAACCCCCTGCACAGGCAGTGGCGTTCGTCAACACCGTCGGGCTGTCCCTGCCGGCCACTGCCACACCCAGCGCGACACTGTCGGTCGACCTGATCCCGTCATTTCTGGTTCTTGCAGTGGCCTCTGGCACGGGCTGGAGCTGCGACATGCGCTGTGGCATCGCCGCACCGACCAACCGCCGTCCAGCGACAACCCCGACGCGGACAACCCCGTCAGCCCCACAAACCGGGTGTCGTGAGGGGCGACCCCAGCGGCATCAAGACAGCGCGCGTGCCCATCGCG
>JBKJKU010000085.1:0-9864 GCA_046597355.1 Aquabacterium sp.
CTTCCTCGTCCAGTTGCTTGTTACCGCCCTTGTTTCCTGCACGGATGAGCACTTCGACATACGCGCCGCCATCTACGAGGCGCCACTCGGTCTTGTTGGCGGGCAGCGTGTCAGCCCTCCAGCACAAACACTCGTTTATCCGAATGCCGGTGCGAAGAATTAGTTCGGACATTAGGCCTTTGGTTGGTCCGTACCGTCGTTCAACTTCACTAAGCCAGGCTTCCGTCGCCTCGCGAGTTGGCAAAAGAAGGTCGTCTGGATTTGCGCGCTGCCGACCGACGCGCACGACAGTTGGCTTGGCACGATGCCCGTGAGAGTGCTGTCCGCTTTTGCCGGGCACCTGCTTGATCACCTTTTCCACCGGAAAAGGCGGCCGAAGCTCTCTCCAGGCCGCCCACTCCAGAAAGCGCGTCGCTTCATCGCCGCGAAGATTTACCGTTCCTGGCTTTAGTTCGCTCAGGCCCCAACGGCCTTCGAGCATGTCTTGCTGGTAGCCCTCAACGATATGTTTGGCGTACTCGATCTGCCTCCAATCAAGCGGGCTCACCTTTCCGTAGTCGTCGCGGTATTCGGTGCACCAACGAAGAAAGTTCGCAAGGTACTGGCCACAGTTCTTCAACGTCTGAGGAGTGGGTTTTCGTATTGGGCCGTTTTTTGGCACGCCCGGGTCACTTCGCCACTCGCCTGTTGCAAGCTCCCTCAAATATCGGTTTGGCTCGGGGAGGTAGACCACGCCATCGCCAAAGAGCGCAGGTACATGTTGGTAGCGGCGCCATCCCGCCGCTACTAGCTGCTTGCGGTCTGGCAGGAAGACTTGGATGTACACGAGCGTTCAGATGGGGGTTGGCATTTCTGGACAGTCGAGAGGAGTCTAGGCCCAGCGCTTTCGCAAGTCAACGTCGGCTTATCGGTCGGGTGGGGCAAGCATTACGGTGATGGTGGTCGACGAGATCGACAAGGCGCGCGGCGAGCATGCTTACGACCCGCTGGGCGCGCTCTACAGCCTGCTCGAGCACGACACCGCGCAGCAGTTCACCGACGAGTTTGCCGAGGTCGCGGTGGATGCCAGCCAGGTGATCTGGGTGGCCACCGCCAATGACGAGCGCGCCATCCCCGAGCCGATCCTGAACCGGGTCAATGTCTACCAGGTGCTGATGCCCGACCGCGACGCGGCCCGCGCCATCGCCCGCCGGCTCTACGACAGCATCCGCGGCCAGCACGACTGGGGCCGCCGCTTCGAGCCCGAGCCGACCGACGCGGTGCTGGAGTGCCTGGCCGAGATGGCGCCGCGCGAGATGCGCCGCGCCTGGATGACGGCCTTTGGCAACGCCAGGCTGGACGGCCGCGACCGGGTCGAGAGCGCAGATCTGCCCGCTGCCGGCGGTACGGGCAAGCGCGGGCCGCTGGGGTTCATGAACTGAGCGGCGCTGGGGCCGCTGGGGTGCAGCACCGAACGGCGCCGGGGCGGCTCACCGGCCCGCCTGGCCCACCGACGTAGCGCTGTGAAGGCGCCTGCGCCGGACAGGCGTCGCTGCGCAAGAAACTGATGGGCATCCGCAACGAGCGCCGCGGCATCACCCGCAGGCTGATGGCGTGGCCACCGGCAGGCAGGCGCGGCCCCACGGCGTTGCGGTGCGTGCCAGAGTGGGCTTTGGGCACCTGGGGCACGGCAAACGCAGGCCGGCTGGTCGCATCCGTATCATTCTGGTCATGACCGACCGCGAAAACGACTGCTTGGTGATTGCGCTCTCGTCGCGGGCGCTGTTCGACTTCGAGGCCGAAAACCAGCTGTTCGAGGCGGCCGACGACCACGCCTACATGCAGCTGCAATTGCAGCGGCTGGACACGCCAGCGCCGCCCGGGGTGGCGTTTTCACTGGCGCGCAAGCTGCTGGCGTTCAACGCGGGCGCCAGTGGCGGGCCGCGGGTCGAGGTGGTGATCCTGTCGCGCAACGACCCGGTGTCCGGCCTGCGGGTGTTCCGGTCCTGCCAGCACTATGGGCTGCCGGTAGAGCGCGGCGTGTTCACACGCGGCGAGGCGCCCTGGCGCTACCTGCGGCCGCTCAAGGCGCAGCTGTTCTTGTCGGCCAACGCGGCCGACGTGCGGTCGGCGCTGGCCGCCGGTGTGCCGGCGGCACGGGTGTCGCCCCTGGCGCCGCAGGCCTCGGCCCAGCACCCGCAGGAGCTGCGCATTGCGTTTGACGGCGACGCGGTGCTGTTCTCGGACGAGGCCGAGCAGGTCTACCAGCGAGACGGTCTGCTGGCGTTTCAGCAGCATGAGCAGGACCAGGTCGCCACGCCGCTGGCGGCCGGTCCGTTCAAGCCGCTGCTGGTCGCGCTCAAGCGGCTGCAGCACGCGGGCAACGCGTCGGGCATGCGGGTGCGCACCGCCCTGGTGACGGCGCGCAGTGCGCCGGCCCACGAGCGCGCGATCCGCACCCTGATGGACTGGCAGATCGAGGTCGACCAGGCGATGTTCCTGGGCGGCTTGCCCAAGGGCGAATTCCTGCGGGAGTTTGAACCCGACTTCTTTTTTGACGACCACCCACGCCATGTCGAAAGCGCCGCGCAGCATGTGCCGGCAGGGCATGTGGTGCATGGCGTGAGCAACCCGGACCGGGCGTAGGCCGCATCGCGACGGGGCTGGGCTGCCCACCCCCGCATTCAGGGGGTGCGGTACAGCCAACACTGAACCGTCACGGCGGGTTCATGCGGCTTGCCTATGGTGCCGATCAGCACGGACCGCCAGTGGTTCGTGGCGCAAATCCACCCCACCTGCCGGAGATTTACCCATGCTCAAACACCTGTTCGTGCTGGCGGCTGTTGCCGCGGCCACCGCACCTGCCAGCGCCCTGGGCACCGGCGATCTGGCGTTCACCTCGTTCAATGCCGACGAGGACGGCTTCTCGATGGTGACCTTTGTCGACATCGCTGCCGGCACCAAAGTCTTCTTCACGGACAACGAGTTTGTCGCCGGTGCGTTCAACACAGGTGAGAGCTACTCCAGCTGGACCAGCGGCGCCGCCCTGGTTGGCGCCGGCACCGTGATCCGCTTCAGCCAAGTCGACGCTGCAACCTTGTCCGCCTCGGTCGGCACGCTGGCGCGCGAAACCGTCTCCGGCAGTACCAACTGGGGCCTCAGCACGGCCGCGGATACGGTGTACGCCTACCTTGGCACCACCGCCACGGCGCCGACCACATTTCTGGCCGCCATCACCAACAGCAGCTTCAACACGACTGACGGCGCCCTTGCCGGCACCGGCTTGGTGGGCGGCACAACCGCGATGCGCTTGCGCAACACCGGCTCGCCGGATTACGGCGTTTACAGCGGCGTGCGCAGCGGCCTGGGCAATTTTGCCGGCTACAAGCCGCTGGTCGCCAACGTCGCCAACTGGACCGTGGACACCACGGACGGCAACTACATGACCACCGTCCCCGACACCACCGCCTTCAGCGTCACCGCGGTGCCGGAACCCGAGTCTTACGCGCTGATGCTGGCCGGCCTGGCGGGCCTTGCCTTTGTTGCCCGCCGTCGCGCCTGAGGCCTGTTACACCGGCGTACTGTCCGCAGGACCGGAAGTTGCTCACCCCGCGTCAGCGGCCAGCCGGCCGTGACGCTGCAAACCTTGAAGAAATCACCCCTCCCATGACCCACCGCCCCCTGTTCCGTCCCGCCCTGAGGCGGTCACTCTTGGCTTTGTACGCCGCCTTGCCGCTGGCCTTTCTGGGCTTTGCCGCCCCGGCCAGCGCGGCAGTGGTGATCAGCCAGGTGTACGGCGGGGGCGGCAACAGCGGCGCCACGTTCAAACACGACTTCATCGAGATCTTCAACGCCGGCAGCAGCACCGAGAGCATCGGCGGCTGGTCGGTGCAGTACGCCTCGGCAACCGGCGCCACCTGGCAGGTCACTGCCATCACGCCCGGCACCACGCTGGCGGCGGGCCGCTACTACCTGATCCGCCAGGCGCCCGGCGCCGGTGGCACGGTGGATGTGGTCGGTGACCAGTCCGCCTCGATAGCGATGTCGGGCACCAGCGGCAAGGTGGCGCTGACCAACAGCACGGCCGCATTGACGGGCAGCGCACCCGCCAGCGCGCTCGACATCGTGAGCTACGGCGCGTCCACCCCGACAGAAGGCACGCCGACTGGCGTGCTCGGCAGCACCCTCGCTGCGGCGCGCAACAGCGCCGGCTGCACCGACAGCAACAACAACAGCGCTGACTTCACGCTGGTTGCACCCGCGCCGCGCAACAGCATCACCGCGCCAGCGCCCTGCACCGGTGCACCGGCACCCGCCCCGGCCCCGGCACCGGCCCCTGCACCCCTTGCTGCTGCGATCTACACCGTCCAGGGCAGCGGCAGCACCAGCCCACTCATCAGTCAGGTGGTGATCACCAGCGGCGTGGTCACCAAGCTCACCAACAACGGCTTTTTCATGCAAGACCTGGTGGGCGACAACAACCCGGCCACGTCCGACGGCATCTTCGTCTTCACCGGGGCCACGGCCTACCCGGCAGCGGCGGTTGGCAACAGCGTGCAGGTGACCGGCACGGTGGTCGAGTTCAACACCGGCGCGGCAGGCAACGCCGATACCGCCGCCCACACGGTGACCCAGCTGAGCAGCGTCACCACCGTCACCCAGACCGGCAGCGGCTACAGCATCGCACCGACGGTGGTGGCCCTGCCCGAGGCTGTGGACGGCGACCTGGAGCGTTTTGAGGGCATGCTGGTCAGCCTGACCGGCCCGTTCACGGTGGCGCAAAACTACTTTCAGGGCCGCTTTGGTCAATTGACGCTGGCGGTTGGGGGCCGGATGGAGACGCCGACCAACCGATTCCGCCCCGGTGCGCAGGCCATCGCCTTGGCCGACCTGAACGCCCGCAGCCGCATCATCCTGGACGACGGCAGCAGCCTGCAAAACCCCAACCCGACGCCCTACCTCGACAGCAACGTGCTGCCGCGGGCCGGCGACACGGTGGCCAGCCTGACCGGCGTGATCGACTACGGCCTGGCCACCAGCAGCAACACCGGCTTTGGCGACTACAAGATCCACCCGACCCAAGCGCCGGTGTTCACCCTGAGCAACCTGCGCACCGCCGCACCCGAGGCGGTGGGCGGCAACGTCCGGGTGGCCAGCTTCAACGTGCTGAACTACTTCACCACCTTCACCAACGGCACCACGGCCAGCGGGCAGACGGGCCAAGGCTGCAGCCAGGGCGTGTCAGTGAGCGCCAGCAACTGCCGCGGTGCGAGCAGCCTGGCCGAATTTGTGCGGCAGCGCGCCAAGATCGTCGAGGCGATGGCGGCCCTGAACGCCGACGTGCTGGGCCTGATGGAGATCCAGAACAACGGCCTGGTTGCGGTGCAGAACCTGGTCGATGCGCTCAACGCCAAAGTTAGCGCGGGTACCTACGTCACCCCACCGCTGCCTGCGCAAGGCACCGGCAGCGACGCCATCCGGGTGGCCATGATCTACAAGCCGTCGCGCCTGGCGCTGCTGGGTGCGCCGGTCAGCGACACCGACCCGGTGAACAACCGGCCAACGCTGGCCCAGAGTTTTGTGCTGAGCAACGGCGAACGCTTTTCGCTGCTGGTCAACCACTTCAAGTCCAAGGGCAGCTGCCCGGCCGCAGGGGATGTCGATGCCGCCGGCAATACCGACAGTGGTGACGGCCAGGGCTGCTGGAACGCGCTGCGCAAGCAGCAGGCCCAGCGGCTGCGCAGCTTTGTGGCCACGGTGCAGACCGCCGCGGGCAGCAATGACGCGTTGCTGATCGGCGACCTGAACGCCTACGCCCAGGAAGACCCGGTGATCGACCTGACCAGCAACGGCTACATCGACCAGGTCGGCCGCTTCAGTGCCTTTGGCTACTCCTACGTGTTCGACGGCGCCGCCGGCCGGCTTGACCACGCGATGGCCAGCCCCACGCTGTCGGCCCGTGTCAGCCGCGCCGCGCACTGGCACATCAATGCCGACGAAACCGCACTGGCCGACTACAACCTCGAGTTCAAGGCGCCGCTGCTGTGCAATGGCGCCACCCCGTGCTCGCCCGACCCGTACAGCGTCTCGCCGTACCGGTCATCGGACCACGACCCGGTGGTGGTCGGCCTGAACCTGTACAAGACCTTCTACGGCGCGTCCACCCGCGGCGCGCTGGTGGGCAGCGCCGGCGATGACCTGTTGATCGGCGGCCCGGGCGCCAACACGATGACGGGCGGCGCCGGCAGCAACGTGTTTGTCTACCAGTCGATGCGCGATGCCGGTGACACGATCACCGACTTCGTGCCGGGCAAGGACCGCATCGACCTGAACGCGTTGCTGGTGTCGATCGGCGCCAACGCGGCATCGGCCGCTGCCAACGGCGTGGTCAAGCTGGTGGCTGCGGGCGCCAATACCCTGCTGCAGATCGATGTCGATGGCAGCGCCGGGTTGGCGTCGGCACGCACGCTGGCCACCTTGCTCAACGTCAGCCCCGCCCAGATCTCGCCCAGCCGCGACCTCGGCTTGCAGTGATCCCACCCAAAAGCACAGACCCATGAACAAGCACTTCATCCTTGCCGGCCTGGCCGCCGCCACCAGCCTGCTGGCGGCACCCGCCTGGGCCCAGTCCGCCAACCTGACCGACTGGATCCAGCGGGGCGACGCGGTGGTCAGCGCGGGCAACGCCAGCCTGAGCACCGCCTTCAGCGACGAATCACCGGCCTCAGGCAACGGTGCACTGGACTACATCGCCTTTGAGCCGGCGTTGGGTCTGGCCTACGACAGCCTGGGCGCCGGCGACACCTACGACGGGTCGGCGCTGCAGCACAGTTTCAGCGCTGCGGCCAACACCACCATCCGCTTCAGCTGGAGCCTGAGCACCACCGGCTTCGACGCCAGCTTTGCCGACCGTGCCTTTGTGGTCGTCGACGGCAGCGTGCTGGCCCTGGGCACGGTGGCGGCCGGCCCGGTGGGCGGCCACTTCAGCCACACCTTTGTCAACGCCGGCAACCATGCGCTGGCGTTTGGCGTGGTCGATGTGAACGACGTGGTCGGCGTGTCCACGCTGACCGTCAACGGCTTGTCGGTGAGCGCGGTACCCGAGCCCATGTCCGGTGTGCTGCTGCTGGCGGGCCTGGCCGCGCTCGGCGCCGTCGCCGGCCGCAGGGCCGGTCAAACCACCCGGTAAGCCCGCAGCCCGGCCAAATCGATCACCCGCACGCCGCCGTACTCGATGCGGATCAGCCCGGCCGCCGCCAGCGCGTTGAGCGCCTCGTTGACCCGTTGCCGCGACAGGCCCACCAGCCACGCCAGCTCTTGCTGGGTGATGCGCAGCAGTTGCCCCACACCGGGGTAGAGCACCGGGTGGAACAGCGCGGCCAGGCTGCGCGCCACCCGGGCGTCAGGCTGGTTGTTGCGGTCGATCTCCCGCGCCGCAATGAACTGGCCCAGCCGCTCGTTGAGCTGCGTCATCACGAAGCGGTTGAACGGGATGCTGCGCGCCAACAGGCGCCAGAACACCTCGATCGGCAGCCCGGCCACGGTGCTTTTGCGCAGGGCCTCGATGTTGTAGCGGTAGACCTCGCGCTTGAGCAGCGTGCCCTCGCCAAACCACGCGCCGGGCGGAATGCCGGTGTAGGTGATGGGCGTGCCTTCGACGCTGACGTTGCTCATCTTGAGCAGCCCCTCGATCACGCCGAACCAGAAGGTGGACGGCGCCCCGGTGCGGCAGACCCGGTCGCCGGTGTCTGCTGTGACCACCATCAGCGACGCCGCCGCCTCGCGCCGGTCGGCGTCGGACAACACGGCCAGCCACGGGATGTTGGCCAGTTCGGCAGCGCTGGGCGCGCGAGCCCGCTGGCGCAGGCTGGCGGGCGGTGCAGCCACCGCAGCCGCAGAAACCGGTGCAGCGGCGGCGAGATCAGCAGGCATCCGATCACTCCTTGTCCAAGTTCGGGGGTATGTCCTGTGCGCGCAGACCCTTAAATTGTCGTCCTACCGACAAGCGGACGTCAAACGCATCCCTAGCATCCGCCTTCAATCGCTGACCGGTCTACCGATCGTCCGTTGCACGGGGCGGGTCTGGCTGAAGGAGTTGCTGGTGCTCACTACGTTTCCCCGCCTGATGCTGGACCACGCCAAGGCCCGGCCCGACGCCGCTGCCCTGCGCGAAAAGTCCTATGGCATCTGGCAAACCACGACCTGGGCACAACTGGCCACGCTGGTGCGGCAATTGGCTTGCGGGCTGGCCGAGGCCGGCCTGCGGCGCGATGACCATGTGGTGGTGGTGGGCGACAACCGGCCGCGCCTGTACGCCACCATGCTGGCGGTGCAGTCACTGGGCGGGGTGCCGATCCCGCTGTACCAGGACGCAGCCAGCACCGAGTTCGTGTTCCCGATCAACAACGCCGACGTGGGCTTTGCGGTGGTCGAGAACCAGGAGCAAGTGGACAAGCTGCTCGATATCCGCGCGCAGTGCCCCAAGCTGGCCCGCATCTGGTTCGATGACCCGCGCGGCCTGCGCAAATACGATGAGCCTGGCCTGGCCGCGATGGACGCGCTGATCGAGGCCGGCGCCGCGCGTGCAGCACGCGATACCGGTTTTTTTGACGCCGAAGTGGCCAAGCTGCAAGCGGCCGACGTGGCGACGATGTTTTTCACCTCGGGCACCACCGGCAACCCCAAGGGCGTGGTGCACACCCACGGCTCGCTGCTGGACCGGGCGCGGGCTGGCGCCAAGTTCGACAAGCTGACCGCGCAAGAAGAGGTGCTGGCCTACATGCCGCTGGCCTGGGTCGGCCAGAACACCTTCAGCTACGCGCAGTGGCTGGCCTGCGGCTACATCGTCAACTGCCCCGAGTCGGCCGCCACCGTGACGATCGACCTGAAAGAAGTCGGCCCGACCTACTACTTTGCGCCGCCGCGGGTTTTTGAGGGCCTGCTGACGTCAGTGATGATCCGCATGGAGGACGCCAGCGCGGTCAAGAAATGGCTGTTCCACACGGCCATGGCGCTGGCACGGCGGGTGGGGCCGGCCCGCCTGGACGGCAAGCCGGTGGCGCTGCTAGACCGCATCAAGCTGGCGCTGGGCGACTGGGCGATCTACGGCCCGCTGCGCAACGCGATGGGTTTGTCGCGGGTGCGCGTGGCCTACACCGCCGGTGAGGCGATCGGGCCCGACCTGTTCACCTTCTTCCGCTCGATCGGCATCAATTTGAAGCAGCTTTACGGCAGTACCGAGACCGCCGTGCTGGTCTGCCTGCAACCCGACAACGCGGTGTTTGCCGACACCGTGGGCGTGCCGATCGACGGCGTGGAAATCAAGCTGACCGACAGCGGCGAGATCCTGGTCAAGTCGGCCGGGCTGCTGAAGGAGTACTTCAAGAACCCGGCAGCCACCGCCGAGGTGCTGACCCAGGACGGCTGGTACCACACCGGCGACGCCGGCTTCATCGACGCCGGCGGGCACCTGAAGATCATCGACCGCGCGAAGGATGTGGGCCGCTTGATGGGCGGCACGTTCGACGGCGCGATGTTCGCGCCCAAGTACGTCGAGAACAAGCTCAAGTTCTTCCCGTTCATCAAGGAAGCAGTGGCCTACGGCGACAGGCGCGAAAAGGTCTGCGCCTTCATCAACATCGACATGGAAGCCGTGGGCAACTGGGCCGAGCGGCGCAACCTGCCGTATGCCGGCTACGCCGACCTGGCACAAAAACCCGAGGTGTACGCGCTGATCCGCGAGTGCGTGGAGAAGGTGAATGCCGACCTCTCGGCCGATGCCATGCTGGCCGGCAGCCAGGTGAGCCGCTTCCTCGTGCTGCACAAGGAACTCGACGCCGACGACGGCGAACTCACCCGCACGCGCAAGGTTCGGCGCGGTTTCAT
>JBKJKU010000120.1:0-3234 GCA_046597355.1 Aquabacterium sp.
GACCGCACTGGGGCGTTGGTTTCGGCCACCAGCACGTCGCCGTTGGGCAACACATGCATCCAGCGCGGGTGATCCAGCTCACCGGCAAAGCGCTGCACCTGGGTGCCCGCTGCGGCCTGTGGCAAGGCCCCCGGCGACCAACCACGTGCCGGGGCTATGTTGACGGTGGGCAACAAAGTGGATTGCGGCGCCGGCAGTACAGGCTGGGGGCCGAAGCCCTGCGCCGTTGTCGAACCGGGCAAGGCACCGCAAGCCTGCAGCACACCGCCCGTCAATACAACTGCCAGCACGCCAACGGCCAACAGCACCCGCCTGCGGCGGTGTGCCGCCGGGGTGCTGCGTGAGGCCACCGGTGGCCGGCGTTCCGTCAAATTCGCCCCATCAACAGCAGAACGACGACGACGAGCACGATCAGACCGATGCCGCCGGCAGGGCCGTAACCCCAGCCGGTGCTGTGCGGCCAAGCCGGAAACACGCCGACCAGCATCAAAACCAGAACAATCAACAGAATGGTGCCTAAGCCCATGATGGTCTCCTAAATGGTTGTGGGTGGGTGTCGATCGAGCGGATCAGCGCGGCGATGAGGCGGCCGGCGGCACCACGATCACGGTGGTGTTGTCACCCGTGGCGCCGGTAGCGCCCTTGGCACCGTCAGTACCTGGGGCGCCGGTGGCACCGGGTGCACCGGGCGGGCCGGGAACGACCGGAACGATCACCGGCGTGGAGGGCGTGGCGGGCACGTTGACGGTGGTGGGTTTTTCACAGGCGCTCAACATCAGCGCGCCCAACAGGGCCGGAATCAGAAATACTTTGTTCATGGGGTCTCCTCACGAGGTGTTGGGGGTCTGGGACACCCCTGGAATCGCAATGACGGGCCGAAGCTGCCATTGCAATGGACGAGTCTCCAGCTTAAGCAGTGGCTGGCGGGCTGACCGTGCGCTGTCGAACACAGCGGTGCAGAACGGCCGGTTCGCCTACAGCGGCGCGGGCAAAACGCGTCAACGCGACAGCGGACCCAACATCTGCAATGGGTCGACCCAGGCATCAAACTGCTCGGCGCTGACAGCCCCCAGGGCCAGCGCGGCCTCACGCAAGGTGCTGCCGTGGTCTGCGGCGTGCTTGGCCACCGCCGCCGCACGGGCATAGCCGATGTGCGGCACCAGCGCGGTGACCAGCATCAGCGAGCCCTGCAGCCCTTGCGCCACCCGCGCTGCATCCACCGTCAGGCCGGCCACACAGTGGCGCGCAAAGCTGTGCATCGCGTCGCCCAACAGGCGCAGGCTGTCGAGCGTGTCCAGCGCGATCAGCGGCTTGTAGACATTGAGCTCGAACTGGCCCTGGCTGGCGGCAAAGCCGATCGCCACATCGTGGCCCATCACCTGGGCGCAGACCATCGTCAGGGCCTCGACCTGGGTCGGGTTGACCTTGCCCGGCATGATCGAGCTGCCGGGCTCATTGGCGGGCAGGCGCAGCTCGCCCAAGCCGGCGCGCGGGCCGCTGCCCATCAGGCGGATGTCGTTGCCGATCTTGGTCAGCGCGATGGCCAGCATGCGCAGGCTGGCATGCAGGCCGACCAGCGCCTCATGCCCGGCCATTGCCGCAAACAGGTTGTCGGCCGGCGCCAGCGGCAGGCCCAACTGCTGCGCCAGCAATGCCGCCACCCTGGCGCCGAATTCCGGGTGGGTGTTCAGCCCGGTGCCCACCGCCGTGCCGCCGATGGCCAGCCGGTGCACCGGCGCCAGCGCCTGGCGCAGGCTGGTTTCGCACAGGGCGAGCTGGGCGCCATAACCGCCAAACTCCTGGCCCAGCGTCAGCGGCGTGGCGTCTTGCAGGTGGGTGCGGCCGATCTTGACCACGCCGGCCAGCGCCAGCGCCTGCGCAGCCAGTGCGGCGCGCAACGCGGCAAGCGCCGGCAGCAGGCCCTGCTGCGACTGCAGCGCCGCGGCGATATGCATGGCGCTGGGGAACACATCGTTGGACGACTGGCCCAGATTGACCGCGTCGTTGGGGTGCACCTGGGAGGGCGGCTGGTCCGCGCCGGCCTGGGCGCCCAGGCCAGACTCGGCGGCCAGCGCAGCGCTGGCCAGGTGCGCCACCACCTCATTGACGTTCATGTTGCTCTGGGTGCCCGAACCGGTCTGCCACACCGAGAGCGGAAACTCGGCGTCCCATCCGCCCTCGGCCACCTGGCGCGCTGCTGCGGCGATCGCTGCGGCTGTCGGCGCGGCCAACAGCCCGAGCTCACCATTGACCGTGGCCGCCGCCCACTTGATCCAGGCCAGGGCCTGGATGATGGCGGGCGGCATGCGCTGCTCGCCGATGGCAAAGAACTGCAGGCTGCGCGCCGTCTGCG
This sequence comes from Aquabacterium sp., assembly GCA_046597355.1. GTDB lineage: Bacteria > Pseudomonadota > Gammaproteobacteria > Burkholderiales > Burkholderiaceae_C > Pseudaquabacterium. Next base: position 2,354 of record JBKJKU010000120.1, read on the forward strand.
CGCCCCACAGTGCCAGGGCGGGCACCTCGATCGGACCAAAGCTGTCGTGCTCGGTCCGGGTGGCGGCATGGGGGGCCGCACACAGGGCCGCATCCCTGGGCGGTGGCACCGGCGTGGCGCGCCGCTTCATGCCGATCAGCGCTTCGGGGCAGCGGCAGCAGCGGCCTGCGGGGTCTGAGCGCCGGCTTTGGCCCCCGCCCGTTTGGCGCCCGAGGGATGCCGCTCCATCAGTGCGCGGCAACTGCTCGACGCACGCGCGGCGCGCTCGGTGTTGCCGGTGTCGACCAACGGGATCAATGCCGCCAGCGGATTGACCAGCGCCAGCAAAGCGGCGGCAGCCACGCGCGGCGCCAGCCGGCCCATCTCCAGCGACAGTTTCGGGTTGGCAAAGCTGCCCTGCACATGCAGCGGTGACCGCAGCGCCAGCGGGCTGAAATCCTTCGGGCTGACCACTGCGCGCAGGTCCATCGTCTCGGTCGCCAGCGACAGCGAGCCGTCGACCCAGAGCGCCGAATCGGTGGTGTCCAGCACCATCACGCGGGGCCGGAACACGCCCCGATCGGCCACCAGGTCGGCCACCGCACACCCCACCGGCAAAGCGTCGTCGCCCACCACCAGCAGACCCAAAGCCTCGGCCAGGTCCAGCCCGGCAGCTTCGACCGCCAGATGGGAGATGGCGCCGCCGGTCAGCTCGGTGTGCGCCGTGCCCTTCAGGCTGGCCAGGATTTCGGCCGTGGACCGGCCCTGCCCGGCCAGCTTGGCCCGGCCATTGAGCTGGCCCGAGACATAAGGCACCCGGGAGTCGGCACGGGCCTGACGGACCCAGTTTTCGAGCCGCACGCCGTCCCAGCGCAAATCGGCAGTCCACAACGCCAAGCTGC
>JBKJKU010000161.1:0-5894 GCA_046597355.1 Aquabacterium sp.
AACTGCACGGGTGACAGGTTGACCGCCAGCGAGCAGGGCGCCAGCGGGCCGAAAGTCCGCTGCCAGGTGACAAACTGCTTGCAAGCGGCCCGCAACACATAGGCGCCCAGCTCGACGATCAGGCCGGAATCTTCTGCCACCGGTATGAAGTCCACAGGGTTGACCAGACCGCGTGTCGGGTGGCGCCAGCGCACCAGCGCCTCGACCCCGCCGGGGCCGTCCTGCTGCAACTCGACCACCGGCTGGTAGACCACAAACAACTCGTTGCGCTGCAACGCCAGACGCAGGTCGTTCTCGGTTTCGACGCTGCGCGCCACGCGCTCGTGCATCGTCGGGTCAAACAGCACGTAGCGGCCACGCCCGGCACGTTTGGCCTCGTACATCGCGGTGTCGGCGTCGCGCATCACGGTGTTGGCGTCGCGCATCATGGTGTTGGCGTCGTTGGACGGGTGCTCGGACGTGACGATGCCGATGCTGGCGCTGGAGTGCACCACCTGCCCACCGATGCGGTACGGCGCGGCCAGCACGTCGATCAGCCGGCGCGCCACGGCGCAGGCTTCGTCCCGGCCGAGCACGCCCTCCAGCACGACCACAAACTCATCACCGCCGATGCGGCCTGCGGTTTGCGCCGCAGGCTGCGTCCGTGTCGGCGCGCCAGCCGCGCCGGGCCGGTGGCTGGCGCTGCGCGAGACCGCATCACCCTGGCGCAGCGCGCCGCGCAGGCGCTGGGCGATCTGGCGCAACAGTTCGTCACCGGCCAGATGGCCCAGCGTGTCGTTGACCTGCTTGAAGCGGTCGAAATCCATGAACAGCACCGCGTACTCGAAACCCGGCTGTGTGGCCGCACGGTCGACCGCGAGTTGCACCTGCTCGAACACTGCCGCCCGGTTGGGCAGCTGGGTCAGGCCATCGGTGCGGGCGGCATGGCGCAGCATGGCCTGCATCTGCATCTGCTCGGTCATGTCGATATTGATACCGGCCATGCGGCGCGGCGCGCCCGTGCCGTCGCGTTCGATCACCACGCCGCAGGACAGCACAGCAGCCCAGTCGCCATCCGGCCGACGTACCCGCAACTCGCTGCGGCAGGGCACCGTCGTGTCGGCCAGGTGGGTGCGCAGCGCCTGACGCCAGCCGGCGATGTCATCCGGGTGCACCAGCGCGCTCCAGTGCTCGATCGTCAGTTCGATTTCGCCCGGCCGGTAGCCCAGCATCGCCAGCAAACGGTCATTGAACACCATCGCGCCGGTCTGCATGTCCCACTGCCAGGTGCCCAGGCCGGCGGCGTCCACCGTGTGCGCCAGCACGGCCTGCTGGTTGCGGTGCGGGGTGGCATCGGTAAAACAGGCCACGGTGCCCAGCGTGCGGCCCAGCGCATCGCGCACCAACTCGGCGTTGACCAGCAGCCAGCGCAAGCGTCCTTCGGCCGACACCACGCCCATCACGGCGCCCTGCACCGCACGCCCTTCAGCCAGAGCGCGCAGCGCCGGACGCTCGCTCGGCGGCATCAAACGCAGGTCCTCGTGCACCGTGTGCCAACCTTCGGGATAGGGTTCGTCGCCCAGCAGCTGGGCGCGACTGAGCTGCAGCTGCAACTCAGCGGCCAGGTTGCAGTCACTCACCTGGCCATCGGCGGTCCGCATCACCACGCCATTGGGCAGCGCGGCCAGCAACGTCGCTTGCCGCCGCTGCAGGGTGCACTGCTGGGTGACATCGGTCAGCGCGGCAACAAATCCGACCGGCTGGCCGGCCTGGTCCAGCGCAGGCTGCAGATCGAGGGCCAGGTTTTGCACCCCGGTCTCCGCAGCGGGCCGTTGCAGCGCCAGTTGCAAGCCGCAGCCCTGCGCGCTGGTTTTGCGCAACGCGTCCAGCGCTGCGGCATCTGCACCCAGCAAGGCCAGCACGGCCGGAAAAGGGCGATCGACCAGATCATCTGGCTCAACCTGACACAGGCGATGGAACGCCCGGTTGCACCAGGTCACCCGACCGTGCGGATCGATCACGGCCAGGGCACCGGCGGCGTTTTCGGCCACGGTGGCCAGCCGCGTCAGCCTGTCAATCTGCTCGGCGGTGCGGCGCCGCGGGCTGCGGCCAGCACCCAGGGAGGGCAGGACTGGCGGATCGATCAACGGGCGGGATGGCGGCAACGGAGGCTCCGAGCCACCGACACCCAACGTGCCGGCGGTATGCGGCTGTATCGGCCCGGACCCCGAGAACTTGAGCCGTTGCGCCCGTCAAGCCCCCGGCTCGCCCACCGACCACCGCTTGCTGATCTCGCCCTTGGAATTGGTGCTCTCCAGGTGTACACCAAAGCCCCAGAGTCGGGCCACATGCTTGAGCACCTCTTGCCCGCTGTCGTCGAGCGGCCGGTCGTTGTGCTGGAAATGGCGCAACGTCAGGCTGCGATCACCCCGCAGGTTGACGTTCCAGACTTGGATATTGGGCTCCCGCGCACCCAGGTCGTACTGGTGCGACAACGCCTCGCGCACCCGGCGGTACCCGGCTTCGTCGTGGATCGCACTGACTTCCAGCTCACTTTGCTTGTCGTCGTCGTTGATCGCAAACAGCCGGAAGTCGCGCATCAGCTTGGGGCTCAGGTACTGGCCGACAAAGCTCTCGTCCTTGAAGTTGCGCATCGCCGCGTCCAGCGTGGGCAGCCAGTCGGCGCCAGCGATGTCGGGAAACCACAGCCGGTCTTCATCGGTCGGATGCTCGCAGATGCGCTTGATGTCGGTGTACATCGCAAAACCCAGCGCATAGGGGTTGAAGCCCGAATAGCCGCGGTCGGTGACCTGCGGCTGGTAGACCACGTTGGTGTGCGACTTGAGCCACTCGATCATCATGCCGTCGGTGAGGTGGCCGTCGTCGTACATCTGGTTGAGCAGGTGGTGGTGCCAGAACGTGGCCCAGCCCTCGTTCATCACCTGGGTCTGGCGCTGCGGGTAAAAGTACTGCGCCACCTTGCGCACGATGCGCACGACCTCGCGCTGCCAGGGTTCGAGCAGCGGTGCGTTTTTCTCGATGAAGTACAGCAGGTTTTCTTGTGGCTCGTCCGGGAACCGCCGCGCCTCGGTCGGCCCGTCGGGCTTGTCGCTGCGTTTGGGCAGGGTGCGCCAGATGTCGTTGATCTGGCGTTGGGCGTAGGCCTCGCGGTCCTTGCGCTCGGCCAGTTCTTGCGCCAGCGACTTGCGGGTGGGCCGGCGGTAGCGGTCGACGCCGTGGTTTTGCAGTGCGTGGCAGCTGTCGAGAAACTCCTCAACCACGTCCAGGCCGTGCAGCGCTTCGCACTCGGCGACGTAGTTCTTGGCGTAGACCAGGTAGTCGATGATCGACGACGCATCGGTCCACATCCGGAACAGGTAGTTGCCCTTGAAGAAGCTGTTGTGGCCGTAGGCGGCATGGGCGATCACCAGGGCCTGCATCGGCAAGGTGTTTTCCTCCATCAAATAGCTGATGCAGGGGTTGCTGTTGATCACGATCTCGTAGGCCAGGCCCATATGGCCGCGCTTGTAGTTCTTCTCGGTGCTGATGAACTCCTTGCCGTAGCTCCAGTGCCGGTAGTTGACCGGCATGCCGACGCTGGCGTAGGCGTCCATCATCTGCTCGGCAGTGATGATCTCGAGCTGGTTCGGGTAGGTGTCCAGGCCAAACCGTTCAGCCGTGGCGCGGATCACCTCGTGGTACTGGTCGATCAACTCGAAACTCCAGTCGCTGGGCGCGGGCAGGGGCTTTGCCGGCCGGCTCAACTGGGGCAGCGGCTCGCGCAGGCGGGCGTGGCCGGCACGGCGGTCGCCGCTGGCAGGTATCTCGTCGGGCCGGTGCGAGCGGCGGCGCTCCGGGGCAGGTGCCGAGGTTTCGGTCGTCATACGTTGGCGCCCTCTTTCTTGAACAGGTCACGGAACACCGGGTAGATCATCGAGGCCTCGGTCGCCTTGCGCATCGCAAAGTGCTTGCAGGTCTCGGTGAGCTGGGCGTATTCGGTCCACAGGTTCTGCTCTTCTTCGGCGACCTGTACATAGGCGAAATAGCGGCACATCGGCAGGATCTTGTCGGTCAACAGCTCGCGGCAGCGGCCCGAGTCGTGGTGCCAGTTGTCGCCGTCGCTGGCCTGCGCACCGTAGATATTCCATTCAGTGGGCGAGTAGCGCGCGCGTATCACCTCCTCCATCAGCACCAGCGCGCTGCTGACCACCGTGCCGCCGGTCTCGCGGGCGTGGAAAAAGTTCTCCTCGTCCACCTCTTGCGCCTGGGTGTGGTGGCGGATGAAGACGATGTCGATCTTCTCGTAGTGCCGGGTCAGGAACAAATACAGCAGGATGAAGAACCGTTTGGACAAATCCTTGCGGCCCTCGTCCATCGAGCCCGACACGTCCATCAGGCAGAACATCACGGCCTTGGCGGTGGGCACCGGCACCTTGACCCGGCTGCGAAAGCGCAGGTCGATCGGGTCGAGGTAGGGGATGCGCGCGAGGCGTGCCTTCAGGGCCTTGATCTGCGCTTCGAGGTCGAGCCGCCTCGCTTCCATGACGATATTGCTCGGGCCGGCGAGCAAGGCCTCGAGTTCGTCTTCGAGCCGGTGCAGCTCGCCGCGCGAGCCCGCGCCCACCGCGATGCGCCGACCGATGGCACCGCGCATCGAGCGGATCACGCTCAGGTTGCTCGGCGTGCCGTCGTTCGAGAAGCCGGCGCGGTGGCTCTTCCATTCGGGCGTCTCGGCGAGCTGGGTCTGCGTCATGCGGGGCAGGGCCAGGTCGTCGAAGAAGATCTGCATGAACTCCTCTTTGGTGAGGTGGAAGACGAAGTCGTCCTCGGCCTCGCCGGAGTCGCTGGCTTCGCCTTTGCCGCCGCCCTTGCCGCCGCCGCCCTTGGGGCGCTCGATCTGGTCACCAGTCATGTATTCCTGGTTGCCCGGGTGCACCATCTCGCGGGTGCCGCCCTGGCCGTGGCCGAACACCGGCTCGCTGATGTCGCGCTTCGGGATGTGGATGTCTTCGCCGCGTTCCATGTCACGGATACCGCGGCCGTCGACCGCGCGCCGCACCGCGTCGCGCACCTGGTCCTGGTGGCGGCGCAGGAAGCGTTCACGGTTGCCGATGGACTTGTTCTTGCCCGCCAAGCGCCGATCAATGATCTGCAGCATGTTTCCTCACTCGAAGAGGGCGCGGGACGAGCGCCAAGCCGCCCCAAGCCGGCCCGCGCGCCCCCGTTGGGGGGCCGGCCAACGTATGCGTTGGGCGAGGGGTGGTCATCATCAGCTGCTCTTGCGAACGCGCAGGTACCACTCGCACAACAAGCGGACCTGCTTCGCCGTGTAGCCCTTGTCGACCATTCGGTTCACGAAGTTCTCGTGCTTTTTCGCCTCGTCGGCACTGGCCTTCGCGTTGAAGCTGATGACCGGCAGCAACTCTTCGGTGTTCGAGAACATCTTCTTCTCGATCACGGTGCGCAGCTTCTCGTAGCTCGACCACACCGGGTTGTTGCCGGCGTTGTTGGCACGCGCGCGCAGCACGAAGTTGACGATCTCGTTGCGGAAGTCTTTCGGGTTGCTGATGCCGGCGGGCTTCTCGATCTTCTCGAGCTCGGCATTCAGCGAGGCACGGTCGAACACCTCGCCGGTGTCGGTGTCGCGGTACTCCTGGTCCTGGATCCAGTAGTCGGCATAGGTCACGTAGCGGTCGAAAATGTTCTGGCCGTACTCGCTGTAGCTTTCGAGGTAGGCGGTCTGGATCCCCTTGCCGATGAACTCGGCATAGCGCGCCGACAGGTGCTCCTTGATGAAGCCGAGGTACTTCTGTTCGGTCTCGGCCGGGAATTGCTCGCGCTCGATCTGCTGCTCGAGCACGTACATCAGGTGCACCGGATTGGCCGCGACTTCTGCCGGGTCGAAGTTGAAGACC
>JBKJKU010000242.1:0-33011 GCA_046597355.1 Aquabacterium sp.
GCCTACGACGTGATGAGCAGCAAGCACCTGCGCGGCGACGTCAACTTCGCGTGGCCGCACGCCGAGATCGCGGTGATGGGCGCCAAGGGGGCCGTCGAGATCATCTTTCGCGAAGAGAAAGGCGATGCGGCCAAACTCGCGGCCAAGGAAGCCGAATACAAGGCGCGTTTCGCCAACCCCTTCGTTGCCGGCGCACGCGGTTTCATCGACGACGTGATCCAGCCGCACGAAACCCGCAAGCGCATCTGCCGCAGCCTGGTGATGCTGCGCGACAAGAAGCTCGAAAACCCGTGGCGCAAGCACGGCAATATCCCGCTCTGAACCCGCGCCAGGAGAAAAAAATGTTCACGAAGATCCTGATTGCCAACCGCGGCGACAACGGCATCAAGGCCGTTGCGGCGAAGCCAAATTGCTGGGTGCGCGAAGCGCACGCAGGCGATTTCCCTGCGGAGAGCCAGCATGTTTAAAAAGATTCTCATTGCCAACCGCGGGGAAATCGCCTGCCGTGTGATCCTGGCTGCCAAGAAAATGGGCATCGCGACGGTGGCGGTGTACTCCGAGGCCGACCGCGATGCGCGCCATGTGGAACTCGCCGACGAGGCGGTGCTCATCGGCGCCGCGCCCAGCCGCGAGAGCTATCTGGTGGCTGAGAAGATCATCGCCGCCTGCAAAGCCACCGGCGCCCAAGCCGTGCACCCCGGATACGGCTTCTTGTCCGAGAACGCCGACTTTGCGCGTCGGGTCGAAGAAGAGGGCATCACCTTCATCGGCCCCAAGCACCACAGCATTGCGGCGATGGGCGACAAGATCGCGTCCAAGAAGCTGGCGCAAGAAGCCAAGGTCAACACCATCCCGGGCTGGAACGCGGCGATCGAGGCGCCCGAGCGTGCCGTCGAGATTGCCCGGGACATCGGCTACCCGGTGATGATCAAGGCCAGCGCCGGCGGCGGTGGCAAGGGCTTGCGGGTGGCCTTCAACGACAAGGAGGCGTTTGAGGGCTTTACCGCCTGCCGCAACGAGGCCCGGAACAGCTTCGGCGACGACCGTGTCTTCATTGAGAAGTTTGTCGAGAGCCCGCGCCATATCGAGATCCAGGTGCTGGGCGACAGCCAGGGCAACGTGGTTTACCTGCATGAGCGTGAATGCTCGATCCAGCGCCGCCACCAGAAAGTGATCGAAGAGGCGCCGTCGCCGTTTATCAGCGAGGCCACGCGCCAGGCGATGGGCGCGCAGGCTGTGCAGTTGGCCAAGGCGGTCAACTACCAAAGTGCCGGCACCGTCGAGTTCGTGGTCGGCGCTGACCAGCGCTTTTATTTTCTGGAGATGAACACCAGGCTGCAAGTTGAGCATCCGGTGACGGAATCGATCACCGGCATCGACCTGGTCGAGCAGATGATCCGCGTGGCCGCCGGTGAGCCGCTGGGCTTCCAGCAAGCCGACATCCCGCGCCGCGGCTGGGCGATGGAATGCCGCATCAATGCCGAAGACCCGTTCCGCGGCTTTTTGCCGTCCACCGGCCGGCTGGTGCGGTTTGCACCGCCGCACACCACGATGGACGCCTCGATGCCCGTTAGGTACGTCAACGACCCGGCGGGCCGCCTGGTCGAGGGCGGCGGCGTGCGGGTGGACACCGGTGTGGTCGAGGGCGGCGAGATCCCGATGTTCTACGACTCGATGATCGCCAAGCTGATCGTGCACGGCACAGACCGGTTCGACGCTATCAAGAAAATGCGCGAGGCGCTCAACGCCTTTGTGATCCGCGGCGTGGCCAGCAACATCCCGTTCCAGAGCGCGCTGCTGGCCCACCCCAAGTTTGTTTCGGGTGACTTCAACACCGGTTTCATCGCCGAAAACTATCCGCAAGGTTTCCGGGCCGAGGACGTGCCGCATGACGACCCGGATTTTCTGGTGGCACTTGCCGCCGCCGCCTACCGGCACTACCGCCAGCGCGCCGCCGGCATCAGCGGCCAGTTGCCCGGCCACGGTGTGACGATCGGCGAGCGGTTTGTCGTCGTCGTCAAGGGCGCTGCGGGCGCGCACCGCCATGTGCCGGTGCGGGTGCAGACCGGCACGGCGATGACGGTCACGGTCGCGGGCCATGAGCCCTACGTGCTGGCGTCCGACTGGCGCTTTGGCGGCATCCGCGCGGTGGGCACCGTCAACGGCCAACCTTTTACCGCCCAAATTGAACGGCAAGGCCTGTGGTACCGGGTCTCGCACAACGGCCTGGCGATCGAGGCCCAGGTGATGATTGCGCGCGCCGCCGAGCTGCTGCGCATGATGCCCTTCAAGGCCCCGGCCGACATGAGCAAGTTTTTGCTGTCGCCGATGCCCGGCCTGCTGGTGGACGTGGTGGTCAAGCCCGGCCAGGTGGTGCAGGCCGGTGAGCGGCTGGCGGTGATCGAGGCGATGAAGATGGAAAACATCCTCACCGCCGCGCAAGACGGCACGGTGGCCGAGGTGCTGGCCACCAAGGGCGAAAGCCTGTCCGTTGACCAGCCGATCATTGCTTTCGCCTGACCCGGAGTCGCCATGACGAGCAAACCCTTCCGCATCCTCGGCATCCAGCAAATTGCCATCGGCGGCCCGGACAAGAACAAGCTCAAGGCCTTGTGGGTGGACATGCTGGGCCTGACGGTCAAGAGCACGTTTGTCTCGGAGCGTGAAAACGTCGATGAGGACATCTGTGCGCTGGGCAGCGGCCCAACCGCGGTCGAGATTGATCTGATGCAGCCGATCGACCCCGACAAGAAGCCTGCAGTGCACACCACGCCGCTCAACCATGTCGGCCTGTGGGTGGACGATCTGCCCAAGGCGGTCGAGTGGATGACGGCCAACGGTGTGCGCTTTGCGCCGGGCGGTATCCGCAAAGGTGCCGCCGGCCATGACATCACCTTCATCCACCCCAAGGGCAATGAGCAGCATCCGCTGGGTGGCGAGGGCGTGCTGATCGAGTTGGTGCAGGCGCCCGCCGACGTGATCGCGGCGCTGGGCTGATGCGCCGACATGGCGGCATGGCGCGGCCGGCTGGTTTGATATGCCGGATGCTCGCTGCCCCGGCTTGATCAAGGCCAACCCGCAACAGCGGCGGCGGCGTATGCTGATCCCCTGCCTTGGGAGATAAATTGATCAAGATCTTGTTGCCCATTGATGGCTCTAGCGCCGCACTGGCGGCCGTCAAACATGTGTTGCGGCTGATCGCCGACGGCCTGTCTGCCGAGGCGGTGTTGCTCAACGTGCAAGAGCCGCCCTCGCTGTACGAGGTGGTAACCGCGCACGACGCCGAGGTCTTGCGGCATGTGCGCAGCGATGCCGGTGCCGACCTGCTGGCGCCTGCCGAGGCGCTGTTGACGGCGGCAGGTGTCAGCTGGCAGAGCGAAGTGGCCGGTGGCCAGCCCGGGCCATTGCTGGTGGACTTGCTGGAAAACTACGGCTGCGACGCGGTGGTCATGGGCGCGCAGGGTGTTGGCGATCCGGGGGCAACCGACTTGGGCGGCGTGGCCGCGTGGCTGGTTCGGCACAGCCCCGTGCCAGTGACCTTGCTGCGGGCCGACGCCGTGGTCGAAACCGCCGTGGGTCTGGCCGAGGACAGCGGGAGCTGAACGGGGGGGGCGCCGCGCCCCCCCCCGTTCAGTCTGTGGTGTGCGGGGCCTCGCCGTCCTCACCCCTCAGCAAGGCCAGCATGTCGGCCGCCCGCATCACCGCGCCGCCGCCGCCATCCTGCCCAGCCAGCACACCCTCGGCCAGTGCGCGTTTGCTGTGGTGCAGCTTGACGATGCGCTCTTCGATCGAGCCTTGCGTCACCAGCCGGTAGACCGTCACCGGCCGCTGCTGGCCGATGCGGTGGGCGCGGCCGCTGGCTTGGTCTTCGGCGGCCGGGTTCCACCAGGGGTCGGCAATGATCACGTAGTCGGCCATCGTCAGGTTCAACCCAAAGCCGCCGGCCTTCAGGCTGATCAGGAAGAAGTCGCCCTGGCCGGCCTGGAACGCATTCACACGCTGGGTGCGCTGGGCCATTGGCGTGCTGCCGTCGAGGTACTGGTAGCGCAGGCCGGCGCTGTCCAGGCGCTCGCGCAACAGCGCCAGGAAGTCGGTGAACTGGGAAAACACCAGCGCCTTGTGGCGGCCGGCCACCAGCTCGACCGCCAGGCGTTCGAACTCTTGCACCTTGGCGCCCACCAGGCCCAGCTCGGGCGCCACCAGGCGCGGGTCGCAGGCGGCGCGGCGCAGCTTGGTCAATGCCGCCAGCACGTGCATCTGGGCCTGGCCTTCGCCGGGGCCTGATCCGCCACCGCCACCGCCACCCGCGCTGCCGCCGGCCAGCACCTGGTTGACGCTTTCCTCGGCCTGCTGGCGCAGGGCTTCAAGCAAGGCGCGCTCGCGGCTGCCGGGCACCACCTCGTGCACGATCTCGGTACGGGGCGGCAGGTCGGCCAGCACCTCGCCCTTGGTGCGGCGCAGCAGAAAGGGGGCCACCAGCCGGCGCAACCGGCGGCCGGCCTGCAGGTCGCCGTCGCGCTCGATCGGTCCGGCAAAACGCTGGTTGAACTGTTCGATGTTGCCCAGCAGGCCGGGGTTGGCAAAACCCATGATGGCCCACAGCTCGGACAGCCGGTTTTCGATCGGCGTGCCGGTCAGCGCCAGCTTGAAGTCGGCCTGCAGCGACAAGGCGGCGCGGGCACGCCGGGTGCCGGCGTTCTTGATCGCCTGGGCTTCGTCCAGCACCGCGCTGTGCCAGGGCCGGCTGGCCAGGATCTCGCCGTCGATCTGCAGCAGGCCATAGCTGCAGACCAGCACCTCGCCAGGGCCCATCGCCAGCACCTGCTTGCGGCGGGCGGCCTGGCGGGCCGTGTCGGGCACGGCGCTGTCGTCCGGTGACTCGGCCGAGTCCGCCGACTCTGCCGACTCCGCCGACTCGGCGTCACTGTCGGCCGCGGCGCTGGTGTCGCCATACATCTCCATCTTCAGGCCGGGTGCAAAACGGGCCGCCTCGGCCAGCCAGTTGCCACACACCGAGGTGGGTGCCACCACCAGGGCGGGGCCGCCGTCGGCGCGGGCGATCAGCAGGCCCAGGGTCTGCAGCGTCTTGCCCAGGCCCATGTCGTCGGCCAGCACCGCGCCAAAGCCGCTGCTGGCCAGGCGCATCAGCCAGGTCCAGCCGCTGCGCTGGTAGTCGCGCAGGTCGGCCAGCAAGGTGGCGGGCAACGCGAACTCCCGGGTTTGCGATTGCTCCCAGGCCTGGCTACGCTGCGACCAGGCGGCGTCGCCGTCCAGTGCCGGTGCGCCGTCCTGCGCTGCCCAGGCCAGCGCGGCCAGCGGCGACAGGCGCTGGGTCTTGCCTTGGCTGCTGACCACCGCGCGCAGGTCGGCCAGCTGCTGGCGCAACGTGTCGGTCAGAGCCAGAAAGCCGCCGTCGCCCAGCGCGACGTAGCGGCTCTTGCCCTGGGACAGCAGGTCCAGCAGCTGGCGCAGGCGCAGCACCTCGCCGCCGTCCAGCGCCAGCTCGCCGTTGATCTCCAGCCAGTCGCCCTTGCTGGCCACGCTCAGCTTGACCTGCGCCGCCGTCACCGTCTTGACCCGCAATGGCTTGCCCTTGGGCCACTCGCTGACGATGGCGGGTGCCAGCCCGGCCAGGGCTTCGACCACGGCCAGCGCCTGGTCGGGTTCGTCCAGCGACCAGGCATGCTCGCCGTCGTCCAGCCAGTCGATCTTGTCCAGCAGCGCGCCTTGGTGGGCCCGCTCGGCGGCCAGGTTGCGCTGGGTCGACAGGGTCAGGCCCTGGTGCACGGTAGTCACCCGCTCGCGGCCCATTCCCGGTCCCATGCGCGGGCCGAAATCGCCAAATGGCGCGGCCACCAGGCGCAGGGCCAGGCCGTCGCCCTGCGGTGTCAGCTCGGCGCGCAGCGTGGCATTGGCCGGCACCTCGTGGCCGGCGTCGGCGTCGCTGGCGAGTTGAAAATGCGTGGCCAGCACGCGCAACGCCGCGTCCATCTCGGTGCGTGCGGCCACCGGTACCTGCCAGCCCTGGCTGACCAACTCGGCCACCCGCAGCTGGGCGGGGGTGATGCGCAGCAAGCGGGCCCGCTCTGGGCCGTCGCGCAGCAGCAGCACGGTCGGCCGGCTCAGGTCGGCAATGCGCCGGCCGCTGTAGTCGAAGTCGTCCTCGTCGTCGAGCAGGTCATCGTCGTCGTCCAGTTCGGCAGCCGCCAGCGCGGCATCGTCCGGGCGGATCGGATCGACCACCCGGAACTGCAGAAACTCGCCGCGTGTCAGCACCTCCAGCTGCGGCAGGCCTTCAGCCAGCTCGATGAACTGCAAGGGCGCGTCGGCCCAGGCCACATGCGGGTGGCGCACCAGGGCTTGAACGGCTTGCTGTTTGTCGAAAGCCAGCCGGCCGCCAAACGGCAGCTTTTTGAGGGCCCGCAACACGGCAGCGTCGTGCGCCGGCAGGTCCGTGCGCTTGGCCAGGCCGGCCAGCGAGGCCGGTTTGGGTTTGCCCAGGCCGCGGGCGCCGGCCTTTTGCTCCAACGGCTCGACCTTGCGCACCTGGCCCAGGGCGTCGGCGCTCAGGGTCCAGATCAGGCGGTCGGCCACACCGCCGGCAGCACCGCCTGCGGCCGATGCACCGCCCACGGCGCCCAGCGCGACGATGGCGGTCAGCGCCTCGCGCCAGCGGTCCACCGGCGCGCCGATCGGGAACGGCTGGGCGGCGTCAGCGGCCTCAGGCTCAAGCCCGCGCAGCAAGGCGGCCGACCGGCGCACCAGCATCGCCAGCCACGGCTGGCCGCTGGCAGCGTAGTCACTGGACAGCTTGGCGGCCAGCGTGCCCAGCACCGCGGGCTGCGCGGGCTTGTGGCCCAGCCAGGCGGCCAGCAGCCAGTGGCTGAGCTGCATCAAACCGTGCAGCCGCATGCCTTGCAGCGGGGCCATTACAAAGGCGCGGGGGTTGCGGGGTGCGTCGCCCAGGCGCTGGTCGATGGCCTCCTGCCACACGCCCCAAAAGGTGTAGGCGTCGGCGTCGCGTTTGCCGGCCTCACCGGCGGCAAACTTGCGGGCCTTGGTCCACACCGCCGGGTCGGGCTGGGCGATCAGCGCCAGCAGGTAAAACCAGGACGTGGCGTCGGCAAACAGCTGCTTGCGCCGGCCCACGGCGGCCGATTGTTCTTTCCAGGCCAGCTCAAAAGCGTTCGCGCCGCTGGCGTAGTGGCCGTCGGCAATGTCGGCGGCGGCGCGGAGCGCCTGGGCCTCGGCATGGTCCAGGCCCAGCAGCACGCGGCGCGCCTCGTCGCGCTGGCCAGCCAGCACCAGGTGCTCGGCCAGGCGCAGTCGCAGCGACTCGTGCAGTTGGCCAGCGTCAGGCCTTGATTCGGCCAGCAGCCAGGCCCACAGCGGCACGGTGTGCAGATCACTGTCGCCGCCCAGGTGGTTGAGCAGTTGCCGCAGCAGCGGGAAGCGCAGGTCGGGGCTGACGCGCTGCCACAGTACGGGCTCGAACGGCCGCAGCAGCGCGGCCGCCAGCAGGCCGGGCTGCTGCGGTGCGGTGCTGCGGCTCAGGCTGCACAGCCGGTCATAGGCGTCGGGCGTGCCGCCGGCATAGACCACCACGCGCAGGGCGCCGACCATCGCTTCGTCGCCAAACACCTCCAGGTGCCAGGTGTTGTCGAAGCGGTACAGCCGCCGCCAGGCGGCCCACCAGCGATCGCATTCGGCCGGCTGCTGCACCAATGCGACAAAACGCGGCCAGGACAGGGCCGGCGCGGCCCACCACTGGCCCTGGGCATTGCAACCCACTTGCTGGGCCTGCAGCAGCTCACCCAGCAGCCCGCGCAGGCTGGTCGTGTTGAAGCCGGTGCCGCGGGTGGTGTGCCGGTCGGCCAGCAACTCGGCCAGCCGGGTGACGTTGATCGGCGCCTGGGCGAAGCTCAGGGCGTCGAACACGGTCTGCCGGTCAGACGGCGGCGGGTGGGCAGGATCAACGGGCAGCAGCGGCATGGGGCTTCGATCGGTGTGGCAGGCAACGCGGGCAGGTGCCGCAAGGTGGCGCGACAGTGTAAAAGCCAGGGGGTGGGTGCTGGCCCGTGGCCTGGCGTATGCTTCGTATTACGCGAAGGGTAGATTGGCAACTACCGTGTACTGGCGCTTCAGCCTTCGCGCATCATCGCAGCGCGGCGCCACCGGCGCACGGGCCGATCCCGCCCACCCCCACGCCACCGTGCACGTTTACCGATGTGAGCCGGCAGCGGCGCCGGTGTTGCCGCACCCGGTTCGTCGGGGCGGGCCCGGCTGCGGTCCTGCAGCCCGGTCACTTCGCACCGCTGTTCATCCGTTTTCAACCGTACCGCCTCCACAGCGCCATGCGCTTCGACCTGCTCACCCTCAACCTCGTGCTCGCCATTGCCGAGACGCGCAGCATCACGCGCGGGGCCGGGCGTGAGCATCTGGCGCTGGCGGCGGCCAGCAAGCGGCTGTCGGACCTGGAGACGCGGCTGGGCGTGCTGCTCTTCGAGCGCCGGGCGCGCGGGGTCGAGCTGACCGAGGCCGGGCGTGCGCTGGTGCGCCATATCCGGTCGCTCAATGCATCGCTGCACGCGTTGGAGAGCGAGGTGGTGGAGTTCTCGCGCGGCATCAAGGGCCACTTGCGCATCGCCGCCAACGCCAGCGCCATCGCCGAGTGCCTGCCGGCCGATCTGGCGGCGTTTTCACAGGCCCATCCCGGCATCCGCATCAGCCTGGAAGACCTGACCAGCGCCGAGGTGCAGGCGGCGGTGGCCGAAGGCCGGGCCGATGTCGGTATCTTCGTGCCGCCCCAGCACGAGAGCCGGCTCAGTTGCCAGCACTACCGCGAGGGCGAGTTGGCCGTGCTGGTGCCCAGGGGCCATGTGCTGGCCGGGCGGGCGACCGTCCCGGCCGCCGACTTGAACCCTGCACCCACCGCAGCGGTGCGTTTCGACGCGCTGCTGGATTTCGACATCGTCGGCCTGCACCTGGGCGCCGCCGTGCACGAGCAGATGCGAGAGCGCGCCCAGGCGCTGGGCCGCACGCTCAACGTGCGGGTGCAGGTGCGCGGTTTTGACGCGATTGCCCAACTGGTCGAAGCCGGCCTGGGCGTGGCGGTGTTGCCGAAGGGGGTGGCCCAGCGTTTTGCCCGCATCTTTGCAGTGCAGCCGCTGGCGCTGAACGAAGACTGGGCGCGCCGGCCTTACCTGCTGGCCGTGCGCACCCAGGAGGTGCTGCCCGCTGTGGTGCAGCGGTTCGTCGAGGCGCTGTGTCAGGCGGCTGCGGCGCCACGCCCATCGCCTGAGCCAGGCGCTGGCCCGCTGGCCGTGCCGGCTGATGTTGCTGTTCCCGCACAGACCGCGCCTGTGGCGCGACAATCCCCATCCCGCAAAAGGTGACCTGAATGAACCCAACCGCGAACCCAACCGCGAACCAAAACGCGAACCAAAACGCGAACCAAAACGCGACCCGCTCCGCGACGCCCCGCCTGATCGCCCGAACGCTCTACGACAAGCTCTGGGACGAGCACGTCGTGCGCACCGAGGACGACGGCACGGCCACGCTCTACATCGACCGCCATCTGGTGCATGAGGTCACCAGCCCACAGGCCTTCGAGGGTCTGCGGCTGGCCGGCCGCAAGGTCTGGCGCGTCAGTTCGATCGTCGCGACGGCCGACCACAACACGCCCACCACCGGCTGGAGTCAGGGCTACGACGGCATTGCCGACCCGATCAGCAAGCTGCAGATCACCACGCTGGACGCCAACATCCAGGCGTTTGGTGCGGCGGCCTACTTTCCGTTTCTGGACAAGCGCCAGGGCATCGTGCATGTCATCGGGCCGGAGCAAGGCGCCACGCTGCCGGGCATGACGGTCGTTTGTGGCGACAGCCACACCAGCACCCACGGCGCCTTTGGCGCGCTGGCGCACGGCATCGGCACCAGCGAGGTCGAGCATGTGCTGGCCACCCAGACCCTGCTGGCCAAGAAGGCCAAGAACCTGCTGGTGCGGGTGGACGGGACTTTGGGCAAAGGCCTGACCGCCAAGGACATCGTGTTGGCCATCATCGGGCGCATTGGCACGGCCGGCGGCAACGGCTACACCATCGAGTTTGGTGGCTCGGCGATCCGGGCGCTGAGCATGGAAGGCCGCATGACGGTCTGCAACATGGCGATCGAGGCGGGTGCCCGCGCCGGCCTGGTGGCGGTGGACGAGACCACCATCAACTACGTGCGGGGCCGGCCGTTTGCACCCAAGGGCGTTGAGTTCGACCTGGCGGCGGCCTTCTGGCGCACGCTGCGCAGCGACGAGGGCGCGCACTTCGACGCCGTGGTCGAGATCGACGCCAGCACCTTGAAGCCCCAGGTCACCTGGGGCACCAGCCCGGAGATGGTGCTGGACATCGACGGCCGGGTGCCCGATCCCGACAAGGAAAAAGACGACACCAAGCGCGGCGCGATCGAGCGGGCCCTGGTCTACATGGGGCTGGAGCCGAACAAGCCCATCGCCGACGTCCGCATCGACAAGGTGTTCATCGGCTCATGCACCAACAGCCGCATCGAGGACATGCGGGAGGCGGCTGCCGTGGTGCGCCGTATCGGCGGCCGGGTGGCGTCCAACGTCAAGCTGGCGCTGGTGGTGCCGGGCTCGGGCCTGGTCAAGGCGCAGGCCGAGGCCGAGGGCTTGCATGAAGTCTTCAAGGCTGCCGGCTTCGAATGGCGTGAGCCGGGCTGCAGCATGTGCCTGGCCATGAACGCCGACCGGCTGGAGCCGGGCGAGCGCTGTGCGTCCACCAGCAACCGCAACTTCGAGGGCCGGCAAGGCGCGGGGGGGCGCACCCACCTGGTCAGCCCGGCGATGGCCGCCGCGGCCGCGCTGAACGGCCATTTTGTCGATATCCGCCGCATCCTCTGACAGGACTGAACCCATGACACGTTTCTTGCTAATCCTTGTGGCCCTCAGCGCCGCGCTCGGCCTTTCTGCCTGCAACACGGTCCGTGGCGTCGGCCAGGACATCCAGAAAACCGGCCAGGTGATCGAGGGCGCCGTTAAAAAATAGCGCTGTAGACGGCGCCGTCAAGGCCGGCCGCACGGCAGCACCACAACAGGACTTTTACATGCAAGCCTTCACCGTACACAAGGGCCTCGTCGCCCCGATGGACCGCGCCAACGTCGACACCGACGCCATCATCCCCAAGCAGTTCTTGAAAGCCATCGCCCGCACCGGCTTTGGCCCCAACCTGTTTGACGAGTGGCGCTATCTGGACAAGGGCGAGCCGGGACAGCCCGATGTGGTGCGCCGCCCCAATCCGGACTTTGTGCTGAACCAGCCGCGTTACCTGCCAGGGCCCTCCGGTAGCCCCGGTGCGTCAATCCTGCTCGCGCGAGAGAACTTCGGCTGCGGCTCCAGCCGCGAGCACGCGCCCTGGGCGCTGGAGCAGTACGGCTTTCGGGCGCTGATCGCGCCCAGCTACGCCGACATCTTTTTCAACAACTGCTTCAAGAACGGCATCCTGCCAATCGTGCTGCCCGAGCGGGTGGTGTCGCAGTTGTTCGATGAGGTTTTCGGCTTTGTCGGCTACCAGCTCACGGTCGACCTGCCACGCCAGGTGGTGATCAAAGGCGACGGCAGCGAGGTCCCGTTCGAGGTGCAGCCCTTCCGCAAATACTGCCTGGTCAATGGTTTTGATGACATCGGCCTGACGCTGCGCCATGCCGACAAGATTTCGGCCTTCGAGGCCGAGCGCATCGCCAAGATGCCGTGGCTGACGCACCGCGAACTCTGAGTCCCGGGCTGTGGGAACCCTCAAGCGCTGGTTCCAGGTCGTGGTGTTGGGCCGGCTGTGGCTGACCTTCGTCGTGATGGGGCTGGCGTTTTTTGGTTTCGGCGTCGGCTCGCTGAATCTGTTTTATCTGCTGCAGGCCAACGGCGCCTTGCTTTTTGACCACGGCTGGGCGGCCGTGATGGAGGGCGGGCTGGTCCAACTGGCCGAGTTGTTGGTCACCGGCTATGCCTCGATGGCGGCCTACACCGTGTTCAAGGCCTGTGAACACCGGCTGACCCATTGGTTGGCTGACGAATGAAAAAAGTGAAAATCACCCCATGAAAATCGCAATCCTCCCCGGTGACGGTATCGGCACCGAAATCATGGCCGAGGCCGTCAAGGTCATGGCCGTGCTCGACCTGCCGTTCGAGACCGAGACCGCCCTGGTCGGCGGCGCCGCCTACGAGGCGCACGGCCACCCGCTGCCCGAGTCCACCCTGAACCTGGCCCGGGCCGCCGACGCGGTGCTGTTTGGCGCGGTTGGCGACTGGAAATACGACAAGCTCGACCGGCCGCTGCGGCCCGAGCAGGCCATCCTGGGCCTGCGCAAGCACCTGGGCTTGTTCGCCAACTTGCGCCCGGCAATTTGCTACCCCCAGCTCACGGCCGCCTCGTCGCTCAAGCCCGAGCTGGTGGCCGGGCTGGACATCCTGATCATTCGCGAGCTGACCGGCGACATCTACTTTGGCCAGCCGCGCGGCCGGCGGGTGGCGGTGGACGGGCATTTTCCGGGTGCCGAAGAAGCCTTCGACACCATGCGCTACAGCAAGCCCGAGATCGAGCGCATCGCGCACGTTGCCTTTCAGGCGGCGCGGCGTCGCAACAAAAAGCTCACCAGCGTCGACAAGGCCAACGTGCTCGAGACCTTCCAGTTCTGGAAGGATGTGGTCACCGAGGTCCATGCCCAGTACCCCGATGTGGCACTCGACCACATGTATGTGGACAACGCCGCGATGCAACTGGTCAAGGCGCCCAAGGCGTTTGATGTGGTGGTCACCGGCAATATGTTTGGCGACATCCTGAGCGACGAGGCGGCGATGCTGACCGGCTCGATCGGCATGCTGCCGTCGGCTTCGCTGGACAAGGCCAACAAAGGCCTGTACGAGCCCAGCCACGGCAGCGCGCCCGACATTGCCGGCAAGGGTGTTGCCAACCCGCTGGCTACAATCCTGTCACTTGCCATGATGCTGCGCTACACCTTGAACCAAGCCGAGGCCGCCGTCCGGATCGAATCCGCGGTGGATGCTGTGCTGTCCGCCGGTTTGCGCACCGGCGACATCTGGTCCGAAGGCACGCAGCGGGTGGGCACGCGCGAGATGGGTGATGCTGTGGTGGCAGCGCTGTCTGGCCGCGTGGCTGGCAAAACGACGACCCCGATTACCACCGCCTGACCCGCTTCGGATCGACTCGCCCCACCTGGACCCCGGCGAAGCGAGCCGGGCAAGGCAAGGGGTCCGGACCGT
Source organism: Aquabacterium sp. (assembly GCA_046597355.1). Classification (GTDB taxonomy): domain Bacteria; phylum Pseudomonadota; class Gammaproteobacteria; order Burkholderiales; family Burkholderiaceae_C; genus Pseudaquabacterium. The sequence continues at coordinate 13,284 of JBKJKU010000242.1, forward strand.
AAATTGGAAAGGTACAAGATGGCACTCGTAGGGTTGGTAGGCTGGCGCGGCATGGTCGGGTCGGTGTTGATGGACCGCATGCAAGCCGAGGGCGACTTTGCGCTGATCGAGCCGCTGTTTTTCTCCACCAGCAACGCTGGCGGAGCGGCGCCTTCTCAGGCCAAAAACGAAAGTACTCTGCAGGACGCATTCGACATCGCGGCGCTCAAGCGCTGCGACATCATCCTGACGGCGCAGGGCGGCGACTACACCGCCGAGGTCTTTCCCAAACTGCGCGCCGCCGGCTGGACCGGTCACTGGATTGACGCCGCGTCCACGTTGCGCATGGCAGACGACGCGGTGATCGTGCTCGACCCGGTCAACCTGCCGGTGATCAAACAGGCGCTGTCCACTGGCGGGCGCAACTGGATTGGCGGCAACTGCACCGTGAGCTGCATGCTGATGGGCGTGGGTGCGCTCTACAAGGCCGGCCTGGTCGAGTGGATGAGCACCCAGACCTACCAGGCAGCCTCGGGCGGCGGCGCGCAGCACATGCGCGAGCTGTTGACCCAGTACGGCACGCTCAATGCGTCGGTTCGCAGCCTGCTCGACGACCCCAAGAGCGCCATCCTCGACATCGACCGCGAGGTCATCAAGACCCAGCGCGCACTCAGCGCTGCCGAGACCGCCAACTTCGGCGTGCCGCTGGGCGGCTCGTTGATCCCGTGGATCGACAAGGATCTGGGGATTGGCAAGCGCCGGGACGAGGCCGGTTGGGGCCTGTCCAAGGAAGAATGGAAAGGCATGGCCGAGACCAACAAGATACTCGGCCAGGGCGAGGGTTTTGGCAGTGCGGCCGTGCCGGTCGACGGCTTTTGCGTGCGGGTCGGCGCGATGCGCTGCCACAGCCAGGCCCTGACCTTCAAGCTGAAAAAAGACGTGCCGGTGGCCGACATCGAAGCCTTGATCGCCGCCGACAACGCCTGGGTCAAGGTGGTGCCCAACAACCGAGAAGCCACCGTCCACGACCTGACGCCGGTGGCCGTGACCGGCACCATGACGATCCCGGTTGGCCGCATCCGCAAGCTGGCAATGGGCCCCGAGTACGTCGGCGCCTTCACCATCGGCGACCAGTTGTTGTGGGGCGCGGCCGAGCCGCTGCGCCGCATGCTGCGCATCCTGATCGAAGATTGATCCCCACGGCGCGGCGGCCTGTGCCTGAGCTTTGAGCGGGCGACGGCTTGTCGTCGTCCGGTACAGCGTCGCGGCATGGCAACATCGGAACCCCGTGGGGCTTGCCGTGCAGCTTGGCTAAAAATGTCAGGCATCGCATGAGCTTGTCAGCCTATATGCTTGATATTATTTTGGTTTCCGGGATTTGACCGTGAAACTGTCGTGTTGTCGATGATGTCAGTTTGGCTTCCGGCCGCCCCGTTTTCGCCTGAGAACCGCCGCTGGCGTCAGGCCTGTCGTGGGCCTGTTGGTGCTGTTGTGGAGATGCCTTGAAAAATCGCCCCGTTCTCGCCGCCCGATCAGTGTTGGCCCTGGCCGCGCTGGCAGCCCTCAGTGTCGCCGCGCCGGATGTCCTGGCGCTGGGCGTCGGGCGCCTCAACGTGCAGTCCGCGCTGGGCGAGGGCATGCGGGCCGAGATCGACATCACCAGCCTGTCGCCCGAGGAAGCCGCGTCGCTTGCAGTGCGCATCGCCTCCCCCGAGACCTACCGGGCCGCCGGCGTCGATTACAACGCGGTGCTGTCGAGCACCCAGGCGACGGTGGTGCGCCGCGCCGATGGCCGGGCGTTTTTGCGGCTCAGCAGCGACCGCGCGGTGCAAGAGCCATTTATCGAGCTGATCGTCGAATTGAACTGGGCTTCAGGCCGTCTGGTGCGGGAGTTCACGCTGCTGTTTGACCCGCCGGGCAGCCGTGCAGCGCCGCCGGTACAGGCCGCGGCACCGGTCTCGCCAGTGATCTCTGCAGCGCCGGCCGCGCCAGCCGGCCAGGTTGCGGCGGCACCGCCGGTGCTGCAGCCGGGTCCGCGCATAGCGCCTCTGCCGCGCGCCGCGGCGCCTGGTGCGGTGTCAGGTGCTGCGGCCCCTGCGCCGGGTATGGGCGCTGCCAGCCCGCCACCCAAACCTGGCGCCGCGCCGCGGCCCGCCGTGGCGGCAGCGCCGGCTGCCGTGCCGGCCGCGTCGCCCGCCGCTGCACCGGCCAGCGGCAAGCGCTACCCGGTTCGGCCCGGTGACACGCTCTACCGCGTGGCGGGCAAGACCCAGCCAGCGGGTGTGTCGCTCGACCAGATGCTGGTGGGTCTGTACCGCGCCAACCCGGATGCTTTCATTGCCAACAACGTCAACCGTTTGCGGGCAGGTTCGACCTTGGCCGTGCCCACAGCCGATGAGGTCCGGGATGTCACGCCAGCCGACCTGCGCCAGCTGATTACCGCGCAAAGCGTTGATTTCAGCGCCTACCGCAGCCGACTGGCCCAGGCCGCGCCGCTGGCGCAGGCCCAGGAGCCAGCCCGGCAAGCGCAGGGCAAGGTGCAGGCCTCGGTCGATGACCGCAAGCAGTCGGTCACGGCGTCGCCCGACAAACTCAAGCTCAGCGGCGGCGCTGCGTCCGCAGCCGATGCGCCCGCGGTGCAGCCGGCTGACCGCAAGGACAGTGCCGCCCGGGTGGCCGAGTTGTCGCGCAATGTCGAAGACTTGAAGCGGCTTCAGCAGGGCACTGCGGCGGTGCAAGCCCCCGCCCCAGCCGCGCCGGCCATGCCAGCCCCTGGGGGGTCTCCGCAGCCCGCAGCCGCCGTCCCGCCGGTGCCGGTTCCGCCGCCGGCGGCGGTGGCACTGCCTGTGCCGGTTGCAGCCCCACCGGCCGCTGTGCCAGCGCCGCCAGCGGTTGCCGCAATGCCTGGCAGCGGGCCGGCTGTGGCCCAGCCTGCACCGGTCGTGGTCGCCCCGGTTTTGCCGCCGGCAGCCTCCGCCGCAACCAGTGCCGGCCTGCTCGACACCGTCACCCGCAGTGGGTGGCTTTTGCCCGGGGCCGGTCTGCTGGCGCTGGTGCTGGCCGGGCTTGGCGCCTGGAGCGTTCGCCGGCGCTACAAGAAGGCTGCCAGCGAGACCTCGTTCCTCGAAAGCCGCATGCAGCCCGATTCGTTTTTCGGCGCCAGCGGTGGTCAGCACGTCGATACCCGGGACACGTCGCGCACCAACGCCAGCTCGATGGGCTATTCGCTCAGCCAGTTGGACGCCATCGGCGACGTCGATCCGGTGGCCGAGGCCGATGTCTACCTGGCTTATGGCCGCGACCTGCAGGCCGAAGAAATCCTCAAGGAGGCGATGCGCACCACGCCAGACCGGCTGGCAGTGCGCACCAAGCTGCTGGAGGTCTATGCCAAGCGCCGCGACACCAAGGGTTTCGAATTGCTGGCCACGCAGTTGTATGCGCTGACCAAGGGCACTGGCGCCGACTGGGCCCGAGCCCAAGAGCTGGGCCGCCAGTTCGATGCCGAGAACATGCTCTACCAGCCGGGCGGCCATCCCGAGGAGATCATCCTGGACGGCGCGCGGGTTGTGGTCGAGCCGCTGGGCGCCACCACCCAGCCCCATTCGATCCTGTCGGCGGTCACCCAGCCGGCCGAGGACTCGCGCTTGCCGCAAATGGGCGGCGCCATGCTGGACCTCGACGTGGATCTGGGCGAGATGGGCGACAGCCCGTCTGCGCAGGCCATGGAGGCCACTCGGCCGCTGGCGCCCAGCCTGCAACGCCCGTCCGTGGCCGACCTGGACTTCGACTTCGAGGACCGCACCCCGCCCGCCCGCCGCCCGGTGGCACCGGACGCGAGCACCGTGCCCGGCAAGCCGGACCTTGACATCCTGTCACTGGACTTCGACGACGCGCCAGCGAAGGGCCGGGCCGATGCGCCGACGGTCGTCGGTGGTGACACGACGCTCGATTTCAGCCAGTTTCCGGTGTCTGAGCGCGGCAATCTGGCCGAGACCGCGCCGACCACGCCGGGCCTGCTGGACGACATGCTGCTCGACCATGCTGACCCGCTGGCCCGCAAGCTTGAACTGGCCGAGGAGTTCCGCCAGATCGGCGACATCGACGGCGCCCGTGACCTGCTCGAGGAGGTCGTGTCCAAGGCCGCCGGCACGCTGCGTGCCAAGGCGCAGTCCATGCTTGATGCGCTGACCTGATGGGGGTGCAGGGGCGGCGTGCCCGCCGGGATGGCGGCCGGCGCGCTGCCCCCGGTCTTGGGCCACAGATCCGATGACGGCCAGGTTGGCTCTGGGCATTGCCTACCGCGGCAACCGCTACCACGGCTGGCAGCATCAAACCGATGGTCGTACGGTGCAGGACCAGGTCGAACGTGCGTTGTCGAAGTTTGTCGGCGCACCGGTGAGCACGGTGTGCGCCGGCCGCACGGATGCCGGTGTGCATGCCTTCAACCAGGTGGTTCACCTCGACAGCCCGGTCGAACGCGAGACTTTCTCGTGGCTGCGCGGCACCAACCGATACCTGCCGTCCGACATTGCGCTGCAGTGGTGTCAGGCCGTGCCGGCCGACTTTCATGCCCGTTACCACGCCCACGGGCGCCGCTACCGCTACTGGCTGCTGCAGTCGCCGGTGCGCCCGGCGCTGGAATCGGGCCAGGTCGGTTGGGTGTTCCGGACGCTGGACGGCGACGCGATGCGGGCGGCGGCGGCGCACCTGGTTGGCGAGCATGATTTCAGCAGCTTCCGGTCCAGCGAATGCCAGGCCCGCAGCCCGGTCAAGACGCTGCGCGCGATCAACATCCGCCAGCAGGGCGCGTACTGGCGCTTTGACTTCGACGGCTCGGCGTTTTTGCACCACATGGTGCGCAATTTGATGGGCTGCTTGCTGGCCGTGGGCACCGGGCGGCAGGTACCCGACTGGCTGCTGGCGGTGATGGCCGCGCGGAACCGGGACGCCGCGGCGCCCACCTTCAGCGCCGACGGCCTGTACTTTGCCGGCCCGTACTACGATGCCGGGCTGGGCCTGCCTGAGCACACCGCAGCGATGGACTGGCTGCCCTGAGGAACCCACCATGACCCAACGCACCCGCATCAAGATTTGTGGCCTGACACGTGACGCCGACGTCGATGCCGCCGTGGCGGCCGGCGCCGACGCGATCGGCTTTGTGCTCTACGCGCCCAGCCCGCGTGCGGTCACCGTGGCCCGTGCGGCCGAACTGGCGCGTCGTTTGCCGCCGTTTGTGGTGCCGGTCTGCCTGTTTGTCAACGCCGAGGCCGGCCTGATTGCCGATGCGGTGCAGGCGCTGCCCAGCGCGATGCTGCAATTCCACGGCGACGAAACCCCCGATTGGTGCGCCGCGCAATTCCAGGCCAGCGGCCGGCCGTATTTGCGGGCGGCGCGCATGGCACCCGGCCTGGCTTTGATAGACTTCGCAGCCTCATATGCAAGCGCGGCCGGCATCCTGCTCGACACCCATGTCGAGGGCTACGGCGGCGGTGGAAAGGTCTTCGATTGGTCACTCGTGCCACGCCACGTGCCCCGTCCAGTCGTTTTGTCTGGTGGGTTGAATCCTGCAAACGTGATCGATGGGATCACGCACGTCCGGCCCTGGGCCGTTGACGTGAGCTCGGGCGTCGAGACCGCCAAAGGCCAGAAGGATGCCGGGCTGATGCGGGCGTTTTGCGACGCGGTGCATGAAGCCGATGCGTTGATCGCCGACGCCGAACGCTGATCGCGCACCCAGGATCTCAGCACTGGCGTCGGGTACTGGCGCCGGACACTGACGCCGAACACGGACGCCGGGTACCGAGGCCGGGCATTGCGCCCGATCGCTTGCCGGCCCACCTGACCACCCATTTGATTCGCCGCAGCACGGGCGCCCCGCCCGCACGGCGCTGACCACAGGATATTTGCCATGTTCGACTACCAACAACCCGATGTCCGCGGGCATTTCGGGCCGTACGGCGGCACGTTTGTCGCCGAAACCCTGGTGCATGCGCTCGACGAGCTGAAGGCCGCCTACGCGCACTACAGCCAGGACGAGGCCTTCATGGCCGAGTACCGGCATGAGCTGGCGCACTTTGTCGGCCGGCCCAGCCCGGTCTACCACGCTGACCGCATCAGCCGCGAGATCGGTGGCGCACAGATCCACTTGAAGCGCGAGGACCTGAACCACACCGGCGCGCACAAGATCAACAACACCATCGGCCAGGCCCTGCTGGCCAAGCGCATGGGCAAACCGCGGGTGATTGCCGAGACCGGCGCCGGCCAGCACGGCGTGGCCCCCGCCACCATCTGCGCCCGCTACGGCATGGAGTGCGTGGTCTACATGGGCAGCGAGGACGTCAAGCGCCAAAGCCCCAATGTCTACCGCATGCACCTGCTGGGCGCACGGGTGGTACCAGTCGAGAGCGGCAGCAAGACCTTGAAGGACGCACTCAACGAGGCGCTGCGCGACTGGGTGACCCATGTCGAAAACACCTTCTACATCATCGGCACGGTGGCCGGCCCGCACCCGTATCCGACGATCGTGCGGGATTTCCAGCGCGTGATCGGCGATGAATGCCTGGTGCAGATGCCGGCGCAGATCGGCCGGCTGGGGGGGCGGCTGGACGCCCAGCCCGACGCGGTGATCGCCTGCGTGGGCGGCGGCAGCAACGCGATGGGCATCTTCTACCCCTACATCCCGTATGAAAACGTGCGGCTGATCGGTGTCGAAGCGGCGGGTCTGGGGCAAGACAGCGGCAAGCACTCGATGAGCCTGATGAAAGGCTCACCGGGTGTGCTGCACGGCAACCGCACCTACTTGCTGCAGGACGACAACGGCCAGATCACCGAGACGCATTCGATCTCGGCCGGGCTGGACTACCCCGGCGTCGGTCCTGAGCATGCGTTTTTGAAGGACATCGGCCGGGCCGAGTACGTGGGCATCACCGACGAGGAGGCGCTGGCAGCCTTTCACCGCCTGTGCCGCAGCGAGGGCATCATCCCGGCGCTTGAATCCAGCCATGCGGTGGCCTATGCGATGAAGCTGGCCGCCACGATGCGGCCCGATCAGCACCTGCTGGTCAACCTGTCCGGCCGCGGCGACAAGGACATCGGCACGGTGGCAGACCTGTCGGGCGCCGATTTTTACTGCCGACCGTCCTGCATGGGCCAGACCGTCAAGGGTGGTGTGCAAACCGTGGAGTTCAAAGCATGACGACCCCCCAGCTGATGTCATTCGTTGCCCCCGACGGGGGCTGCAGCGCCCCTCGGGTGGCCGGGCGGGCGCTGCGATGAGCCGCATCGCTGCCACGCTGAACGCGCTCAAGGCCCAGGGCCGCAAGGCGCTGATCCCCTACGTCACCGCCGGGGATCCGTACGCCGACGCCACCCCCGAGATCATGCTGGCGCTGGCCCAGGGCGGCGCCGACATCATCGAGCTGGGCGTGCCGTTTTCCGACCCGATGGCCGACGGCCCGGTGATCGCCCAGGCCAGCGAGCGGGCGCTGACCCGCGGCATCGGCCTGACCCAGGTGCTCGGCTGTGTGCGGAGCTTTCGCGCCGCCAACGCCACCACGCCGGTGGTGCTGATGGGCTACGCCAACCCGGTCGAGCGCTACGACCAGAAGCACGGCGCGGGCGCCTTCATCCGGGACGCGGCAGCCGCTGGCGTCGATGGCCTGCTGGTGGTGGATTACCCGCCGGAAGAATGCGAGGTTTTTGCCGCCGACCTGAAAGCCGCCGGGCTGGACTTGATCTTTTTGCTGGCGCCCACCTCGACCGAAGCGCGCATCAAGGAGGTCGGCCGCATCGCCACCGGCTATGTCTACTACGTCTCGCTCAAGGGCGTGACCGGCGCCGGCCACCTGGACACCGATGCCGTGGCCGAGGCGGTGCCTCGGATTCGCGCCCATGTCAGGGTGCCGGTTGGGGTAGGCTTCGGCATTCGTGACGCGGTCACGGCCCAGGCCGTGGGCCGGGTGTCGGACGCAGTGGTGATCGGGTCGCGGTTGGTGCAGATATTGCACGCCGAGCCCCGTGCCACGGTGGCCGCTGCCGGGCAGGCCTTCATGGCCGAGATCCGCACGGCACTCGACGCACTTTGATTTCCGCCGCAAACGCGGCTGTAGACACCGCCGCAACCGCTAGGAGCACACCCCATGAGCTGGCTTGAAAAACTGCTGCCCCCCAAGATGCAGCAGACCGACCCCACCGAGCGCCGCTCGGTGCCGGAAGGCCTGTGGATCAAGTGCCCGGCTTGTGAGACGGTGCTCTACAACACCGACCTGGAGCAAAACGTCAACGTCTGCCCCAAATGCGGCCACCACCACCGCATCGGCGCGCGCGCCCGGCTCAATGCATTTCTCGACGCCGAAGGCCGTTACGAGATCGGCCAGGAGGTGGTGCCGGTCGACCCGCTGAAGTTCAAAGACAGCCGCAAGTACACCGAGCGCCTGAAAGACGCGCTCGAATCGACCGGCGAGACCGACGCGCTGGTGGTCATCGGCGGGGCGGTGATGAGCGTGCCGCTGGTGGTGGCGTGCTTCGAGTTCGACTTCATGGGCGGGTCGATGGGCTCGGTGGTGGGTGAGCGGTTTGTGCGTGGTGTCGAGTCGGCGGTCGAGCAGAAGGTGCCCTTTGTGTGCTTCACCGCCACCGGCGGCGCGCGCATGCAGGAGGGGCTGTTCAGCCTGTTCCAGATGGCCAAGACCAACGCCGCGCTGACCCGGCTGGCCAAGGCCAAACTGCCGTACATCAGCGTGTTGTGCGACCCGACGATGGGCGGCGTGTCGGCCAGTTTTGCGTTTGTCGGTGACGTCGTGATCGCCGAGCCCAAGGCGCTGGTGGGCTTTGCCGGACCGCGGGTGATTGAAAACACGGTGCGCGAGAAGCTGCCCGAGGGTTTCCAGCGTGCTGAATTCCTGCTGACCAAAGGCGCGATCGACCAGATCGTGGACCGGCGCCAGTTGCGCAGCACGGTGGCCAACATGCTGGCGATGCTGCAGCGGCAAAGCGCCGACGCCGTGGCCTGAAGCCGGCCTCTGGTCTCCCACCTGACCGGCAGGCGGCCATGCAGCCTGCCGTCGACCGGGCCCTCGCGGGCCCGGTTTTGCTTTGTTCTCCGACAGTCCACACTCCCGGTCACTGCCCATGACGCATCCCACCACCCTGGCTGGCTGGCTCGCCCACTGCGAACAGCTTCATCCCGTGACCATCGACATGACGCTGGACCGGGTTGTCGCGGTGCGCGACCGGCTGGCCTTGCGCTTTGATGTGCCGGTGGTCAGCGTGGCCGGCACCAACGGCAAAGGCTCGTCCTGCGCCATGCTGGAGTCGGTGGCGCTGCAGGCCGGCTACCGGGTAGGTCTCTACATCAAGCCGCACCTGGTGCACTTTGAAGAGCGCTGCCGCATCAACGGCAACATGGCCAGCGCCGAGTCTTTGTTGCCGCATTTCGCGGCGGTCGAGGCGGCCCGCGGCGAGATCACGCTGACCTGGTTCGAGTTCACCACGCTGGCCATCATGCGGGCACTGGCGGCAGCCAAGCTGGATCTGGTGATCCTGGAGGTGGGCATGGGCGGGCGGCTGGACGCCGTCAACGCGGTGGACGCCGACTGCGCGCTGATCACCTGCATCGCACTCGACCACACCGAATTCCTGGGCAACACCCGCGAGGCCATCGGCTTCGAGAAGGCCGGCATCATGCGGCCCGGCCGCCCGGTGGTGGTCAGCGACCCGGAGCCGCCGGCGTCGCTGCAAGCACGTGCCGATGAGCTGGGCGCTGATTTGTGGCGGCTGGGCCGCGACTACAACTTCCAGGGGGACAAGCAGCAGTGGTCCTGGCGTGGCCGCCAGCAGCGATTCAACAGCCTGGCCTATCCGGCATTGCGCGGCGCCAACCAGCTGATCAACGCGGCCGGTGTGCTGGCGGTGTTCGAGGCGCTGCGCGGGCAACTGCCGATCAACGCCCAGGCGGTGCGCAATGGGCTGGCGATGGTGGAGCTGCCGGGCCGGTTCCAGATCATCCCGGGCCAGCCGGCCTTGGTGCTGGACGTGGCGCACAACCCGCAGTCGGTGGCCGCGCTGGCCAACAACTTGGACCAGATGGGCTACTTTCCGCAGACCCATGCGGTGTTTGGCGCGATGCGCGACAAGGACCTGGCCGGCTTGCTGGCGCATCTGGCGCCGCTGGTTGACCACTGGCATCTTTGCAACTTGCCGCCGACGCGGGCGGCCTCGGCGGCCGAGCTGGCGGTGGCGGTGCAGGCGGCCAGCGCGGGCCGCAAGATCACCACCACCCAGCACGCCAGCCCCGAGGCGGCGCTCCAGGCGGCAGCGGCAACGGCAGACCCGGCTGATAGAATCATCGTGTTTGGATCGTTCTACACCGTGGGCGGTGTGCTGCACGACGGGCTGCCTCGCCTGAGCGCCCGCCACCTGGTCTAGTGCCCCGTCCAGCGCTCCGGTTTGTCCCGTTGGCGCCTGCCGAAACAGGCGCATTACCCCCTCACTCAACACGGCTGCGGCCTCAACCCACGCCCGTCTCCCCGCATGGGTCTGCTGTCTCACTTCCAACGCAAGTCCGAACCGTCTGCCCAGGTGCACAGCGCAGCACCGGTCGAGCCAGACGCCGTTGCGGCAGCCCGCACCCGCGCCCGCCGCCGCCTGATCGGCGCAACTGTGCTGCTGGGCATCGGCGTGATCGGGTTTCCGCTGCTGTTTGAAACCCAGCCGCGGCCGGTGGCGGTCAACATCCCGATCGAGATCCCCCGCAAGGACGGCGCCCCTCCGCTGGTGCTGCCCCCCGCAGCGCCATTGTCGGCCGCGTCGGCGGCGGTGCTGGACGAAACGCCCGCGGGCGCAGGGGTTCGGCCCGATCAGGTTGCGGCGGCTGAAATCGTCGAGCGTGCCGCTGACCAGGGCCGTGACGTGGCAGCGGTGGCCAAAGCGGCAGCGACCGTGGCCGCTGTTGCCCCGGCGCCCGCAGCCGCCAAGCCGCCGGCAGACTCTGCGGCCAAGCCGGCGCCCGTGGCATCCAAACCAGCCGCCACCAAGCCCGCCAACGACGACGGCGCCCGTGCCCGTGCCTTGCTGGACGGCCAGGGTGCGGCACTTGCCGCCGCCAGCGCACCCACTGCGCGCCTGGTGGTGCAGGTCGGCGCCTACGCGGACACCACCAAGCTGGCCGAGGCGCGCCAGAAGCTCGAGGCGCTGGGCCTCAAGACCTACACCCAGGTGGTCGAGGTGGACGGTGCCAAGCGCACCCGTGTTCGGGTGGGGCCGTTTGCCAGCCGGGCTGACGCCGACAAAGCGGCTGCCCGCATCAAGTCAGCGGGCTTGCCGGTGGCGATCCTGACGCTGTGAGTCCCGCCGGCCATCCGTTGGGATCCTTGACTGGCGTGCCGGGCACCGCGTTTGACACATGAACGCCCTCAACGGTCTGGGTTGGGTCGATCTGACGCTCCTCGCGCTGCTGGGTGTGTCGGTGCTGATCGGGCTGGCGCGGGGTTTGGTGTTCGAGCTGATGTCGCTGGTGGGCTGGGTGGTGGCTTACATCGTCGCGCAGGCGTATTCGCCCTGGCTGGCGGCCCACCTGCCTATCGGCGCACCGGGTTCGGCCTTGCAACTGGGTGTTGCGTTTGTCGTGGCCTTTGTCGGTGTGCTGGTGGCGTGGTCGCTGTTGGCCCGGTTGATCCGGATGGGCTTGCATGCCACGCCGTTGACCCTGATCGACCGCCTGCTGGGGGCCGGCTTTGGCCTGCTGCGCGGTGCCGTGCTGCTGCTGGTGGTGGCTACTGCGGTGGCCTTCACGCCGGCGTTGCGCTCGCAACCCTGGCGCGACTCTCACGCGGCCGGCTGGCTGAACCTGGCCTTGCTGGTTCTCAAACCCCATTTGCCGACCGAGGTGGCGCGCCACCTGCCGGTCTGATGGTTCTCGGCAGGTGCCGGACCTGACTTTGCCGCCTATTTTCGTCTTCGTCTCGTCAGCCTTTCAGGATCCCTCCCCATGTGCGGCATCGTTGGTTTGATCTCCAAAGCGCCCGTCAACCAGTTGATTTACGACGCGCTGCTGCTGTTGCAGCACCGCGGCCAGGACGCTGCCGGCATCGTCACCATGCAGGGCACGCAGTGCTTCATGCACAAGGCCCGTGGCATGGTGAAGGACGTGTTCCGCACCCGCAACATGCGTGCGCTGCCTGGCAACGTGGGCCTGGGCCAGGTGCGCTACCCGACCGCCGGCAATGCCTTCAACGACGAAGAAGCCCAGCCGTTCTACGTCAATGCACCCTACGGCATCGTGCTGGTGCACAACGGCAACCTGACCAACGCCCCCGCGCTCAAAAAAGAGCTGTTCGACGTCGACCGCCGCCACATCAACACCGGCAGCGACACCGAGGTGCTGATCAACGTGCTGGCGCACGAGATGGAGCTGGCCGGGCGCGACGTGCCGCTGACGCCCGAACTGGTGTTCCGCGCGGTCAGTGCGGTGCACAAGCGCATCCGCGGGTCTTATGCGGTGATCGCGTTGATCGCCGGCTACGGCCTGCTGGCCTTCCGAGACCCGTACGGCATCCGCCCGCTGGTCTACGGTGTGGCCGACCTGCCGGCGTCCGAGGGCGGCGGCACCGAGGTGATGCTGGCCAGCGAGACCGTGGCACTCGAAGGCACTGGCCACAAAGTGGTGCGCGATGTGGCGCCCGGCGAGGCGATCTTCATCGACACCGCCGGCCAGCTGCATGCCCAGCAGTGCGCCGACAAACCGTCGTTGCACCCCTGTATGTTCGAGTACGTCTACCTGGCACGGCCCGATTCGGTGATCGACGGCATCTCGGTCTACCAGGCGCGTTTGAACCTGGGCGAAAGCCTGGCGCAGCGGGTCATCAACACCATGCCGCCGTCCGAGATCGATGTGGTGATCCCGATCCCCGAGTCAAGCCGGCCGTCGGCAATGCAGCTGGCGCAAAAAATCGGCAAGCCCTACCGCGAAGGGTTCGTCAAGAACCGCTATGTCGGCCGCACCTTCATCATGCCGGGCCAGCAGGCACGCAAGAAAAGCGTGCGCCAGAAGCTCAATGCGATCAAGCAGGAATTTGCCGGCCGCAACGTGCTGCTGGTGGACGACTCGATCGTGCGCGGTACCACCAGCAAGGAGATCGTGCAGATGGCGCGTGAGGCCGGTGCACGCAAGGTCTACATGGCCTCGGCGGCGCCGCCGGTGCGCTTTCCCAATGTCTACGGCATCGACATGCCGACGCCCGAAGAGCTGATTGCGCACGGCCGCACCCAAGAGCAGATTCGCCAGTTCATCGGCGCCGATGCACTGATCTACCAGGATGTGGACGTGATGAAGCGGGTGGTGAGCGCCTTGAACCCCGCGATCCCTGGCTTCGAGGCCAGTTGCTTCGATGGCGTCTACATCACCGGCGACGTCAGCGCGGCCGACTTCGAGGCCATGGGCGCGCAGCGCACCGAGGCCCGCAATGCCGATGAAAACAGCGACGACCGCACCCGTTTGACACTGCAAAGCCGGGCTGAAGCACCATGACCGACCGCGACACCGAAGCCGCCCGTATCGCCCGCGCCCGGTTGCCCGACGGCCTGCGCCCCGAGACGCTGGCGGTGCGCACCGCACTGGCGCCCAGCCAGCACGGCGAAAACTCTGAGGGTCTGTTCCTGACCAGCGCCTATGTGCAGCCCGATGCCGAGACCTCGGCGCGGCGCTTTGCGCAGATGGAAGACTTCACCTACTCGCGCACCGGCAACCCCACGGTGCGCAGCTTCGAGGCCCGCCTCGCGGCGATGGAGGGCGCCGAGGCGGCGGTGGCCACGTCCACGGGCATGAGTGCGATCTTGCTGCTGGCGATGGGCCTGCTCAAGGCCGGCGACCATGTGGTGTGCTCGCGCTCGGTGTTCGGGTCCACCATCAGCCTGTTTGCCAAGGAGTTTGGCAAGTTCGGCGTCGAGACCAGTTTTGTCTCGCAGACCGACCTGGCCGAGTGGCGCGCCGCGCTGCGCCCCAGCACAAAATTGCTGTTCGCCGAGACGCCGACAAACCCGCTGACCGAGGTCTGCGACATCCGCGCGCTGGCCGACCTGGCGCATGGCGCGGGCGCCCTGCTGACGGTGGACAACACCTTTTGCTCGCCCGCGCTGCAGCGGCCCCTGACGCTCGGCGCTGACCTGGTGGTGCACGCCGGCACCAAGTACCTGGACGGGCAGGGCAGGGTGATGGCCGGCGCGCTGTGTGCGTCCGACAAACTGGTGCGCGAAGTGTTCTCGCCGGTGGTGCGCACCGCCGGCATGACGCTGTCGCCGTTCAACGCCTGGGTCGTGCTGAAGGGCCTGGAGACGCTGTCGCTGCGCATGAAGGCGCAGAGCGAGGCCACGCTGACGGTGGCGCGCTGGCTGGAGGCGCACCCGGCGGTGGCGCGGGTCTACTACCCCGGCCTGGTCTCGCACCCGCAGCACGCGCTGGCGATGACGCAGCAAAGCGGTCTGGGCGGCGCGGTGCTGTCCTTCGATGTGCGGGCCAACGATCCCGAGGCTGCCCGCGCTGCGGCGTTCCACGTGATCGACAGCACCCGGGTGCTGAGCATCGCCACCAACCTGGGCGATACCAAGTCCATCATCACCCACCCGGCCACCACCTCGCATGGCCGTCTGACCGAGGCGCAGCGCCTGGCCACCGGCATCGGCCAGGGCATGGTCCGCCTGGCGGTCGGCCTGGAGCATGTGGACGACATCACCGACGACCTGCAGCGGGGCCTGGGCGCCTTTTGACGCCGACCATGACCACCACCGTCCCCAACCCCGGCCTCAAGCCCGTCCGCACACGCATCGCCCCGTCGCCCACCGGCTTTTTGCACCTGGGCACGGCGCGCACCGCGCTGTATTCCTGGGCCTTTGCGCGCCACTTTGGCGGCAGCTTCGTGCTGCGCATCGAAGACACCGATGTCGCCCGCAGCACCCAGGATTCGGTCGATCAGATCCTGGCGTCGATGCACTGGCTGGGGCTGGACCACGACGAGGGCCCGGTCTACCAGATGCAGCGGCTGGACCGTTACCACGCGGTGGTCGATCAGATGCTGGCCGCCGGCACGGCCTACAAGTGCTACAGCTCGCCGGAGGCGTTGGAAGCGATGCGCGAGGCGCAGCGCGAGCGGGGCGAAAAAACCCACTACGACGGCCGCTGGCGCCCGGCACCCGGCAAGGTCTTGCCCGCGCCGCCCGAGGGCGTGTCGCCGGTGGTGCGCTTCGCCAATCCACCGGACGGCATCGTCACCTGGGACGATCTGGTCAAGGGCCCCATCAGCATCGCCAACCACGAGATCGACGACCTGATCATCCTGCGGCCGGACGGTGTGCCGACCTACAACTTTGCCGTGGTGGTGGACGACTGGGACATGGCGATCACGCATGTCTTTCGGGGTGACGAGCACATCAACAACACGCCCTGGCAGATCAACATCTTCAACGCGCTGGGCGCAGCGCTGCCGCAATTTGGCCATTGCCCGGTGATCTTGGGTGACGATGGCCAAAAGCTGTCCAAGCGGCGCGGCGCGGTCAGCGTCACGGCCTACCAAGACGCTGGCTACCTGCCCGAGGCGATGCTCAACTACCTGGCCCGCCTGGGCTGGAGCCACGGCGACGAGGAGCTTTTTTCCGTCGCGCAGATGGTGAGCTGGTTCGACGGCAGCCATTTGTCCAAGAGCCCGGCGCAGTGGGACGCTGCCAAGCTGACCTGGGTCAATGCGCAGTACCTCAAGCAAGCTGACAACCCGCGCTTGGCCGGCCTGGTGGCGGCCCAACTGGTGAGCCGGGGCGTGCTGCTGCCCGCCGATGCCCCAGCCCGGCTGGAGGCGATGTGCGCGCTCTACAAAGACCGTTGCAGCACCACGGTCGAGCTGGCCGACTGGCTGGCGATGTACTTCCTGCCGGTTTCACCGGCCGCGGAGGAACTGGCCGCCCACGTCACCGACGCCGTGCGCCCGGCGTTGGTGTCGCTGCGAGACCGCTTGGCGGCGCTGGACGCGAACGCCTGGTGCACCGCGGACAAGGCGGGCATCAGCCAAGCGATCAAGGACACCCTGACTGAACACAAGCTGAAGATGCCGCAACTGGCCCATCCGCTGCGCTTGCTGCTGTGCGGCCGGTTGCAAACGCCGTCGGTGGACGCGGTCGTGGCCTTGTTCGACGCCCCAACCGCGCTGGCCCGCTTGCAGCATTTTTGAGGCCTGTGCTATAGTCATGGACTGTCTTGAACAGCACGGGGGTATAGCTCAGCTGGGAGAGCGCTTGCATGGCATGCAAGAGGTCATCGGTTCGATCCCGTTTACCTCCACCAGTTTTTCTGGGATGTTTCCAGCAGATGCAGGTGGCGCTGTTCAAGGTAAGACCGTTTAATTGTCCCCTTCGTCTAGAGGCCTAGGACACCACCCTTTCACGGTGATTACAGGGGTTCGAATCCCCTAGGGGACGCCAAGTCAAGCAACGCCCGCAGTGTGCAAGCACGGCGGGCGTTTTGCTTTGCCGATGCGCCAAATCGCCAAATGTGCCAATGCGCCGATGCGCCGAATGTCCCGGGCCATCCCGCGCTGCCAGCCCCCGCTCACATCAAGGCCACGCCCTTGATTTGCGCAAACAGCGCATCGCCGGGGTGCAGCGCCAGGGCGTCGCAACTGCGGCGGGTAATGCGGGCCAGCAACCGCACGGCCCCAATGTCGGCCGTGCCGTGCACGCCCGGCGTGCCCACCGCCAGCCGCAGCAGCGCGGTGCTGCGGTCGGCGGCAAATGACTCCAACCACACCGGCAGCACGTTGACGACGCTGGTTTCAACCGGGCGTTGCCGCGTCACGCTGACGTCGCGTGCCAACACCCGGGCGCGCACTGCCTGGCCAGGCCCGGCGGCGGTTTCACCCACCCACAGCGCGCCGCCGCCAAAGACCACCCGCGACAGGCCGTAGGCGCGGTCGTGCTCGGCCACGGTGGCCTCGATCACCACGCCGGCGTCATCCTGGCGCGCCAGTGGCAAGTCGGGCCGGGCCAGCAGCTCGGCCAGCGGGCCGGCGGCCAGCACCCGGCCCGCGTCCAGCAGCACCAGATGGTCGGCCAGGCGCGCCACCTCGTCCATGGCGTGGGTGACATAGAGGATAGGCAGCGCCAGCTCGCGGTGCAGGCGCTCCAGGTAGGGCAGGATCTCGGCCTTGCGCTGGCCGTCCAGCGCGGCCAGCGGCTCGTCCATCAGCAGCAGACGCGGTGCTGTGGCCAGGGCCCGGGCAATGGCCACGCGCTGGCGCTCGCCGCCCGACAGGGTGGCCGTCCGGCGCTGCAGCAGCGGACCGATGCCCAACAGATCGACGACGGCATCCGGCGCAAAAGCCAGCGCTTCTGGCGCACCGCCCGCACCGACCGCAGCGCCGAACCGCCTGGCTTCGGCGCTGCGGCGTCGGCCATAGGCCAGGTTGGCGGCCACGTCCAGGTGCGGAAACAGCGCTGCGTCCTGGATCACATAGCCCAGCGGGCGGTGGTGGGTGGGCAGCCAACGCCGGGCGGTGTCGTCCTGCCAGACCTCGTCACCCAAGGCTACCCGGCCAACCGCACGCTCCAGGCCGGCGATGGCACGCAGCAGCGTGGTCTTGCCGCAACCCGAGGGGCCAAACAGCGCGGTGACGCCACGCTCGGGCAGTTGCAGCGCCACGTCCAGCCTGAAGTCACGGCGGGCCAACTGCAAACGGGCGTCGATCATGGCGAAGCGCGGGCAGCGTCGCGACGGGGCCGGTTGACGACATACAGCGTCACCAGCACCAGCAGCGAGAAGGCCACCATGGCGGCGGACAGCCGGTGCGCGTCAGCGTATTCAGTGGCTTCAACATGTTCGTAAATCGCCACCGACAGCACCCGGGTGGCGCCCGGAATGTTGCCGCCGATCATCAGCACGACGCCGAACTCGCCCACGGTGTGGGCAAAGCCCAGCACGCTGGCAGTGATCAGCCCAGGCCGGGCCAGCGGCAACGCGACGCTGAAAAAACGGTCCAGCGGACCGGCGCGCAGCGTGGCTGCTGCCTCCAGCGTGCGTTCGGGGATGGCCTCGAACGCCTGTTGCAACGGCTGCACCACGAACGGCATCGAGTACAGCACCGAGCCCACCACCAGGCCGCCAAAGCTGAACGGCAACCGCCCCAGGCCGAGCCATTCGGTGAACTGCCCTACCGGGCCGTGGGGACCCATCGCCAGCAGCAGGTAAAAGCCCAGCACCGACGGCGGCAGCACGATCGGCATGGCCACCAGCGCCGACCACAGCGGCTTGAGCGGTGACCGGCTGCGCGCCAGCCACCAGGCCAGCGGCGTGCCGACAACCAGCAGCAGCAGCGTGGTGACGGTGGCAAGTTCGGCCGTGAGCCGTATGGCGGTCCAGTCGGCAGGGGTCATTCAGGTGACGCCCGCAGGGGGTGGGCAGCGCCGCGGGCGGTCATAGGTCATAGCCCCAGGCCTGGATCACGGCCCGGGCGGGGGCACTCTTCAGGTAGGCCAGCAGCGCGACGGCGGCGGGCTTTTTTTCGCCAGCCTTCAGCAGCACGGCGTCTTGCCGGATCTCGCCATGCAGTGAAGCCGGCACCCGCCAGTAAGACCCGACAGCCACCTTGCCCGGCAGTGCGGCCAGCGCCACAGGCGCTGTTGGCGCCGGCGCCCCAAGGGGGCGCTCCTGGGCTGGCGACGGCCTGGCGCCCATGACCTGGGACAGCGCCACAAACCCCAACTCGGCGTTGCCGGTTGCAACAAACTGGTAGGCCTGGCCGATGCTCTCGGCCGTGACCAGCTTGGGCGCCACCACGGCAGTCAGGCCCCGGGCCTGGAGCACCTCCATGCCGGCCACGCCGTAGGGCGCCAGCTTGGGGTTGGCGATGGCCAGCTTGTTGAACCGGCCCGCCGCCAGCACAGCGCCCTGATCGTCCACATAGCCCGGTGCGGCGCTCCACAGCACCAAAACGCCGAGGGCATAGGTGAAATTGCTGCCGGCCACGGCCAAGCCGTCGGCGATCAGCCGCTTGGGCGTCTCGTTGTCGGCGGCGATCAGCACCTCGAAAGGCGCGCCGGCGGCGATCTGGCTGTAGAACTTGCCGGTGGCCCCGGCGATGAGGCTCAGCCGGTGGCCGGTGGCGGCGTGGAAGCCTTCGCCAATCCTGGCCAGCGGGGCAGCAAAGTTGGCGGCTACCGCCACCTGCACCACGTCGGCCGGCGCGGCCAGCGGCAGGGCCAGGCCGCTGGCCGCGGCCAGTGTGCGCAAAGGCCGAGTCCAATGGTTCGGGGGCGTCATCGGCCGGTCAGAGAGTGGGGGTGCACGCGCCTATTTTGATGGATTTGCCGCAGCGAAGCGGCGGGTGCCCTGCGCAGCCGTGGGCAGCTTCGTGCGGGCAGGCGCTGCGGCTGCGCCAACCCGGTGGGGTGGCGTCAAGCAAAACCCAGCAAGCGCTTGGCGTTTTCTTTCAGGATCAGCGGCTTGACCTTGTCCTTGAAGCCGGCGTCCTCGAAGTCCTTCATCCAGCGCTCGGGCGTGATCAGCGGGTAGTCGCTGCCAAACAGCATGCGGTCTTTCAGCAAGGTGTTGGCGTACTGCACCAGTTGGGCCGGAAAGTACTTCGGGCTCCAGCCCGACAGGTCGATCCAGACGTTGGGCTTGTGCAGCGCCAGGCTCAGCGCCTCGTCCTGCCAGGGCCAGCTGGGATGGGCGACGACGATCTGGATGTCGGGGAAGGCGATCGCCACGTCTTC
>JBKJKU010000090.1:0-13618 GCA_046597355.1 Aquabacterium sp.
CGCGCAGGTGCTGGGCGGTTATTCGCTGGCCGGCGCCGACCTGCTGCGCCGCGCGATGGGCAAGAAAAAAGCCGAGGAGATGGCCGAGCACCGGCAGATCTTCCGCACCGGTGCAGCCAAGCAGTCCATCTCGCAGGACAAGGCTGACGAGGTGTTCGATTTGATGGAGAAGTTTGCCGGCTATGGCTTCAACAAGAGCCATGCTGCCGCCTACTCGCTGCTGGCTTACCACACAGGTTGGCTGAAGGTGCATTTCACGGCCGAGTTCTATGCCGCGAACATGACCATCGAGATGGGCGATACCGACAAGTTGAAGGTGCTGCTCAATGACGCCAAGCTGTTCGGCATCAGCTTCGAGCCGCCGGATGTCAACCGGGGCACGCACCGGTTTGAGCCGGTCAGTGCCAAGGTGGTCCGCTACGGCCTGGGTGCCGTCAAGGGCTCGGGCCAGGGTGCGGTCGAGGCCATTGTTGAAGCGCGCACCGAGGGCGGACCGTTCCGCAGCTTCTTTGATTTCTGCGCCCGGGTCGACCGCAAGCGCATCAACAAGCGCGCGATCGACGCGCTGATCAAGGCCGGGGCGTTTGATGCGATCAACCCCGACCGCGCCAGCCTGGTGGCCAGCGTCGGGCTGGGCTTCGAGTTTGCCGAGCACCAGGTGGTCAACGCCTCGCAGGGCGGCTTGTTCGACGACGGCGATCATGGGTCCAGCACGCAAGAGCCTGCGCTGCAGCACACCGAGCCCTGGGGCTTGCGCGAGCGCCTGCTGCTCGAGAAATCAGCGCTGGGCTTTTATTTGTCGGGCCATTTGTTCGACGAGCACAGCGCCGAGGTGCGGCGCTTTTGCAAACGCCAGATCGCCGACCTGGCCGACAGCCGTGAACCGCAACTGCTGGCCGGCATCGTCGGCGAGTTGCGCTTTGTCACCGGCCAGCGCGGCCGAGTGGCGATCTTCAAGCTCGACGACAGCAGCGAGTTCATCGAGGCGGTGGCCAACGACGACCTGATCGAGGCCAACAAGGCCCTGCTGGTCGAGGACGAGCTGCTGATCGTGCAGGGCAAGGTGCAGAACGACCGCTTCTCGGGCGGTTTGCGGCTGAACGTGACCCAGGTCTGGGACTTGGCCGGGGCACGGGCGCGTTTTGGCCGCTACCTGGGCATGGCGCTGGCGGGTGACGGGCCGGCAGGTGACGGGCCGGCGGGCGTGGCCCGGCTCGCCGAACTGGTGGCCACCTGGCCGGCGCGGCGCGAAATGACCGACCAGGGCGAGCTGACGCTGGGCCTGCCGGTACGGCTGCAGATCACCCGGCCCAGCGCCAGTGCCGAGATCGATCTCGGCGACGCCGGCCGTTTCTGGCCCACCGATGAGGCGCTGGCACGCTGCAAGGTGCTGGCACCGGGTGGCCGGGTGGGTATCGTCTACGAGCAGGCCTGACCCGGGGCAGAAGGGCCGCCTTCACCCCGCCTGCACCTGCCACGGGCTGAACCCCTGGCGCTCCGGCGGTGTTTCCCGCCGCCGCGCCGGCGGGGCTTCAGCGCAGTTATCCGACCGTATATCCCCGTACCAGGGACCGCGGCATCGGCCTACAGTGGGCGCGATGTACGAAACCCCGCTCACCGGACTGGTGCTCACCGGCGGCGGCGCCCGCGCGGCCTACCAGGTGGGCGTGCTGGGCGCTGTTGCGCAGTTGCGCCGGCGGGCGGGCGTGGACCGGCGGCGCAACCCGTTTGCGGTGATCTGCGGCACATCAGCTGGTGCCATCAATTCGGCCGCACTGGCTTGCCGCAGCGACGATTTCGACGACGCGGTGGCACGGCTGCAGGCGGTGTGGCGCGACTTTCGGGCCGAGCAGGTGTTCCGCGCGGATTCGCTGGGCGTGGTCCGCAGCGGCGCGCAGTGGCTGACGATGCTGTCGGTGGGCTGGGCGATCAACCGATTCCGCAAGGCGCGGCCACGCTCGCTGCTGGACAACAGCCCGTTGGGTGACCTGCTGGCCGACGCCGTGCCGCTGGACCGCCTGCCGCGGCTGTTGGCGCAACGCCATGTCCAGGCGCTGGCGATCACCGCGTCGGGCTACGGCAGCGGCGAGCACGTCACCTTCTACCAGTCCGCCGTGCCGATCACGCCCTGGACCCGCTCGCAGCGGGTGGCGCTGCCCACCGAACTGACGCACCGCCACCTGTTGGCGTCGTCGGCCATCCCGTTTGTATTTCCGGCCGCCGAGTTACCGCGCGGCGACCAGACCGAGTGGTTCGGCGACGGCTCGATGCGGCAGATGGCGCCGATCTCGCCGGCCATCCACCTGGGCGCGCAGCGGGTGCTGGTGATCGGTGCCGGCCGGATGCACGAGCCCGCCGGCCGCATCGCGCCCAACACCGGCTACCCCAGCGTGGCGCAGATCGCCGGTCATGCGCTGTCGGGCATCTTTCTGGACGCGATGACTGTGGATATCGAGCGCATGGCGCGTATCAACCGCACGCTGGCGTTGCTGCCCGAGGCGCAGCGCCTGGACACGGCGCTGCGCCCGGTGGAGGCGCTGGTGATTGCGCCCAGCCAGCGCCTGGATGACATCGCCGCGCAGCACATCGACAGCCTGCCGCGCCCGGTGCGTGCGCTGCTGGGTGGTGTGGGCGTCAGCAGCAAGTTGGCGCAGCAGGGGCCACGCGGCGCCGCGCTGGCCAGCTACCTGCTGTTTGAGGCGCCCTACACCCGGGCACTGATGGCGCTGGGCGAGGCCGACACACTGGCCCGTCAGGCGGAGGTTCTGGCCTTTTTCGGTTGGCGCCAGCCGGCAGCTGCCCAGCCCGCTGGCGTAGGCGAAAACCTACAAAAATTTGCAGCCAACGCCGACAACGCTGCAGGCGCCCAGCGCGTTGATTGAATGTGCTCCGCGCTGCGGGGCCCCAAGGAGACAGCCTGATGCAACGCCCTATTCAAATCAAAACCGTTCTTGCCCTGGCGCTGGTGGCCAGCCTGGGTGCGTCTCTGCCCGTGCAGGCTGCTGACGTCGGTGTGTCCATCGGCATCAGCCAGCCTGGGGTGTACGGCCGCATCGACATCGGGCGCTTTCCGCAGCCCGTGCTGGTCGTGCAGCAGCCGGTGATCATCGAACGGCCTGCGGTCTACACGGCAACACCACCGGTCTACCTGTGGGTGCCGCCGGGCCACCAAAAGAACTGGCGCAAGCATTGCAGCCGCTACAACGCCTGCGGCCAACCGGTGTATTTTGTGCAGGACAACTGGTACCGCGAGCGCGGCCCGGGCCGTGAGGTTAACCATGCCTACCGCGAGGGCTATCGCGAGGGCTACCGGGACGACCGGAGCCAGGGCCACGACGATGACCATGGCAAGGGCCACGGCAAGGACAAAGACAAGGGCAAGGACAAGGACAAAGGCCACGGCAAGGGCCGCGACTAACCCGGGTCCGTGCGCGCCAGCAGGTCGTCGCCCAGCTTGAGGGCGGCGGCCACCACCTGGTCCATGTTGTAGTACCTGTATTGGGCCAGCCGGCCGACGAAACTGACCCCGGCCTCGGCCTCGGCCAGTGCCGCATAGCGCTGGTACAGCGCCTCGTTGTCGGGCCGCGGGATCGGGTAGTACGGTTCGCCGTCGGCTTGCGGAAACTCCCGCACGATCGAGGTGCCCGCGCCGGCTTGGCCGGTGAGGTGGCGAAACTCGGTGATGCGGGTGTAGGCCCGCGTGTTCGGGTAGTTCACCGTGCCGCAGGCCTGGTAGCGGTCGGTTGCGGGCAGGTGCTCATGCTCGAACCGGATGCTGCGGTAGGGCAGCGCACCCAGGCGGTGGCCAAAGTAGGCGTCGATCGCACCGGTGTAGACCGTGTGGGGCGCCAGGCCCAGGCCCCGCACTGCATCGAAGTCGGTGGCCGGCCGCCAGCAAATCAGCGGGTGGTCCAGCAGGCGCTCGAACAGCGCGCTGTAGCCCGCTGCCGGCATGAACTGCCAGCGGTCGCTGAAGTAGCGGTCGTCATCATTGCAGCGGGTGGGAATGCGGGCGGCCACGCCGGCCGACAGCTCGCTCAGGTCCAGCCCCCACTGTTTGCGGGTGTAGCCGCGAAAAAACTTCTCGCACAGGTCGTGGCCTACCGACGACAGCACCACGTCCTCGCTGCTGCGCAGGGGCTGGCGCGGCTGGCGCACGCCGGCCAGAAACGCTTCGGCCTGCGTCTCGTCCAGCTGCAGACCGTAAAGCCGGTTCAGCGTGCTGCGGTTGATCGGCAGCGGCAGCAGCTGGCCATCGACCTCGGCCAGCACCCGGTGCTCGTAGAAGCGCCAATCCGTGAAGCGTGACAGGTAGCGGAACACCCGCTCGCTGTTGGTGTGGAAGATGTGCGGCCCGTGCGGGTGGATACGCACGCCGTGGGCGTCCAGCAGGTCGGCCGCATTGCCGCCGGGATGGGCGCGCCGGTCGATCAGCAGCACCCGCCGGCCGCCGTCGGCCAACTGGCGGGCGCAAACCGCACCGGCAAACCCGGCGCCGGCGATCAGGTGGTCAAAGTCGGGCATCGGGGTGATTCTCCAGCCCGTCCCGCCGCGCTGAACCATGAAAAACGCCCCGCATTGCGGGGCGTTTCGGCTGGCGTTGAAGCGGTGCTTACTTCTTGGCGGCCGATGCAGCAGCGTCGGGCTTGGCAGCCATCTTGGCGGCCTTGGCGTCGGCTGTCGCCTTGGCCTTGGCGGCCTTTTCGTCGGCGGCGAGCTTGGCCTTGGCGGCCTTTTCTTCGTCCTTCTGGGCCTTGGCGGCGGCCTTGCTGTCAGCCTTGCTCATCGGGGCCGAGGCGGCTCCGGTCTTGGCCGTGGCCTTGGCGGCCGGCATGGCGGCCGGCGTGGCAGCGGCTGCGGGGGCGTCGGACTTGGCCGCGGCCTTGTCGGCCTTGGCGGGCTTGGCCGCCGGCGCAGCAGCGCCCTTGAAGCCTTGGCCGTTGACGGTCAGGCCTTCGGTCGAGAACTTGGCGGCATTGCCGTCGCCCACGCCCTTGACACGCTCAACCAGATCCGACCAGTCCTTGAAGTTGGCCTTCTTGCGCTCGTCAAGGATCTTGCCCGAGATGGACGGGCCGATGCCCTTGACCGTTTCGAGTTCGGCCTGGGTGGCCTTGTTGGCATCGACCGCTGCAAAAGCGCTGGCGGCGCCCAGCGTCAAAAGAACGGCAAACAGTGCGGCAAACAAGCGTTTGATCATGCGGTACTCCGGTGGTGGATGGGGGCAGCTTGCCCCTGGGCTGGGTCCTGACGTCGTGTTGTGGCGCAGGTGCTTGGTCAACGCGGGGCAGGGCGTACCGGTTGACTTGCGTCTGGCGCAGCGAGTCTGGCGGATCAACGCGGGGCGTTCAGGCCCGCACACCCCGCCAGCGCAGCACCGCACGCTTGGCGGCAAAACCCGGCGCCAGCAGCCACGGGCAGGCGGCGTAGACAAACAGCCGCAGCCGCAGCGTGACCGGCACGGTGCGGTCGGCCCACAACCGCTGCCAGCGTGCCGCCAACGGGCCGGGGGCCAGCTGTGCGGCCACATGCTGCTCACGCGCCAGTTGGGCAAGCAGCACCGGCGCCACGGTAGCGCTGACGCCGGCCAGCGCCGCGTCACGCAGCAGGCAGGGCAGTTCGACCAGTGAATGCCGGGCATTGCTGGCCAACCGTGCGCTGACCTCGCTGGCCCGCAGCGCCCGGCGCCGGCGCGACAGCCCACCACGCCGGTACTGCACCAGCGGCTCGGCCAGGGTGATCGCGCCGCCCGAGACGATGGCGCGAAACACCAGGATCAGGTCCTCGGCCACGGTGCCGGCGGGCAGCGGGCCGAAGCGGTCGAACAGGCGGCGGGTCCAGGCCTGGCCGGCGCCTATCACATGCGGCGGGCGGGCGATCCAGTCGGCCGCGCTGCGCCAGCGTGCCAAGTCGGCCGGCTGGATCAGGCCATGGCCGGCGCCTTGCGCATCGATGTCGACCAGCGC
This sequence comes from Aquabacterium sp., assembly GCA_046597355.1. GTDB lineage: Bacteria > Pseudomonadota > Gammaproteobacteria > Burkholderiales > Burkholderiaceae_C > Pseudaquabacterium. Next base: position 5,967 of record JBKJKU010000090.1, read on the forward strand.
GCTGGCGATCAGGTCAGGGCGCCGGCCGTGCGCCAGCCAGGCATCGACCGTGCGTGCGCAGCGCTGCGGCAGCGAGACATCGTCGCCGGCGGTGACCAACAACAGCTCGCCCGATGACAGCGCGACCAGCTTGGACAGGTGCGCGCCTATGCCCAGGTTGACCGGGTTGCGGTTGAGCACCAGCCGGTGCGGTCCGGCATAACCCGCCACCGCGGCCTGGATCGCGGCCCAGGTGCCGTCGCCGGACGCATCGTCCGAGACCACGATCTCCAGGGGTGAGTAGGTCTGTGCCAGCGCGCCGGCAATCGCTGCGCCCACGCTGCCTGGCTGGCGGTAGGCGATCAGCAGCATCGACACCAGCGGAAGACCGGGCTTGGCGGCCAGCACCGTGGCAGGGGCCGGGTCGGTGTCGGGTTGGTCTTGGGGCATCATCGGGGGCGGATCCTAGCAGCGGCGTGGCGTTGGCTGCGCTGTCATCCACCCATGTTTGCCCTCTGCCGCCGACCGCATGCGCACCCTGGAAAACCAGCACTGGCCGCCCGATGACCTGGAAACGCTGGCCGCCTGCGAGGTCTGCGGCAGCACTGACCGCCCAGTCTGGCTGCAAGGCCTGGCCGACCGCATTTTTGGCGTGGCGCCGGGCCGGTGGCAGTTGCGGCGCTGTGCCGGCTGCGGCGTGGCGGCGCTGGACCCCCGGCCGACCGAGGCCAGCATCGGCCGGGCCTACGACCGCTACTACACCCATGACGAGGCGCCCGAGCGGCACTTTCTGGTGCCGGGGGATCGGCCCGACCTGCCTCTCAAGCGTGCGCTGCATGCCGACTACCTGAACCACCACTTCGGCCACCGGCTGGCGCCGGCCTTGCCGGGCGGCCGCTGGCTGCTGGGCGCCAGTGCGCAGCGCCGTGCACGCGCCGGCCACAGCATCCGCCACCTGCCGGCGCCGGTCGCCGCCGGCGCACGTTTGCTGGATGTGGGCTGCGGCAACGGCAGCTTTTTGCGGGTGGCGCGTGCGCTGGGATTCCAGGCCGAAGGGCTCGAGATCGACGGGGCTGCGGGCCGGCTGGCGCAGCAGGCCGGGTTTGCGGTATTTGCCGGGCCCCTGAGCGCGGCCGATTTTCCGCAGGCTTGCTTCGAGCACATCGTGCTCAACCATGTGGTCGAGCACCTGCACCGGCCGCTGCAGTCGCTGCGCCTGCTGCGTGGCTGGCTGCGGCCGGGTGGGCGCTTGTGGCTGCAGACGCCCAACCTGGCGTCGCGCGGGGCGGCGCGTTACGGCCTGCATTGGCGCGGTATGGAGCCACCGCGCCACCTGACGCTGTTTGATGGCCCGTCCATGCTGGCGGCGCTGCTGGCGGCCGGCTTTGAGCGCCCGGCGCTGCTGGCGCCGCAACGGGACGCCGGGTTTTTCATCCAGCAGAGCGAGGCCATCCAGGCCGGCTGCGACCCCTACCAGGCCGGCCGGCCCAGCGCGACCCAACGCCGCTTGGCGCGCCAATGGAATGCCGCCGCCCTTGCCGACTGGGGCAGCGCAGAGGCGATCACGGTCGAGGCCTGGCGGCCGGCCTGATCAATGCTTGTCCGGGTGCGGCAGCGCATGCGGCGTCGGCCGGTCGGCCAGCCACATCTTGAGGTAGCGGAAGTACGACGCCTGGCCGTCCAGCATCGCCAGCACAAAGCCCAGCCGGCCGTCCAGAAAGCCGCGCCGCAGCACGTAACCGCGAAAAAACGCCCACAGCCCGTGGCCCACCGCACGGCCCACGCCACCGCGCCGGCCGCGCGCCCGCAGTTCGGTGGCACGCCCGCTGGAGTAGCGGTTCATCTTGTCCACCGCATCGTGCAGGCCGGTCATGCTGTTGTGCAGCAGCAGGCCGGGCAGCACCGGCGGATTGCCTGACGGACTGTCGAGCAGCAGGCGCTCGTGCACCAGGTCGGGCGAAAAGCGCGCGGCGCCCCGCCGGAACAGCCGGATGCCGATATCGGGATACCAGCTGCCGGCGCGCATCCACTGGCCGCAAAACGCCGACATGCGGCCCACGGCGTAATGCGCTGCGGGCGCACTGGCCAGCGGCGCTTGCGTGATCTGCTGGACCGCGGCGGCCAGGCGGTCGTCCAACCACTCGTCAGCGTCGATGCACAACACCCAGTCGCCGGTGGCGGCGTCCAGCGCCCGCTGCTTTTGCAGGCCAAAACCCGGCCAGTCGGCGGTGACGATGACCCGGGCGCCAAAGCCGCGCGCCAGTTCGACCGTGTTGTCGGTGCTGGCCGAGTCGACCACGACCAGCTCGTCGGCAAAGGCCACCGACGCCAGGCAGGTCGGCAGCCGCGCCGCCTCGTTCTTGGTGATCACGATCACCGACAGGCGCACGCTGGGCACGGCCGGCTCGTCAGTGTGGACCGTGGCAGCGGTCATGGTGCCGGTCCTGGCGACGACGCCAAATCCACACTCCGGCCTGTGCCTGTGCCTGTGCCTGTGTCCGTGCCCGTGCCCGTGCCCGTGCCTGCGCCCGTGCCCGTGCCCGTGCCCGCGCCCGCGCCGGCCAGCACGGCGTCGATCAGGCCTTGTGCCGAATGCTCGGCGCGCACGCTGGCGGCAGCGTGCCGGGCGTTGCCGGCGTAGCGGGCAAAGTCTTGCTGGATCGGGCCGATGGCGCGCAGCAGGCCGTCGGCGGACACATCATCGGTGGCGATGCCGGCCTCAAAACGCTGCACCAGCCGCGCCGCCCAGGTGCCTGCCGTGACCACCACCGGGCAGCCCGCAGCCAGCGCGTCCAGCGTGACGCCGCTGATGCGGTCCTGAAAATCCTGCGCCCGGTACGGTTGCACCACGATCGCGCCGTCGAACAACGCCCGGTAGGCCGCCGGGTCCATGGCCTGGTCGGGGGTGCGCAGCCCGGGGTAGGCGGTGGCATGCAGCCGGGCCAGTTGCTGGCTCAGCGCCTGGTCATGCTGGTGGCGCTGCTCGACCGAGGTCTGCACGGTGATCGGCCACACCAGGCGGCGCCGCTGCATCTCGGCCACCAGGTCCACTACGTGGGCAAAGCCTTTGTCCAGCCGTGCTGCGCCGGCCACCAGCAGGTGCTTGAACACCGGGCTGGCCCCGGCAGCCGGCGCGGCCTGCGCCTCCAGCGGGTAGGGCACCAGCGTGGCCTTGAATCCGCACTGGCGGAAGAAATCGGCCACCGACGGGCTGGGCGCCAGGATTTCAAGGTGGGGTTGGCGCTGTGCCATGGCGGCAAGCCGCCGCGCCTTGGACGGCTTGGCATTGAGCCAGTGCACAAACAAGTACAGCTTGTGTGGCGGGATCACGCCGTTGGCGGCCCAGTGGGCGCTGACCAGATCGGCGGTGCCGGCGGTGGCGATCAAGATGCGGCCGGGCTGGCGCAGCAGGCGGCGGACCAGCCAAAACGCCTGCAGCCGGCGCCAGCGCCGGTGAAAGATCGGCGCCAGCCGGCCAGGCCCCTGCCAGAACGCGGCCGCCGGGGCGCCGGCCCAGACGGTCAAGTCGGTTCGCGGCGCGGCGGCGCCAGCCAGCGCCCGGATCAGGCTGTGGCAGTGGCCGGCGTCGCCCGTGAGCGTGGGCTCGATGATGTGCAGGGGCATGGGCATGGGCATGGGCGGTAGCCTGGGCACTAGGGTGGCGTCGGCCTCAGCCGCTCGACCCAAGCCAACAGCCGGTCCAGGTGCACGGCCACCGACGGGTCATAGCGCAGCGACGCCAGCGGATCCGCCACGCCCAGTGTGCCCTGGCGCCAGCGCGCCAGCACCTGGGCCAGCGCAGCGTCCAGGCTGCCGGGTTGATCAACCCGAAACGGCAGCGCTGCAGCGGCCGTCAACACCTCCATGCAGCCCATGCCCTCGGCGCCGATCAGCGGCGTGCCGCACAGCACCGACTCGACACCCACCAGGCCGAACGGTTCGTAGCGCGAGGCCATCACGGTGCAATCGACCGCGCGGTACACGTCCTCCATGTCGTTGCGGTAGCCCAGGTAGCGCAGGTTGGGCGCGGTCATGTCCACCGGCCGGCCCGCCACCACCAGCAGCACCGGCAAGTCACTGTGGCCCAGTGCCTGCACCGCCAAGTCCAGCCCCTTGCGGGCGTGGCCGGTGGAGGCCAGCAAAAAGACGGCGCGGTCCGCCGGCAAGCCCAGGCGCTGGCGCAGCGCCAGCCGCTGCTCGGCGGACACCGGGTGAAACCGCTGCGTGTCCACCGGCGGGTACAGCACCTCGACCTTGGCCGCCGGGATGCCGTAGAACGCCTGCACCTGCGCCGCCATCAGGCCGGAATGGGCGATCACGACACGGGCATGTTGCAGGTGGCGGCGTTCCAGCGTGATGGCCAGCCGATCACGCCAGCGGGCTGCCTTGCCGGTGGCGGCCAGGTAGCCGGGATGGGTGCCGCCGCAGATGGCGATGTCGGCGCCGGCCGTCTGGTTGAGGGCGATCAGTGGGTGCCAGCCGCGCTGGCGCTGCAGGCGGCGCAAGCGCCAGTCAAACCAACGGTCGCGCAGCGGCCCGCCCAGGCCCCAGGTGCGGATTTTCACCGGATCGATCCAGTTGTATTCAGGCAGGCGGGTGTCGAAGCGCCGGGTGACCACGGTCGGCCGCAGGCCGCGGGTGTGCAGCCCGTCCACCAGGGTCAGCAGGTAGCGCTCGATGCCGCCCGAATGGCGCAGCGCATGGTTGCTCAGGACGATCAACGGCGATCGCCCGGCGCGGTGGGCCCTGCCGCCAGGCGGGCCTGCACCGCCGCCATCACGGCCGGCACGCCGGGCCAGTCCGGTCGGTCCGACAGCAGCGTGATGGTGGTGCCCCAGGGCCGCCACTGTTCGACCTGGGTCGGCCCCAGCACGCTGATCAGCGGCGCGCCGGTGGCCGCAGCCAGGTGGCCGGGCCCGGTGTCGTTGGCGATCACCAGCCGGCTGCCTTGCAGCAGCGCGGCGTAGGCGTCCAGCGGCAGGTTTTCGACCACCTGCGCGCCCGGGAAGGCGCTGTGCGCCAGGGCCGTCTCACCCGGCCCGGGGCAGACCACCACGGTCAGGCCCAGGTCGCATAGCTGCTGGGTCAGCGCCGGAAATCCGGGCCAGCGCTTGTCCAGCTTGTGCACCGTGCCGGCGGCAAACGGCGCGATGCAGACATAGCCCGCACTGTTTTGCCAGCCACGCTCGGCTACCAGTGCGTGGGCCTGCTGCGCCGCCGCGGCCGAGAGCCGCATGCCGATGGCCGCAGGGGGTGTTGACGCGCTGCCCAGCAGGCCGTCGGCCAAGGCGCAGAAGTGCTGCAGTGCATGCGGACCCGCCGCTGTGGTGCGCAGACGCTGGCCCAGCAGCAGGCTGCGGCCATCGCGCGCCACACCGGCGGCGCGCAGCCCGGCCAGGCGCAGCTCCAGCACGCTGGAAAACGAGTTGGGCATGGCCAGCGCGTTGGTGCGTGCGTCGAACCCGGCATCCATCGCCTGGCACTGTGCGCGCAGCGTCTTGAGCTGTTGCACCCGGTCGCGCAGTGTCTTGCCGCGCACGGTGACCGGCCAGTCGTAGCCGCTCAGCAGCGTCGGCGCCCAGCCCTTGCCATACAGCTGCAGCGCATAGCCGCCGTCCTGCAGCCGCTGGAGCGCCGGCAGGCTCAGCACCACATCGCCGATCCAGTTGCACAAACGAACGATCAGCGGGCGGGTTGTCATTCGGTAGGGATGCCTGATTTGAGGCCGAGGCTTGAGGCCGATTTCGAGGCCGATAATTGTGCTTTTCAGGATTTTGCCACCGCCCATGAGCCCCACCCTGCCCACTGCCGCCCAGGTGATCGACCTGCACGACCGCCTGCTCGCTACGCCGGGCTGGCCCACCGAGGCGCCCGCGCCCCTGGACGACGGCCTGTGGCACTGGGTACAAGCCAACCACCGCTTCAACTGCCGGCTCTGGGCCGAAGAGGACCTGGCGCGCCGCACCACCGTGGGCGCAGCCGAGATCGCCGCCAACAAACGCGCCATCGACGGCTTCAACCAGGCCCGCAACGACGCCACCGAGCGGGTCGACGAGTTGCTGCTGACCGCACTCGGCCTGGTCGACGCGGCGTCGGCCCGCACCGATGCGCCAATCTCCACCGTGCCGCCCGGCGCCCGGCTGAACAGCGAGACCGCCGGCAGCATTGCCGACCGCATGTCCATCATGGCGCTCAAGGTGCATGCGATGCGCGCCCAGACCGAGCGCCACGACGTGGCCGCCGAGCACGTCGAGTCCAGCCGCATCAAACTGGGGCGTCTGGCGCAGCAGCGCGCCGACCTGGGGGCCTGCCTGGACGCATTGCTCGCCGATGCCCAAGCCGGCCGGGCCTACTTCAAGGTCTACCGCCAGTTCAAGATGTACAACGACCCGCGCTTCAACCCGGCGCTGGTGGCCGAGGCCAAGGCCCAGGGCGGATGAGCGCGGGCCCGCGCCGCGCAGGCTGGCAACTTGAACCCGCCGGTGCGGGCCACGTTGCTTGATGGCGGGCGGCCGGCGATGACCCGCGTGCTAATAGTCAAGACCTCATCGATGGGCGACGTGGTGCATGCCTTGCCGGCGGTCAGCGACATGCTGCGTGCACGGCCTGGGCTGCAGGTGGACTGGCTGGTCGAGGCGCCGTTTGCCGCGATCCCGCGCCTGCACCCCGGCGTTGGGCGGGTGCTGCCGCTGGCCTGGCGCAAATGGCGCAAAAGCCTGTTCAAGCCAGACACGCGTGCAGCGATGGCGGCCTTGCGCAGTGAGTTGCAACGCGAGCGGTTTGATGCCGTGCTCGACCTGCAAGGCCTGCTCAAGAGCGTGCTGTGGGGCCTGCAGGCGCGCGGGCCGCTGCTGGGTTATGGGTTTGGCAGCATCCGCGAGCCAGCGGCCGCGCTTTTTTACCGCCGCCGTGCCGACGTGCCGCGCAACCTGCAGGCGGTGGAGCGCAACCGCCGCCTGGCCGCGGCCCACCTGGGCTATGCGGTGCCCGACAGCGCGCCGGATTTTGGCATTGCGGCGCCTGCAGGCGGTTGGTCCGCCGGTGCGCCCAGCGCCGCGCTGATCCCCTGCGCCAGCCGGCCCGAGAAGCTCTGGCCCGAGGACCGCTGGATTGCCGTGGGCCAGCGCTTGCGCGCCAGCGGCCTGGTGCCCGTGCTGGTCTGGGGCAGCGACGACGAGCGCCGGCGCGCCGAGCGCATCGCCGCCGGCTGCGGTGGTGTTGTGCCGCCCTTCCTGAGCGTGGCCGACACGGCCGCAGTGCTGGGCCAGGCCCGCCAGATCGTCGGGCTGGACACCGGTTTTTCTCACCTGGGCGCTGCATTTGGCGCACCCACCATCGGCATCTACTGCGACCACGAGCCCGGCCTGGCCGGCATCACCGGCCCGGGGCCGGTGGCCAGCCTGGGCGGGCCGGGACAGGTGCCCACACTGTCCGCGGTGATGGCGGTGCTTGATGGTCAGTTGGTGTTGGCCCGGTCTTGAACGGCGGCAGTCGGCTCTTTGCTGACTTTCCCGTGGTGGGGATGCAGTCGTTCGATGCTCCACGTGCGGTTTGCTGCGTGCTGCGTGCTGCGTGCGGCGTGCGGCGCCAAGGCAACCAAGGCCGTCGGGCAACCGGCTCCCTCCATGTCCTCCGATGCCGGCCAGCTGGCCGACATCTCCTCCTTTACTTAC
>JBKJKU010000136.1:0-2535 GCA_046597355.1 Aquabacterium sp.
GCCGCAGCATCGACGAGAACCTGACGCGTTTCCGCGAGATGCGCGATGGCAAGCTGGCCGACGGCGCGGCCGTGCTGCGCGCGAAGATCGACATGGCGTCGCCGAACATCAACCTGCGCGACCCCACGCTCTACCGCATCAAGCGTGCCCACCACCACAACACCGGCAACACCTGGTGCATCTACCCGATGTACGCCTACGCGCACCCGATCGAGGACGCGCTGGAGAACATCACCCACAGCCTGTGCACGCTGGAGTTCGAGGACCAGCGGCCCTGGTACGACTGGCTGTTGGGCCAACTCGCCGACGGCGGCCTGCTGCAACGGCCCTTGCCCAAGCAGCATGAATTTGGCCGGCTCAACCTGAGCTATGTGATGACCAGCAAACGCAAGCTGCGCGCGCTGGTCGACGAGGGCATCGTCAGCGGCTGGGACGACCCGCGCATGCCCACGCTGGCCGGCATGCGCCGGCGCGGCTACACGCCCGAGGCGGTGCGCAAGTTTGCCGAGGACACCGGCGCGTCCAAGACCAATATCTGGGTCGATTACGGCGTGCTCGACGGCGCGCTGCGCACTGATCTAGAAGGCAAGGCCGCCCGCGCCATGGCCGTTATCGACCCGGTGCCGCTCAAGCTGGTCAACTGGGCCGAGCTGTTTGGTGCAGGTCATGTCGAGCCTTGCAGCGCACCCGCCCACCCGCAGCGGCCCGACCTGGGCCAGCGCAGCTTCTGTCTGGGGCCTGAGGTCTGGGTCGAGCGTGACGACTTTGCAGAGGTCCCCGTCAAGGGTTTTTTCCGCCTGTTCCCGGGCAACAAGGTGCGGTTGAAGTACGGCATGGTGGTCGAATGCACCGGCTGCGAAAAAGACGCGGATGGCCGCATAACCGCCGTGCTGGCCCAGGTCGTGCCCGACACCAAGAGTGGCACGCCGGGGGCGGATGCGGTCAAGGTTAAGGGCACGATCACCTGGGTGGGCCTGCAGGACGGCGTGCCAGCGACTTTCAACCTCTACGACCGGCTGTTCACCGAGCCACAACCCGAGGCCGGCGGCCGCGACTTCCGCGAGGTGCTCAACCCGGCCAGCAAGCGCGTGGTCAGCGGCTTTGTCGAGCCGGGGCTGGCCGCGCTGGCCGCAGGAGAGCGCTTGCAGTTCGAGCGCCACGGCTACTTTGTCACCGACACGGTCGAGCACCAGCCGAGCGCACCGGTCTTCAACCGCATCACCGGGCTGCGCGACAGCTGGGCGTCCTGATCCGCCTGACAACCCCCCTTGCCCACCATGCTCGACTTCTGGCCAGCCTGCGGCTGGCGCCACCTCCAGGCCGACGACCAGGGCCGGCTCCCGCCGTCGCCCGCCTGGATCGCGCACGGGCTGGACCGGCCCGAGCTGGCCTTGGTCGATGAATCCTGCCCGGCTGAGACCCGGCTGCACCTGGCATTGCGGGCCGACCCGCTGCGTCCGGTGGCGCCGGCCGAGCTGGCCGCCTTGCAGGACGACGACGCCCGTGAGAACTACCGGTGGTTCCTGGCCTTGCGCGATGGCGTGCAGGCTGCGGGCACGCTGGAGGCGTACTACACCGGCCTGTTTCAGCAGACAGCGATCAGGCTGCCGCCGGTGTTCATCGACGGGATCGCCCAGACCATCCTGCGCCAGCTGCTGGACATCGACGCCGACGCATTTGCTGCGCGTGCGGCCGAGCTGCTGTTCCGCCCGCAGCGCATCACCCTGCAAGACGGCCGGGTGCTGGCCGGCGACCGCGCCACCCTCGACCGGCTGAGCGACGCGGGGGGCTTTGGTGCACTGGGCCGCTTGCTGGCCGAGGCCCAGGTGCCACTGCGGGCGGCGCAGTTGCAGGTGCTCAGCCTGGACAACGCGGCTGACTACTGGCAGGACCGCGGCCATGACGGCCTGGAGCGTTTTCGCTTTGTGCTGGACCTGACCCACCAAGTGCCCAAGTCGCTGGCGCCGGGTGTGAATGTGCCGGTCACGCTGGCCCACTCGGGCCTGGCTGCGCTGGCGCGGGTGCTGGCGCGCTGGGTGCAGCACCTGCTGGGCGTGACGGTGGTGATCACGCCGGTGGCGCGCATTGATGATGCCGATTGGCGCTGGCACCTGGGGCTGGACGTCGAGTCGACCGCGATCCTGAACGATTTGTACCGGGGCCAACCTGTCGATGACGGCCGGCTGGCACGGCTGGTGGGTTTGTTCAGGCTGGACTTTGCCAACCCGGCCGACATGCGGGCCGACCTGGCGGGCGCACCGGTCTACCTCGGGCTGGCGATGGCCGCCGATGGCGGTTTGCGGCTCAAACCGCAGAACCTGCTGCTGAACCTGCCATTGGCCCGGCGGTGCTGATCGGCGGTGGCCGTCAACGGCGCTGTCAGCTGGTGTTGATCCGGCGGTAGGCGCTGGTGCCAGCCGACGTTCGACGCCCGCCTGTGGCGCCAGATGTCAGCGCCAGTGACCGGCCTTGAAACCGTTGCAGCCGCTGCGGTTCAGACCCTTGGGCCGCCACAACGGCCGCTGCGCAAAATCC
>JBKJKU010000147.1:0-10437 GCA_046597355.1 Aquabacterium sp.
GGCTGCCGGGCGCTGGCGCTGGTCGCGGCAGCGGCCTTCGACGCCGCCCATCACCACCCCGATGGCGACGTGCGCCAGCAGAACCAGGCCTTCTACGAATACATGGTGCCGCTGGTCAAGGGCTACAGCACCGAGATGAGCCTCGAGGTGACCTCGCTGGGCGTGCAGGTGCACGGCGGCATGGGCTTCATCGAGGAAACCGGCGCGGCCCAGTACTACCGCGACGCCAAGATCCTGACGATCTATGAAGGCACCACCGCAATCCAGGCCAACGACCTGATTGGCCGCAAGACCGCCCGTGACGGCGGCGCCACCGCCCGCGCGATTGCCGGCCAGATCGAGCTGACCGAGGCCGCACTGGCCGCGCGCCCCAGCGCGGCGGCGCAGGCCATGCTCAAAAGGTTGACGGCCGCCCGCACCGCTTTTCTGGATGTGGTGTCTTTTGTCGCCGGGGCCATGGCCAAAGGCAGCACCGCCAGCCCGAACGCGGTGTTTGCCGGCAGCGTGCCCTACCTGATGTTGGCCGGCAACCTGATCGCCGGCTGGCAGATGGCGCGGGCGCTGATGGTGGCCGAGGACAAGCTGGCGCAGGGCGAAGAGGCCGACTTCATGCGCGCCAAGATCAACACCGCGCGTTTTTACGGTGACCACCTGCTGAGCAAGGCGCCCGGCATGCGCGACAGCATCGTCGACGGTGCCGCCGGCACGGTCGATATGGCGGTCGAGGCTTTCTGATCTCCGCCCGCGCCGCTTTGCGTTTTTCTATGGGCCTCGGCAGCCAGCGCTGCCCCCGCCTGTCCCCCGCGTGATAGTGACCGGCCGGTGCGTGCTTGCACACTGGTCGGTGATGTTGAAACCCTGATCCGGAGTTGCCTGTGTCCTTGCCCGCCGCCCTGTCGAACCTGCCGCTGCCCATCATCGCCGCGCCGCTGTTCATCATCAGTAACCCCAAGCTCGTGATCGAGCAGTGCAAGGCCGGTGTGGTGGGCTCGATGCCCGCCCTCAACGCCCGCCCCGCCGCCCAGCTCGACGACTGGCTGGCCGAAATCACCGAAACCCTGGCTGCCTGGGACAAAGCCCACCCCGGGCAAAAGGCCGCGCCGTTTGCGATCAACCAGATCGTGCACAAGAGCAGCGACCGGCTGGACCACGACATGGCGATGTGCGCCAAATACCGGGTGCCGATCATCATCACCAGCCTGGGCGCACGCACCGACGTCAACGACGCGGTGCACGGCTGGGGCGGCGTGGTGCTGCACGACATCATCAACAACAAACACGCCCACAAGGCGATCGAAAAAGGTGCAGACGGCCTGATCGCGGTGGCCGCGGGCGCGGGTGGGCACGCCGGCACCAAAAGCCCGTTTGCGCTGGTGCAGGAGATCCGCCAGTGGTTCAGTGGCCCGCTGGCGCTGTCGGGCAGCATCGCTTCCGGCGACGCCGTGCTGGCCGCGCTGGCGATGGGGGCCGACTTTGCCTACATTGGCTCGGCCTTCATCGCCACCGAAGAAGCGCGCGCCACCGACCCGCACAAGCAGGCCATCGTCGATGCCAACTCCGACGACATCATCTACAGTAACCTGTTCACCGGCGTTCACGGCAACTACCTGGCGCCGTCGATCCGCAATGCCGGGCTCGACCCCGACAACCTGCCCGAGAGCGATGCCAGCAAGATGAACTTCGGCGGCGACGCGAAAAAGGCCTGGAAGGACATCTGGGGCTGTGGCCAGGGCATTGGCGCGGTCGACAAGGTGATGAAGACCGCTGACTTCGTGGGCAAGCTCAAGGGCGAGTTGGCGGCAGCGCGCAGGCGGCTGGGCTTGGTCGAGGCCGGTGTGGCGATGGCCTGAAGCTCGCTGCTGCCATGCGCGCCCCGCAACGCCAGGTGCTGCGCAATGCGCGGCTGTTTGACAGTGCAAGCGGCCAGGTCGGGCCGCTGTCGCAGATCATCATCGAAGGCGAGCGCATCGCCGCCATTTCCGCCGAGCCATTGCAGGTGGACGATGCCCAGGTGATCGACGCCGGTGGCCGGGTGGTGCTGCCGGGCCTGATCGATGCCCATGTGCATGTGGTGGCAGCGTCGCACGACCTGACGGCGCTGGGCCTGCAGCCACCGTCGCTGCTCACGGCCCAGGCCAGCGCGATCATGCGCGGCATGCTCAACCGGGGTTTCACGACGGTACGTGACGCCGCGGGTGCTGACTTTGGTCTGCAAGAAGCGCAAATGCGCGGCTTGTTTGAAGGGCCGCGTCTCTACATTGCCGGCTTCCCGGTCAGCCAGACCGGCGGCCATGCCGACATGCGGCCCAAGGGCGTGCGCACCCGCGAGATGTTCTGCGCCTGCGCCGGCCTGGGCCTGATCGGCGCGATTGCCGACGGCGTGGGTGAGGTGCGGCGCGCGGTGCGTGAGCAGGTGCGCAACGGCGCCAACCAGATCAAGATCATGGCGGGCGGCGGCATCTCCAGCCCGACCGATCCGCTCGAAGGCACCCAGTTCTCGGTAGACGAGTTGCGTGCCGCCTGCGAGGAGGCCGAGGCCGCCAATCTCTATGTGATGGCGCACGCCTACTCGCCGCGTGCCGTTACGCGGGCGGTGCAGGCGGGGGTGCGCTCGATAGAGCACGGCAACCTGATTGATGTGGCCACCGCCCGTGAGATGAAGCGCTGCGGCGCCTACCTGGTGCCCACGTTGTCCACCTATGCCGCGCTGGCCGATGAGGGCACGCGGCTGGGCTGGTCGGCGGCGATGCTGGACAAACTGGCTACCGTGCAGCGCCGTGGCATCGAGTCGGTGCGCATCGCACTGGACGAGGGTGTGCCGGTGGTCTTTGGCACCGACCTGCTGGGCCATATGCATGACCGCCAGTCGGGCGAGTTCGACCTGCGACTGCAAGCGATGTCGCCGGTGCAGGCGCTGCAAAGTGCCACTGTCGGTGCCGCCCGACTGATGCGCGCCGAGGGCGACATCGGCGCGCTGGTGCCCGGCGCCTGGGCCGACTTGTTGGTGGTCGAGGGCGACCCGACCGCAAGCCTGGACATGCTCACCCACCCCGCGACGGGTATCCGGCTGCTGATGCAGGGCGGCAGGACGGTGCGCAGCAGCCTTTGAACCGGGTGTCCGCCAAACTACCGTTGAAGAAACGCCAAGCAAACGCTAAACAACCGCCAAACAACCGCCAGGAGCCCGCATGACCGATTTGAGTGACCTTAAACCCGTCGCCGCCAGCCGTCTGGCCGCCCAGATCGACCTGGCTGCCCATGCCGCCGAGGCCCGCGTCACGGCTTGGCGCCGCGACTTCCACGCCAACCCCGAACTGGGCAACCGCGAGTTCCGCACCGCGGGCATCGTCGCCGAGCACCTGCGGGCGCTGGGTTTTGACCAGGTGCAAACCGGCGTTGCACACACCGGCGTGGTCGGCTTGCTGGTCGGCGGCCTGCCCGGCCCGGTGGTGGCCCTGCGCGCCGACATGGACGCACTGCCGGTGGCCGAGGAGGTGGATCTGCCGTTTGCCTCCAAGGTGCGCACCCAGTGGAACGGTGAGACCGTGGGCGTGATGCATGCCTGCGGTCACGATGCCCACGTCGCCATCCTGATGGGCGTGGCCGAGGTGCTGGCGGGGCTGCGGTCCGGTCTGCGCGGCAGCGTCAAGTTTCTGTTCCAGCCCGCCGAAGAACTGCCGCCCGAGGGTGAGGAGGGCGGCGCCAAGCTGATGGTCGAGCAGGGCGCGATGGACAACCCGCGGCCGGCGGTGGTGTTTGGCCTGCATGTCACCTCGCGCTTAGCCGTTGGCGTGATCGGCTTCCGGCCAGGCCCGACCATGGCCAGCGCCGACAACCTGAAGATCACGATCCACGGCCGACAGACCCATGGTGCGATGCCCTGGCTCGGGGTGGACCCTATCGTCACCTCGGCCCAGGTGATCCTGGGGCTGCAGACGGTGGTCAGCCGCCAGACCGACCTGACGCAGGAGCCGGCGGTGGTCACCATCGGCATGATCAAGGGAGGCCTGCGCGAGAACATCATCCCGGATTCGGTCGAGATGCGCGGCACCATCCGCACCTTCGACGAGGGCATGAGGGACGACATCCACGAGCGTGTCACCTACCTGGCCGAGGCCATCAGCCGGGGTTCACGCGCCGGCTGCACCGTTTGCATCCGCAAGAACTACCCCGTCACGGTCAATGACCCGGCCTTGACCGCGGTGATGTTGCCCAGCCTGCAGCGGGTGGCAGGCACTGACCAGGTGCACCTGGTGCCCAAGGTGATGGGCTCGGAAGACTTCTCGTTTTTTCAGCGGGTTTCGCCGGGCCTGTTTTTCTTCCTGGGCGTGGCTGCCGACGCCAGTGCGGCGACCACGGCGGCACCCAACCATTCGCCGCTGTTTTTCGTCGACGAGCGGGCCTTGCTGCTCGGCGTGCGAGCGCTGGCACACGCGGCCTGCGACTACCTGGAGGCCGGTTCCGCAGCAGCGTGATTGCTGCGGCAGCCGTGCGGCAACGCGGCAGAGCGACGGCAAATTGCCCAGAAAAAAAGGCCCCGAGGGGCCTTTTTTGCTGCCGCACGCGCCGTCTATGGCGCTGGCGGGCGGCAGCTTTTGTTCACTTCACCGACGTGAAGCGCGCTTCCGGCCGGTCGTCAGAGCGGTGCACCGTGCTGACACCGGCCTTCATCGCCCAGGGCCGCATCTGGTGGTGCAGCGGCAGCAGCAGGTACTCGTCGCGGGTGCGTACCAGAGCGTCCTTGATCATCGTGTTGCGCTTGGTGACGTCGGTCTCGGTCTTCATCGCATCGATCAGCGCGTCGAGCTTGGCGTCGCTGATCTTGTTGAAGTTGAAATTGCCGTCGGCGCCGCTGGTCTTGGTGCGGATCAGCGATTGCAGCGTGTACTGCGCATCGTAGGTGGCCACACCCCAGCCCAACATGTAGGCCGAGGCGTCGAAGTTCTGGAACTTCAGGCTGTGCTGGGCCATCGGTTCGGCGACCAGCTTGTTGCGGATGCCGATCTTGGCCCACATCGACAGCAGCGCCTGGCAGATTTCTTCATCGTTGACGTAGCGGTTGTTCGGGCAATTGAGCTGGAATTCAAAACCGTTCGGGTAACCCGCCTCGGCCAGCAGTTTCTTGGCGCGCTCAGGGTCGGGCTTGGCTGCGACGTCGACGTCAGGCGTATTGCCGTTCACGCCCGGCGCCACCATGATCGCGGCCGGGATCGACAGGCCCCGCATGATGTTGCGCTTGATCGCCTCGCGGTCTACCGCCAGGCTCAGCGCCTCGCGCACGCGCTTGTCCTTGAACGGGTTCTTGCCCTTGACGTCCGAGTACTTCAACTCGTCGCTGCCCTGGTCGAGCGCGATGAAGATGGTCCGCACCTCGGGACCATCGACTATTTTGATCTTCGAGTCCTGGCGCAGCTTGGCCACGTCTTGCGTCGGCAGGTCGGTGAGCATGTCGACGTCACCGGCCAGCAGCGCGGCGACCCGGGTCGGGTCGCTCTTGATCGGGGTGTAGACCACCTCGGTCACGTTGCCGGTGTTCTTGTCCCACCAGGCCGGGTTGACCTTCATCGTCACCCGCTGGTCAGGCACCCAGCCGGTGATCTGGTAAGGCCCGGTGCCGTTGACGTTGCGTGCGGCGTAGTTTTCTTCCTTGGCCTTGTAGTTCTGGGTGTCGGTGGTCTTGTTCTTCTCGGCCCAGCCCTTGCTCATCATGCGGAAGTCGATGATGTTGCGCAGCAAGATCGGTTGCGGCGCCGACAGGATCAGGTCGACGGTGTGGTCGTCGATCTTCTTGATCTCGTTGATGCCGGTGACGTAGATCTGCATCGTGCCCTGCGGCTGCTTGATGCGGCCAAAGGTGAACACCACGTCATCGGCAGTAAAGGGCGAACCGTCGTGAAATTTCACGCCCTTGCGCAACTCGAACCGCACCTGGGTCGGCGTGATGTAGGTCCACTTGGTGGCCAGCGCAGGCTCCACCGCGTAAGTCGCCGAGTAGCGTGTCAGGCCCTCGTACGAGTGCATCAGGATTGCGTTGGTCGTGGCATGGTTCTGGGCATGGGGGTCCAGCGTCAGGATGTCGTTCTGTGCGGCCCAGCGCAACGTGACCGCCTGGGCCGGTGCCAAGGCAAGGCCTGCCAGCAAAGCAGCGGCCGTGAATGCAGCTTTCAAGATCATCGAAAAACTCCGGTGGATGCAAAAGCGGCATGCTAGATGCAACTTGCGTTCCAGCCCATGGGATGATCCCGATGGGCGGTCCGGTAGCAGGATTTCAGCCCAGCCTGGCAACAGGCGCAGCCACTTCGGCCTCCAGGTCGCTGTCGCAACCCGCACCGGCCGCTATCCAGCGCTTGGCCAGCAGCATCATCGGCGCCCGCAAGGCAAGCGGCAGGCGTGGCCACACGGCGGCCGGGTCGGACGCCATGGCGCAGCCATAGCGCTGGGTATCGACTTGCCACCGCAGCGCGTCGCAGGCGCCGTGGCGCCGGCCGCTGACCAGCACGCCCAGAGGGCAGGGCGCGAAGGCGCAGCACACGCCGCACCCGTTGCAGGGTTCGCCTGCCGCCGGCTTGGCCGGCGCCAGCAGGTGCAAATGGATTACCTTGGGTCTCATGTTCCACCGAGTCTGGCGGTAATCGCAGGTCTTTTGTCAGCAAAACAAAAGGCTGGGCGGTGTCTAATCCTGACCGTGGGTGCAAGAACAAGGGTGCTACAGTGCCCGCCATGAAATAAACAAGTCCCTTTCGTGCCCCTTGCTGGTCAGTTCTGTGCTGATCGATTTCAACAGCAAGGCGGGTCGCAATCCGCCAACCGGTAGAGCCGGGCCGCGGAAGGTTTTCAACCCATCGAAGCCCTGGATACCGGGGTAAAAGGTGAGCGCGCGATGATGCAGCAATACAGGTCAAATTCGTACCTGTTCGGGGGCAATGCCCCTTATGTCGAAGAGCTTTACGAGGCTTATCTCGACAACCCCGGCAGCGTGCCCGATACCTGGCGCACCTACTTCGACAACCTGCAAAATGTGCCGGCCGGTGACGGTTCTGAGTCGCGCGACGTGGCCCATGCGCCTGTCGTTGAATCGTTTGCACAGCGAGCCAAGGCCAATGCCTTCGCCCTGAAAGCCAGCTCGGCCGATTTGGCCGTGGCGCGCAAGCAGGTGCATGTGCAGTCGCTGGTGGCGGCTTACCGCAATGTGGGCCAGCGCTGGGCCGACCTCGACCCGCTCAAGCGCACCGAGCGCCCGAAGATCCCGGAGCTGGAGCCGGCGTTCTACGACCTGACCGAGTCCGACATGGACATCACGTTCAGTGCGGCCAATACCAACTTCGGCAAGTCCGAGAACATGACCCTGCGGGAGATCCTGCAGGCGCTGCGCGAAACCTACTGCGGCACCATCGGCACCGAGTTCATGCACATCAGCGACCAGTCGCAAAAGCGCTGGTGGCAGCAAAAACTCGAAAGCATCCGCTCCAAGCCCAGCTTCAATACCGAGCAGAAGCGACACATCCTCGACCGCCTGACCGCTGCAGAAGGCCTGGAGCGCTACCTGCACACCAAATACGTCGGCCAGAAACGCTTCTCACTCGAAGGCGGCGAGAGTTTCATTGCCGCAATGGACGAGCTGATCCAGGTTGCCGGCACCAAGGGCGTGCAAGAGATCGTGATCGGCATGGCCCACCGCGGCCGCCTGAACGTGTTGGTCAACACCCTGGGCAAAATGCCCGCTGACCTGTTTGCCGAGTTCGACCACACCGCGCCGGAAGACCTGCCCGCGGGTGATGTGAAGTACCACCAGGGCTTCAGCTCCGACATCTCCACCCCCGGTGGCCCGGTGCACCTGAGCCTGGCCTTCAACCCGTCTCACCTCGAGATCGTCAACCCGGTGGTCGAAGGCTCGGTGCGTGCCCGCATGGACCGCCGCGGCGACAAGGTCGGCGACGAGGTGCTGCCGGTGCTGGTGCACGGCGACTCGGCCTTTGGCGGCCAGGGCGTGAACCAGGAGACGCTGATGCTCTCCGAGACGCGCGGCTACACCACCGGTGGCACGGTGCACCTGATCATCAACAACCAGATCGGTTTCACGACGTCCGACCCGCGCGACCTGCGTTCTACGCTGTACTGCACCGACATCGTCAAGATGATTGAGGCGCCGGTGCTGCACGTCAACGCCGACGATCCGGAAGCCGTGGTGCTGGCGACCCAACTGGCGCTGGAATACCGGCTGACCTTCCGCAAGGACGTGGTCGTCGACATCATCTGCTTCCGCAAGCTGGGCCACAACGAGCAGGACACCCCGGCGCTGACCCAGCCGCTGATGTACAAGAAGATCGCCTTGCACCCCGGCACCCGCAGGCTTTACGCTGACAAGCTGTCTGCCCAAGGCCTGGGTGACACGCTGGGCGATGACATGGTCAAGGCCTACCGGGCCGCAATGGACGAAGGCCGCCACACCGTCGACCCGGTGCTCAGCAACTTCAAGAGCAAGTACGCGGTCGATTGGCTGCCGTTCATTGGCCGCAAGTGGACCGATGCGTCCGACACCGCGATCCCGCTCACCGAGTGGAAGCGCCTGTCCGAGCGCCTGACCACCATCCCGGCCAGCGTCAGCCCACACCCGCTGGTCAAGAAGGTTTACGACGACCGCGCCGCGATGGGCCGCGGCGACATCAACGTCGACTGGGGCATGGGCGAGCACATGGCGCTGGCCTCGCTCGTGGCCAGTGGCTACCCGGTGCGCCTGTCGGGCGAGGACTGCGGCCGGGGCACGTTCACCCACCGGCATGCTGTGATCCACGACCAGAAGCGCGAGAAGTGGGACGAGGGCACCTACGTGCCGCTTGAGCATGTGGCCGACAACCAGGCACCATTTGTGGTCATCGACTCGATCCTGTCGGAAGAGGCGGTGCTGGCGTTCGAGTATGGCTATGCCGGCTCAGAGCCGAATGCGCTGGTGATCTGGGAGGCCCAGTTCGGCGACTTCGTCAACGGCGCGCAGGTGGTGATCGACCAGTTCATCGCCTCGGGCGAGGTCAAGTGGGGCCGGGCGAACGGCATCACGCTGATGTTGCCGCACGGCTATGAAGGCCAGGGTCCGGAGCACAGCTCGGCCCGGCTGGAGCGGTTCATGCAGCTGTCTGCGGACAACAACATGCAGATCGTGCAGCCGACCTCGGCCAGCCAGATCTTCCACCTGCTGCGCCGCCAGATGGTTCGCCAGTTCCGCAAGCCGCTCGTCATCATGACGCCCAAGTCGCTGCTGCGGAACAAGGACGCCACCTCGCCGCTGTCGGACTTCACCAAGGGCGGTTTCCAGACGGTCATCCCCGAGCAGAACGCCGACATCGCCGCCGACAAGGTCAAGCGCATCATTGCCTGCTCGGGCAAGGTGTACTACGACCTGGTCAAGAAGCGCGAGGAGAAGAAGGCGTCCGACGTGGTGATCCTGCGGGTGGAGCAGCTCTACCCGTTCCCGCACAAGGCCTTTGCGGCCGAGGTCAAGAGGTACCCCAATGTGACCGAAGTGGTGTGGTGCCAGGACGAGCCGCAGAACCAGGGCGCCTGGTTCTTCGTGCAGCACTACATCCACGAAAACATGCAGGAAGGCCAGAAGCTGGGTTACGCCGGCCGGCCGGCATCCGCCAGCCCGGCAGTGGGTTATGCCCACCTGCACCAGGAGCAGCAGAAGGCGCTGCTCGACCAGGCCTACGGCAAGCTCAAGGGCTTCATCCTGACGAAATGAGCCCTGCATGGCCCACCCCCGCAGCGCCTTCGGCGCTCCCCCTCAAGGGGGCGCCGCTGGCGGACCGGCAAAGCCGGATCCGCGGCGGCTGTTGGGTTGTGCCGGCTCATGGATCGCGGGTGGCGCTTGTTCGCGTCTCGGGGGACTCGCATGAGCGCCGAAGCTGACAGCGGCGCCGACGCGATGGCGGCCGAGTGGGCCGCCGCGCTCGAGGAATCCAAGGGCGCTCCGGCCAGCGAGGTGGCCACGGCCGTCGAGCAGGCCACGCCGGCCTCCTTTGCCAACCTGGCCAACAGCGCCGGGCCGCTCGGCGCCGCGGGGGCGGGCAACGACCTGAGCATGATCCTGGACATCCCCGTGCAGCTGACGGTGGAGCTGGGACGCACGCGCATTCCGATCAAGCACATCCTGCAGCTGGCGCAAGGCTCGGTCGTCGAGCTCGAGACGATGGCGGGCGAGCCGATGGACGTGCTCGTCAATGGCTACCTGATCGCGCAGGGCGAGGTCGTGGTCGTGAACGACAAGTTCGGCATCCGGCTGACCGATATCGTCACGCCCAGCGAACGCATGCGGCGGCTGTCCCGCACCTGACGCGCTGAGTCGATGCAACCGGTCTGGGGTTCCCTGATGTGGTTCGTCGCCGTGGTGGCCGCGATCCCGTTCGCGCTGTGGCTGTTCAAGCGCAGCGGGCTCGGTGGCGG
>JBKJKU010000250.1:0-3560 GCA_046597355.1 Aquabacterium sp.
ACGAGGGCGAGGGGAGGAGCACCGATGGATTTTCGTCAGAGAAATTCACAAAGGTTCGTCATGGACATTTCTACCGCGGACAACAAGCGCGTCTCTTCGCTGCTTGCGCAAAACCAAACCCCTCCCGCAGCCCCGGCGCCTGAGCTCAACGGCTCTGAGATCCTGGTGTGCTGCCTGCAAGCCGAGAACGTCAAGTTCATGTGGGGCTACCCCGGCGGGGCAGTGCTCTACATCTACGACGCGCTTTACAAGCAGCAGACGATCGAGCACGTACTGGTGCGTCATGAGCAAGCCGCCGTGCATGCCGCCGACGGGTATGCCCGCGCTACCGGCGAGGTTGGCGTCGCGCTGGTCACCAGTGGGCCGGGCGTGACCAATGCCATCACCGGCATCGCCACCGCGTACATGGACTCGATCCCGATGGTGATCATCACCGGGCAGGTGCCGACGCCTGCGATCGGGCTGGATGCTTTCCAGGAGTGCGACACGGTCGGCATCACCCGCCCGATCGTCAAGCACAACTTCCTGGTCAAGGACGTGCGCGATCTGGCACTGACGCTGAAAAAAGCCTTTCACATCGCCCGCACTGGCCGGCCTGGTCCGGTGGTGGTGGACGTGCCCAAGGATGTGTCGCTCAAGACTTGCGCGTTCGTCTACCCCGACAAGGTGGAAATGCGCTCGTACAACCCGGTCAAGAAGGGCCACGGCGGCCAGATCCGCAAGGCCATGCAGTTGCTGCTGGCTGCCAAGCGTCCTTATATTTACACCGGCGGCGGCGTGATTCTGGGCAATGCGTCGGCCGAGTTGCGCGAACTGGCGCATCTGCTCGGCTTCCCGTGCACCAACACACTGATGGGCCTGGGCGCAATGCCGTCTTCGGACCCCAAGTTCCTGGGCATGCTGGGCATGCACGGCACCTACGAAGCCAACATGACGATGCAGCACTGCGACGTGTTGCTGGCCGTGGGTGCGCGATTCGATGACCGGGTGATCGGCAATCCCAAGCACTTCGCCTCGGTCGAGCGCAAGATCATCCACGTAGATATCGACCCGTCGTCGATTTCCAAGCGGGTCAAGGTCGACATCCCGATCGTCGGCGACACCAAGGATGTGTTGCTGGAGATGATCGCCTATGTCAAGGAGTCGCAGACCCGACCCGACGTGAGCGCACTGTCATCCTGGTGGGGCCAGATCAACGAGTGGCGCAAGCGGGAATGCCTGGCCTTCAAGAACAGCGACGATGTGATCAAACCGCAGTTTGTGGTGCAGACGCTGTGTGAGCTGACCAAGGACATCGACACCTACATCACCAGCGATGTCGGCCAGCACCAGATGTGGGCGGCGCAGTACTACCGCTTCGAAGAGCCCCGGCGTTGGATCAACTCGGGTGGCCTGGGCACGATGGGCGTGGGCCTGCCGTACGCGATGGGCATCAAGCTGGCCAAGCCCGAGTCGGAGGTGTTTTGCATCACCGGTGAAGGTTCGATCCAGATGTGCATCCAGGAGCTGTCGACCTGCCAGCAGTACAAAACCCCCGTGAAGATCGTGGCGCTGAACAACCGCTACCTCGGCATGGTGCGGCAATGGCAGCAGATCGACTACGGTGGCCGCTACTCGCACAGCTACATGGACGCGTTGCCCGACTTCGTCAAACTCGCTGAGGCCTATGGCCATATCGGCCTGAAGACCGAGCGGCCGTCCGAGGTGGAGCCCGCTTTGCGGGAAATGATCCGCTTGAAGGACCGCACGGTCTTTCTCGATGTGCGCACCGACCAGACCGAAAACGTCTGGCCTATGGTGCAGGCGGGCAAGGGCATCAGCGAGATGCTGCTGGGGTCCGAAGACCTGTGATGGTCCGAAGGTGATCCGGGTGTCTGTCATGACCGTGGCAGGCACGGCGGATCACCGGATGCCGTCAACAGCTTCAGACCCCTACTTCGACCAGTTTTTTTGATCGGCGCGGCCAAGCGCCGGCGGTTACCGCCGCCGAGCGTGAAGAACCCCGCCAACCCAGGATAGACATGAGACACATCATTGCCGTACTGCTCGAAAACGAGCCGGGTGCCCTGTCCCGCGTGGTCGCGCTGTTTTCGGCCCGCGGCTACAACATCGAGAGCCTGACGGTGGCGCCCACCGAAGACGCGTCGCTGTCGCGCATGACCATCGTCACCACCGGCTCGGACGACGTGATCGAGCAGATCACCAAGCACCTTAACCGCCTGATCGAGGTGGTCAAGGTGGTGGACTTGACCGAAGGCAGCTTCACCGAGCGTGAGCTGATGCTTATCAAGGTGCGCGCCGTCGGCAAGGAGCGCGAGGAAATGAAGCGCATGGCTGACATTTTTCGGGGCCGCATCATTGACGTGACCGAAAAGAGCTACACGCTGGAGCTGACCGGCGACGCCAGCAAGCTCGACGCCTTCATTGAAGGCATCGACCGCAGCGCAATCCTGGAAACCGTGCGCACCGGCGCCAGCGGTATTGGCCGCGGCGAGCGCATCCTGCGCGTTTGAGTCTCTGTTTTGACCGTATTCACCCCCAACACCCGACCCTGACCCTGGAGAACCCCATGAAAGTTTTTTACGACAAAGACGCCGACCTGAGCCTGATCAAGGGCAAGAACGTCACGATCATTGGCTACGGCTCGCAGGGCCATGCCCATGCGCAAAACCTGAACGACTCGGGCGTCAAGGTCACCGTCGCGCTGCGCAAGGGTGGTGCGTCCTGGTCCAAGGCCGAAAAGGCCGGCCTGAAGGTCGCTGAAATCGCTGACGCCGTCAAGACTGCCGACGTCGTGATGATGCTGTTGCCCGACGAGCAGATCGCGGCGGTCTACAACGCCGATGTCGCCGCCAACATGAAGGCCGGCGCGTCGCTGGCGTTTGCGCACGGCTTCAACGTGCACTACGGCCAGGTGGTGCCGCGCGAGGACATCGACGTCTGGATGGTCGCGCCCAAGGCGCCCGGCCACACCGTGCGCAACACCTACACCCAGGGTGGCGGCGTGCCGCACCTGATCGCCATTCATGCCGACAAGACTGGCAAGGCGCGTGATCTGGCGTTGTCCTATGCTGCGGCCAACGGCGGCGGCAAGGCCGGCATCATCGAGACCAACTTCCGCGAAGAGACCGAAACCGACCTGTTCGGCGAGCAGGCCGTGCTGTGCGGCGGCACGGTCGAACTGATCAAGGCGGGTTTCGAGACTTTGGTCGAAGCCGGCTACGCGCCCGAGATGGCCTACTTCGAGTGCCTGCACGAGCTCAAACTGATCGTCGACCTGATTTATGAAGGCGGCATCGCCAACATGAACTACTCGATCTCGAACAATGCCGAATACGGCGAGTACGTGACCGGACCGAAGATCGTCACCGACGAGACGAAGAAGGCGATGAAGCAGGTCTTGAAAGACATCCAGACCGGCGAATACGCAAAGAGCTTCATCGTCGAGAACCGTGCCGGCGCGCCGACGCTGCTCTCGCGTCGTCGCCTGACCGCCGAGCACCCGATCGAGGTGGTCGGCGAGCAACTGCGCGCGATGATGCCGTGGATCAAGAAGAACC
>JBKJKU010000410.1:0-9309 GCA_046597355.1 Aquabacterium sp.
ACCAGGATCGCCAGCAACTGCGCGGTCTGTTGCTGGCCGGTGCGGCCTCTGGGTTGTCAGTGCCGGTAGACGGGACGTACTTTGCCGGGCTGCGTGCCCGGATCGGCCAGCACCCGGCTTGACCCGACAACTTTGGGCGGCCTAGGCGGCCAAGTGCTAGGGCACCTGCAAGTGGCAAGCCACCGACCGCCCTCCGCCCATGTCTTGCAGCGGCGGGTCTTCGCTGCGGCAGCGGGCAATGGCCAGCGGGCAGCGGGTGTGGAAGCGGCAGCCCGGCGGGGGCTTGAGCGCACTGGGCACCTCGCCTTGCACCACGATGCGCTTGCGGGCGCGCTCCACCACCGGGTCGGCCACCGGCACCGCCGACAGCAGCGCCTGGGTGTAGGGGTGCAGCGGCTCGCGGTACAGGTCGTCACGGGCAGCGATCTCGACGATGGTGCCCAGGTACATCACCGCCACCCGGTGGCTCAAGTGGCGCACCACGGCCAGGTCGTGTGCGATGAACAGGTAGGCCAGGCCCAGACGGTCTTGCAGCTCTTGCAGCACGTTGACGACCTGGGCCTGAATCGACACGTCCAGCGCCGACACCGCCTCGTCGCAAATGATCAGGCTGGGCTCCAGCGCCAGTGCGCGGGCGATGCCGATGCGCTGGCGCTGCCCGCCCGAGAACTCATGCGGATAGCGGTCGGCCATGTCGGGCAGCAGGCCGACGGTGCGCATCAGCTCGGCGATGCGGTCGTCGTAGGCGGTGCGGTCGCCGGCCTTGCCATGCACCACCAGCGGCTCGCCGATGATGTCCCTGACTTTCATGCGCGGGTTGAGCGAGCCAAACGGGTCTTGGTAGACCATTTGCAGGCGCTGGCGCAGCGGCCGCATCTGCGCCTTGTCGTGGTGGGTGATGTCCTGGCCTTCGAACTCGATGCGGCCGCTGGTGGGCTCGAGCATGCGCAGCACCGCCAGCCCGGTGGTCGATTTGCCGCAGCCGCTCTCGCCCACCAGGCCCAGCGTCTCGCCGCGGTCGAGTGTGAACGACACCCCATCAACTGCATGCACGGTGGCCACCTGGGTCTTGAACAGCACGCCCTTGTGCACCGGGAAATGCACCTTCAGGTTTTCAACTCGCAGCAGCGGCTCAGTCACGGGTCAGCTCTCCAGCACGCAGGCCAATTGGTGCAGCGGGGTGATGTTGCGCAGCGGCGGCGGTGCACTGCGGCAGGCATCGCTGGCCTGACGGCAGCGCGGTGCAAAGGCGCAGCCCGGCGGCAAGCGTGCCAGGTCGGGCGGCTGGCCGTCGATCGGGATCAGCCGCTCGTCCGGGTTGCCATCCAGCCGCGGCACCGACGCCATCAGGCCCCGGGTGTAGGGGTGGCGCGGCCGAGCGTACAGCTCGGCCGCGGGCGCTGACTCGATCACCCGACCGGCATACATCACCACCACCCGGTCAGCGTACCGTGCCACCACGCCGAGGTCGTGGGTGATCAGGATCAGCGCCGAATTTGTGCGCTGCGCGAGGTCCTTGAGCAGGTCAAGGATCTGCGCCTGCACCGTGACGTCGAGCGCAGTGGTCGGCTCGTCGGCGATGATCAGGCGGGGCTCGCAGGCCATCGCCATCGCGATCATCGCGCGCTGGCGCATGCCGCCGGAGAACTGGTGGGGGTAGGCGGCAACACGGGAGGCGGTGTCGGACATGCGCACCATGCCCAGCAGCTCACGGGCCTTTTCCAGTGCCTTGCTCCAGGGCAGTTTGCGGTGCAGGTTGATCGGCTCGCCGACCTGCATGCCCACCGTCAGCGAGGGGTTCAGCGAGCTCATCGGCTCCTGGAAGATCATCGCGATGCGGTCGCCACGGACGTCGCGGATCTCGGCGTCGCTGAGCTTGAGCAGGTCACGGCCCTCGAACAGGATCTCGCCACCGGCGATCTGGCCCGGTGGGTCGGGGATCAGGCGCAGTATGGACAGTGCTGTGACGCTCTTGCCCGAGCCCGACTCGCCGACGATGGCCACGGTCTCGCCGGCATGGACGTCGAAGGAGACGTGGTCGACGGCGGTGAGCGTGCCGCGCGCGGTGCGAAAGCGCGTGACCAGGTTGCGAACGCTGAGCAGGGGTTGGTCCATGGCGTGTGTGGGGCTCAGGGCCTCAAAAGCCCATCTTCTTTTTCATCGGCTGGTCTACCCACATGCGGGCATGGATCGGCCCGACCCGCTCGCCGCCGGCACGCAGCTCGCCGTCGTAGTTTTTCACCCACGGCCACCAGGCGGTGAAGGTGTGCTGGATCGGCAGCCAGATGTAGGGCGCCTTCTCGACAATCTCGCGGGTCATCAGCTTGAGCAGCAACTGGCGCTTGCTCTCGTCGGGCTCGCGGTAGACCTGCTCCATGCGCTTGTCGAACTCCGGGTCGGTCCACATCGACGGGTTCCAAGTCTGCTTGGTCACAAAGCTCTTGCGGATGCTGGTGGTCGGGTTGGAGTGACCGTTGTTCATCAGGTAGCCAGCAGCATGTGTCTTGGTGGTCATCGCCGACAGGTAGGCGCCGTACTCCATGGTCTGGATTTCCATTTTCACGCCGACCTTTTCCAGGTAGGCGGCGAGCAGCGGCACCAGGTCCATGTGGTCGGGGTTGCACGAGCAGACCTGGGTCTTGAACGTGAAGCCCTTGGGGTAGCCGGCCTCGGCCAGCAGCGCCTTGGCTTTTTCGGGGTTGTAGGTGAACAGCTCTTGCGCTGCGATCGGCATCTTGTCCAGCGGCTCGTAGTAGCCGGTGTAGTCGGGGTGCATCGGGTAGGCAAACAGCTCGGCGTTGCCGCCGTAGTAGGACTTGACGATCTCTTGCTGGTTGACCGCCAGGTTCAGCGCGCGGCGCACCCGGATGTCGTCGAAGGGCTTGGTGTCGACCCGCATTGCGACGAAGGTGCCGAAGGTGTGGACCCGCTTTTTCCACTTCAGCGCCGGCGCGCTTTTCTTCAGCTCTTCGACCGCGCTCCAACGGATGTTTTCCAGCACGTCGAGCTTGGCGGTGCGCAACGCGGTCAGAAAGCTGGCCTCGTCCTTGATGGTGCGGTAGATGATCTTGTCGACAAAGGGCAGCTTGTAGCTCTGACTGCCGATCTTCTCCTTGTCCCAATACAGCTCGTTTTTGCTGAAGGTGACGGCGCTGCCCTGCACCACGTCGGTCAGCATGAAGGGGCCGGTGCCGTTCAAGTTCTTCCAGTTGCCGGCACCGGCATCGGTCACTTCCTTGGGCACGATGGCCGAGTAGTACCCCCAGCCGAAGCGGTAGTCCCATTCGGCAAAGTAGTGCTTGAAGGTGAACCGCAGCGTGTGCTTGTCGATTGCCTCGACCTTGTCGATGTGGTCGAAGTAGGTCGGGATGCGCTTGGGGCTCTTGTCATAGCGGTTGTAGCTGTAGACCACATCGTCGGCCACCATCTCGCGCGACTTCATCACGCCCGGTTTGTCGGGGAACATCACGCCCTTGCGCAGCTTGATGTCCAGGCGCAGGCCGTTGTCTGAGAATTTCCAGCTCTCGGCCAGCTCACCGCGGATCGCGTCCGACGGCAGCCAGGCGTCGGCAATGAAGCGGTGCTTGCCGCCTCGACCGGTGGACTGGCTCAGGTCGGCGGCAAACAGGTTCTCGGTGGCCAGGCCGGTGTCCTGGTTGAACTTCCAAGTCCAGTCGGCGGCGTCCCAGGACAGCGGCGACAAGGTGACATGGTGGTGGCCGATGTTGAGCGTGCCGCCATATTGCGGTTTTTCGGCCGCGGCTTGGGCCTGGGCGTACGCCTGGGCAGGAACCAGCAGCGGGGCTGCGGCCATCAGGCCAGTCAGGATTACAGCGCGCAGCGCATGGCGGGCAGGGGTCTTGTGGGTCATGGCAAAAGGCCTCGGTCGGCAAGCTCGGGTTGGTCTGGCATGCGGCAGCGCAAGCGCGGTCTTGCGACCGGGCCGGATCAGGCTGCGAAGGGACTGGGCGGAGGGTCTCAAGCCCATGTCGCCTGGCGACACTGCTTGAGACCCGCGCGGGGCGGGTCGAGAGTTGTTAGACCCTGGGGGCATTCAAAAGCCCATTTTCTTCTTCATCGCCTCGTCGACCCACATGCGCGCATGGATCGGGCCGGGGCGCTCGGACCCGACACGCAGTTCGCCGTCATAGTTTTTCACCCAGGGCCACCAGGCGGTGTAGACCTGCGGTGTCGGCAACCAGATGTAGGGCGCCTTCTCGACGATGTCGCGGGTCAGCAGCTTGATCAGCAATTGGCGCTTGCCCTCGTCAGGCTCGGCATAGGTGGCCGCCATGCGCTTGTCGAGTTCGGGGTCGCTGTACTGTGACGGATTCCAGGTCTGCTTGGTGACGAAGCTCTTGCGGATGCTGGTGGTCGGGTTGGTGTGCCCGTTTTGCATCATGTAGCCGGCCGCGTTGGTCTTGGTGGTCATCGCCGACAGGAAAGCGCCGTATTCCATCGGCTGGATTTCCATCTTGACGCCGACCTTCTCCAGGTAAGCGGCCACCAGCGGCGCCAGGTCCATGTGGTCGGGGCTGCAAGAGCAGACCTGCATCTTGAAACTGAAGCCCTTGGGCAGCCCCGCCTCGGCGAGCAACGCTTTGGCCTTGTCGGGGTTGTAGGCAAACAGCTCTTGCGCGGCCACCGGCATCTTGTCCAGCGGCTCGTAGTAACCGGCGTAATCCGGGTGCATCGGGTAGCCGAACAGCTCGGCATTGCCGCCGTAATAGCTCTTGACGATCTCTTGCTTGTTGACCGCCAGGTTCATCGCGCGGCGCACCCGGATGTCATCGAAGGGCTTGGTGTCGACCCGCATCGCCATGAAGGTGCCGCCGGTGTTGACCCAGCTCTTCCACTTCAGCGCGGGTGCGTTCTTCTTCAGCTCGGCCACCGCGCTCCAGCGCACGGACTCGAGCACATCGACCTTGCCGGTGCGCAGCGCGGTGTACATCGTCGTCTCGTCCTTGATGGTGCGGTAGACGATCTTGTCGACAAACGGCAGCTTGTAGGACTGGCCGCTGATGGGCTCCTTGTCCCAGTAGATCGGGTTCTTGCTGAAGGTGACGGCGTTGCCCTGCACGTTGTCGGTCAGCATGAACGGGCCGGTGCCGTTGACTCGCTTCCAGTCGCCGGCGCCGGCGCCGGCGTCGGCCACCTCCTTGGGCACGATCGCCGAGTAGTAGCCCCAGCCGAAGCGGTAGTCCCACTCCGAGAAATACTGCTTGAAGGTGAACAACACCGTGTGCGGGTTGGTGGCCTCGACCTTGTCGACGTGGTCGTAGTAGGTGGGGATCTTTTTCTTGCTGCCGTTGAGCCGGTTGAAACTGTCAACCACGTCCTGGGCCACCAGCTCACGCGACTTCATCACGCCGGGCTTGTCTGGAAACATTACGCCCTTGCGCAGCTTGAACTCGACCCGGAACGGGTTGTCCATGATCTTCCAGCTCTCGGCCAGCTCACCCCGCATGCCGTCCGACGGCAGCCAGGAATCGGCGATAAAAGCGTGTTTGCCGCCCTTGCGGATGGATTTCGACAGGTCGCCCACCATCAGCTGCTCGTAGACCAGACCGGTGTCCTGGCCGAACTTCCAGGCCCAGTCGGCCGGGTCCCAGGACAGTGGCGACAGCGTGAAGTACACCATGCCGATGTTGAGCGTGCCGCCGTACTGCGGCTTCTCGGCCTGGGCAAGCGCGGTGCCGACCAGCGCCGTCGAGCCAAATGCCAATGCGCCAGCCGCGGCGATGGCGCGCAGCATGAGAGAAGTCTTCGAAGCGGTCATGGTTGCGGTCTCCGGGTGTCGTGGGTGTCTTGGGCAGTGGTCAGTCATGCTCACTTCGAACCCCGCATGCGCGGGTCGAGCAGGTCGCGCAGCGCGTCGCCGAAGACGTTGGTCGCATACACCACCACCGTCAGGCACAGGCCCGGCGCCAGGGCCAGCCAGGGCCCCTGGAACATGTAGGTGCGGCCACTGCCCGACAGCAGGCCGCCCCAGGTGGGCGCCGGCGGCGGCACGCCGAGGCCCAGAAACGACAGGCCCGACTCGATCAGGATCACTGCGCCGACACGGGTGGTGAACAGCACGATGATCGGCGGCATGATGTTGGGCAGCAGGTGGCGCCAGAGCACACGGCCGGTGGATGCGCCGATCGACTGCGCCGCATGCACGTACATGTTCTCGCGCGCCGACACCACCGCGCTGCGGATGATGCGTGACCCGCCGATGCCCAGCACCAGGCTGAGCACGCCGATGATCTGCAGCATGCCGGGGCCGAGCACCGAAACCACGGCGATCAGGATCACCAACTCAGGGAAGGACATGTAGGCATCGACGATGCGCTGCACGATCATGTCGAACTTGCCGCCCAGGTAGCCGGTGAGCCCGCCAATCAGCACCGAGATGAGGGTGGCCAGCGCCGCCGCCGACAGCCCGATGATCACCGACAGCTGCGCGCCGTAGAGGCAGCGCGAGAACAGGTCGCGGCCGAGGTTGTCGGTGCCAAAGGGATGGGACCAGGACGGCGCCTTCAGGCGCACACTCATGTTGATCTCGTTGAAGCCGTAGGGCGCCAACACATCGGCGAACATACCGCAGAAGACAAACAGCAAAAAGACCAGCGCCGAGGCTGCACCGATCGGCTTCTCACGGAACAGCCGGTTCAGGAAATGGCGCAGCGGATGCGGGGCCGGCGCCAGGTCGGCTGTCACGGGCCGCAGGGTGGTCGTGCTGATTGGTGTGCTCAATGGGGTGCTCATTGGTGCCTCACGCGCGGGTCGAGCAGGCCGTAGCTGAGGTCGACCACCAGATTGATCAGCATCACCGCCACGCCCACCACCAGGAAAACGCCGGAGATCACCGGGTAGTCGCGCTGGCTCACCGCGTCCAGCATCATCAGCCCCATGCCGGGCAGCACAAAGATCTGTTCGATGATCACCGCGCCGCCGATCAGCAGCGGCGCCTGCAGGCCGATCAGCGTGACCACCGGAATCAGCGCATTGCGTACTGCGTGGCGCACCACCACCACGCGCTCGCGAAGGCCCTTGGCCCAGGCGGTGCGGATGTAATCCTGGCGCAGCACCTCAAGCATCATGGTGCGCGTCATGCGCATGGTGATGGCCGACAGCGAGGTGCCCAGCACCAGCGCGGGCACCAGCATCTGCTTCATGTTTTGCAGCGGATCGTCGCTGAACTTGACGTAGTTGACCTCGGGCGACCAGCCCCACCAGATCGACGGGAACACCATCACCATCGTGCCCAGCCAGAAGCTGGGCACGGCCAGCAGCAGGATCGAGAACGAGCGGAACAGCAGGTCGCTCTTGGTGTCTTGGCGCATCGCCGAATAGACGCCAATCGGCAGCGCGATCAGCAGACCGATGATCAGCGCCATCAGGCCCAGCT
Organism: Aquabacterium sp.; assembly: GCA_046597355.1. GTDB lineage: Bacteria > Pseudomonadota > Gammaproteobacteria > Burkholderiales > Burkholderiaceae_C > Pseudaquabacterium. The sequence goes on from JBKJKU010000410.1 coordinate 7,397, forward strand.
CAAAGGTGATCGGCAGCCGGTTGAGCACCTCCTGCAACACCGGCGTGGAATGCCACAGCGAGTTGCCGAGGTCGCCGTGCAGCAGCGCCCAGACCCAGCGCAGGTACTGCTCGGGCATTGGCCGGTCCATGCCCAGCGCGGCGATCAGTTGGTTGCGGCTGAGCTTGTCGGCGCCGATGTCGTTTTGGCTCAGCATCATGTCGATCACGTCACCCGGAATCAGCCGGATGGTGACGAACACGATGATGCTGACGATGATCAGCGTGGGCACCAGTGCAAGCAGGCGCCGCAGGATGTACGCGCCCATCAGTGGGCAGGCCGGGGGCTGGCGTCGGGCAAGGGCTGCGGCAGGGCGGCAATCGGGCGCATGGGTCTCCTGGCGGGCGGCGCCGCTGGGCGCCGCGTCGGCCACGATGATGCGCTGAAATAGAAGGTCTGGTACGTTGTCGTTTTCCCTAGCCGCATGCCGGGGTTGTCGCCTGTGCGGCAAGTTTTAGAAAACAGGGTTTGTACCATCGGTGAAGCGTCTGCTAGGCAGGCGTGCTGCGCTTGTCCCCTTGCCAACGGATCCTCACCATGGCCATCACCCCCGTCCAGAACACCGTCCCCAACCGTGGCGAAAACGCGGCCAAGACCGGGGCCGCCAGCGTCCCGCAAGACGCCACGCCTGAGCTGGCCGCTTTCCGCGAGGAAACCCGCGCCTGGCTGGTCCAGAATTGCCCGGCCGAGATGCGCCGGCCCATGACCAGCGAGGACGACGCCTGCTGGGGCGGTCGAAACGTCAAGTTCAGCGGCCCCGCGCAGCAGCAATGGCTGCACACCATGGCGGCACGCGGCTGGACCGTGCCCACCTGGCCCACCGCCTACGGGGGTGGCGGTTTGAGCGGCGAGCAGGCCAAGATCCTGGCGCAGGAGATGCGCACGCTGCAGTGCCGCGCGCCGCTGCAAAGTTTTGGCATCTGGATGCTGGGCCCGGCGCTGCTGAAGTTTGGCAGCGAGGCGCAAAAGCTGGAGCACCTGCCAAAAATAGCCCGAGGCGAAATCCGCTGGTGCCAGGGCTACAGCGAGCCCAACGCCGGCTCGGACCTGGCGTCGCTGGCGACCAAGGCTGAAGATTGCGGTGATCACTTCATCGTCAACGGCCAGAAGATCTGGACCTCGTATGCCGACTTGGCCGACTGGATCTTCTGCCTGGTGCGCACCGACAGTGCCAAGAAGCACACCGGCATCAGCTTTGTGCTGTTCGATATGGCTTCACCCGGCGTCAGCACCCGGCCGATTTTGCTGATTTCGGGCAAGAGCCCGTTCTGCGAGACCTTTTTCGACAACGTGCGGGTGGACAAAGCCAACCTGATCGGCCAGCCCGGCGCGGGCTGGGACGTGGCCAAGCATTTGCTGGCACATGAGCGCGAGATGATCGGCAGCATCGGCGACCGGTCTGCCGCCAAGCCGCTGGGCCAGCAGGCGGCCGCCGCCATCGGGCTGGACGCCAGCGGCCGGCTGGCGGACCCGATGCTGCGCGCCCAGATTGCCGAGTTCGAGGCCGACGAAGCGGCTTTCCGGCTGGCCATGGAGCGGGCCGGCGACCTGGGCCGTGCGCGCCAGGGCCATCCTGCGATGTCGTCGATGCTCAAGTACTACGGCGCCGAGCTCAACAAGCGCCGCTGGGAGCTGATGATGGCGGTGGGCGGCGCCCATGCGCTGGAGTGGGAGAGTGAGCGATCAAGGGACGGCGCCACGGCCCGCACCTGGCTGCGCACCAAGGCCAACTCGATCGAGGGCGGCACCAGCGAGGTCATGCTCGGCATCGTCGCCAAGCGCATTCTCAACCTTCCGGGCGCGTAAGCCTCCGCCACCCTCTCATATTGCGTTCGTCCAGTCAGTGCAGAAAGCAGCCGGTTGACCCATGGCCC